>JBBDYO010000001.1:0-9961 GCA_040901495.1 Solirubrobacterales bacterium
AGCTGTCGTCGACGAGCCGGTAGAGCAGGTAGCCGGAGCCGCGCGAGAAGAGCTGGTCGCGCAGCTCCTCCTTGGCACGGCAGCGCTCGAACAGGTACTCGACCGGCTGCAGCGGCTGGTTGGGGATCGTCACCACGTAGCCGGGCCCGACGAAGAGGTCGAGCTCGCCGGTGCCCAGCCGCCCGGCGGCCGGGTCGAAGACGGGGAAGTGCAGGACGATGAAGAGGTAGTCGTCGTAGACATCGATCTTCGGCCGCTGATTGCGCGAGAGTACGTCCTCGAGGTCGAGGGCGTGGAAGTCGAAGTGGGTCTCCAGCCAGGCGCGCTCCAAGGCGCCGGGGCGCTCGATGTTGACCCAGCGCAGCCCGGAAGAGTCGATCTGCTCGACGTTGGGAGTCTGGGGCTCAGCCTTGGTGGCCGCGGGAATGAGCTCGCCGCGTCGCGCCGCCCGTCGCAGCCTTGGTTTCGGAAGGTTCGGCATCGCTTTGGCTCATCGTCTCGTCGGGCATGGCTCGCACAAGAGTAAACACCGTTTACCTAATAGGCCGTGTGGGAAATACCCCTGGTAAGGTTCTCCCCACATAAGTGCCACATCTAGAGGGGTGGAGGGACTGGCCCGTAGAAGCCCCGGCAACCACCTCGGACCATTGGTTCGAGGAGAGGTGCCAACTCCAGCAGGTCGTAATGGGCCTGGAAGATGTGGGGGATGTCCGATCGGACCTCTGCCCCACAGGCAGAGGTTTTTTTCGAGGTAAAGGCGGAAAAGGAAGATCGGATGTCAATCGATAGCTTGAAGTGCAAGGAGTGCGGGGCCACCTATGAGCTGGACGCCCACTTTGTTTGCGAGAACTGCTTTGGCCCGCTGGAAGTGGCCTATGACCACTCCTCGCTCGAGCCCGAGGCGGCGAAGCGCCGCATCCAGGCCGGCTCGCAGGGAATCTGGCGCTACGCCGACTTCCTGCCCTTCGTCGGCCGTCCGGGCGACCCGCTCGAGCCCGGCCTGACTCCTCTCTTGCGGGCCGATCGGCTCGCCGAGCGCCTCGGCCTCGACGCCGAGCTCTGGATCAAGAACGACGCCGCCAACCCGACCCACTCCTTCAAGGACCGGGTCGTCGCCGTCGCCGTGGCAAAGGCGCGTGAGCTCGGCTTCAAGACCGTCGCCTGCGCCTCGACCGGCAACCTGGCGAACGCCGTCGCCGCGCACGCCGCCGCGGCCGGCCTTGAGTCCTACGTCTTCGTCCCGGCCAACCTCGAGGAGCAGAAGCTGCTCGCCACCGGCATCTACGGCACCAACCTGGTTGGCGTGCGGGGCAACTACGACGACGTCAACCGCCTCTGCACGCAGCTCGCGGAAACCCGCCCCTGGGCCTTCGTCAACGTCAACCTGCGTCCCTACTACGCGGAGGGGTCGAAGACGCTTGCCTATGAGACGGCGGAGCAGCTCGGCTGGGAGCTGCCCGACCGGGTGGTCTGCCCGATCGCGTCGGGCTCGCTGTTCACCAAGCTCGGCCGTGGCTTTCAAGAGTGGTTGGACCTGGGCCTGCTCAGCGGCAAGCAGCCGATCTTCAACGGCGCCCAGGCCGAGGGCTGTAGCCCGGTGGCGACCGCCTTCGCCGAAGGCTGGGAGGTCTGCAAGCCGCAGAAGCCCGAGACGATCGCCAAGAGCCTGGCGATCGGCGACCCGGCCGACGGGCCCTATGCGCTCGAGCACGCCCGCCAGACCAAGGGCGGGATCGACTCCGTCACCGACGAGGAGATCCGCGAGGGAATCCGCCTGCTGGCCGAGACGACCGGGATCTTCACCGAGACCGCCGGCGGGGTCACGATTGGCGTCCTGGCCAAGCTCGCCGAGCGGGGTGACATCGGCGCCGGCGAGCGGGTCGTCGTCTACATCACCGGCGAGGGGCTGAAGACGCTCGATGCGGCTCGCGATAGGTTCCAGATGCACGAGATCGACCCCGACCTCGACAGCTTTGAGTCCGAGTTCAAGCCGCAGGAGGTAACAGTTTGATGGCAGTCACAGTGAAGATCCCGACCCAGCTGCGCGCCGCGACCGGGGGGGAGGCCGAGGTTGAGGTCTCCGGCGCCACCGTCGGCGAGGTGCTCGACGCGGTCTTCGATGCACACGGCGATCTGCGTGAGCGGATCACCCAGGACGGCGACCTGCGGCGCTTCGTCAACGTCTACGTGAGCGGCGAGGACATCCGCTTCCAGCAGGGCCTCGAGACGGCGATCACCGACGGAGCGGAGGTCACGATCCTCCCGGCAGTGGCTGGTGGTTGAGCGTCCATCCCGGCAGGGGTTCCACTTAACTTTTTCGGTGGAGAGCCGGGCTGCTGACGCCGCGAGGTTGGCGACGAAAAAGTACAAGACGTTTCACCCCTACCGGGATGGACGCTAAGCCCCCGGTCGTCATCCTCTGTGGAGGTCGCGGGACTAGGCTGCGCGAGCGAACGGAGACCGTGCCCAAGGCGCTTGTGGAGATTGGGGCGAAGCCGATCCTTTGGCATGTGATCGGGATCTACGCGGCGCAGGGGTTCGACCGTTTTGTCCTGGCCACCGGCTACCTGGGCGATGCGATCGAGGACTTCTCCGCCGCTGAAGCCTGGCCCGGCGACATCAGCGTGGAGTGCGTCGACACCGGCGTCGACACCCCCACCGGGGGGCGCATCGCCCGGCTTGGCGAGCGGCTCGCCGGCGAGCGGTTCTGCGCGACCTATGCCGATGGCGTCGCCGACGTGGACCTCTCCCAGCTGCTCGATTTCCACTCTGACCACGGAGCGCTGGCGACGATGACCGTCGTGCGGCCGCATCTGCAGTGGGGGGTGGCCGACCTCGGCGAGGACGGGCGCGTCAGCGGCTTCGTCGAGAAGCCCCGCAGCGAGCACTGGATCAACGGTGGCTTCTTCTGTCTCGAGGCGGGGACGCTCGATTACCTGGATGAGACCAGCGTGCTCGAGGACGAGCCGCTGGCCCGGCTGGCGGCCGACGATCAGCTCCGCGCCCATTGCCACGAGGGCTTCTGGGACTGCATGGACACCTACAAGGACGCGGTCATCCTCAACGACCTCTGGGCTGCGGGTGACCCACCGTGGACGGTCTGGTCCAAAGCGGTGACGCCGCGGTGAGCGTGCTTGTCACGGGTGGTCACGGCTTCGTCGCCTCTCATCTGGCCAAGGCGTTGCTCGAGAGGGGCGAGGCGGTGCGGGTCCTGGACCGGCCGGATCCGCGCCTCGCCGATGTCGGTGGGCCACGACGTTCGGGGCTAGACCTGCTCGGTATCCGGGGCGAAGTCGAGCTGGTCGAGGCGGACCTTCGCGATGCCGAAGCGGTCCGCGTGGCGGTCAACGGCGCAGACACCGTCTTCCACCTCGCTGCGCAGACGATCGTCGGCGTCGCCAAGTCCTCACCCCTGGAGACGCTCGAGGTCAACGTCCAAGGCGCCTGGAACGTCTTCGAAGCCTGCCGCACCAGGGAGGTTGCAAAGGTCGTCTTCGCCTCATCCGACAAGGCTTACGGCTCCAGCCCGGAGCTTCCCTACCGCGAGGACTTTCCGCTGCGGGCGGCCTATCCATACGACGCCAGCAAGGCCGCCGCAGACATCATCGCCCGCAGCTACGCCCAGGCCTACGGGGTGCCGCTCGCGGTGACGCGCTTTGCCAACGTCTATGGGGGTGGCGACCTCAACTTCTCGCGCCTGATTCCCGAGACCGTGGTCGCCGTCCTCGACGGGCGTCCCCCGGTGATCCGCTCCGACGGCAGTCCTGAGCGCGACTTCCTCCATGTCGACGACGCGGTCTCCGCCTACCTGGCGATCGCCCACGCTCTTGGCTCAAACGGAACGGCGGGAGAGGCCTTCAACGCCGGCGGCGACCGGCCGCACTCGGTGCGCGAGGTGGTCGAATTGGTCGCCGATGCGGCGGGCGCCGGCATCGAGCCCGATTTCCAGGGCGCCGGCAACCCCGACGGCGAGATCGACCGCCAGTTCGTCGACTCGACCAAGCTCCGCGAGGCAACCGACTGGCGGCCGGAGGTCGAGCTGGGGGAGGGGTTGAAGCGCACCCTCGAGTGGTATCGAGAGCATCCGGAGGCGCGACCAGAGAAATAAGAGTAAGACTTGTACTACTCTTACTCAATGAAGATCACCAGCAAAGGCCAGGTCACGATTCCCAAGCAGATGCGGGATGCTTTTGGCCTCCTGCCGGGGACAGAGGTCGAATTCGTACCGGGGGAGAGCGAGATTCACGTCCGCAAGGCGGTTCGCGGCCGGCGGCGTGGAGAGGCGGTCGTTGCACACCTGCGTGAGGCGGGCAAGAACTACACAATGACTACGGACGAAGTCATGAGGCTCACCCGGGGAGAGAATTGAGGCCGGAATCCTTGGGGTAGGTGTGGCCGCGACCCTGATCGACTCGGATGTCCTGATTGACATCTTGACGCAGGACCCCGCCTGGTCGTCTTGGGCCAACGAGGCGCTGGTCGAGGCCCTGGAGGACGGCGCCGTCCTGGTCAACCAGATCGTCTTCGCGGAGATCTCACCCGGCTTTCCTACCGCCGAGGAATGCGAGTGGGCGCTTGACGTGCAGGGGATCGAGCGGGTTCCCCTGCCTTGGCCCGCGGCTTTCCTGGCGGGCAGGGCGTTTGTGTCCTACCGGCGCCGCGGAGGTAGGAAGCGCTCCCCGCTGCCTGACTTCTTCATCGGCGCGCATGCAGCGGCTGAGGGCTTGCGCCTGCTTACTCGGGATGCCGGCCGCTACCGCACGTACTTTCCAACCGTCGAGGTGATCGCCCCGGAGCCGAGCGGGCCGCCCGGCTAGGCTGATTCGCCATGTGCGGGCGTTTCACGGTCACCACCAAGGACACGAAGACGATCGCCGACCGCTTCCAGGTCGAGCTGGAAAAGTCGCTGGAGCGGAACTCGGCTGGGGACGCGCCGCCGCCGAGCAAAGAGCGGGTGAAGAAAGCGGAATCGGGGATGGGCCGCTTCAACGTCGCCCCGAGCCAGGAGATCCTCACGGTCCGCTCCTCGCCCGACCCGGACGAGGCGGCGCAGGGTGAGCGTGAGGCGCGGCTGATGCGCTGGGGGCTGGTGCCGCGCTGGGCCAAGGACCTCAAGGTCGGCTACAAGATGATCAACGCCAAAGCCGAGAACCTGACCTCGAGCCGCGCCTACTCGCCCCTGGTCGGCAAGTTCCGGCATCGCTGCCTGATCGTCGCCGATGGCTTTTATGAGTGGATGCGGGCCGAGGACCCGAAGCAGCCGCGCCAGCCCTGGCGCTTCACCGTCGACGGTGGCGAGCCGTTCGCCTTCGCCGGGATTTGCACCCGCAAAGAGTGGGAGGACGAGGAGGACCGCGGCTTCGAGGACGGTTGGCTCTACAGCTGCACGATCGTCACCACGACGCCGAACGAGGTCGTCGGCAAAGTGCACGACAGGATGCCGGTGATCCTTCCCAACCCGGAGGCCGAGGCCGCGTGGCTGCGGCCCGACCTCGAGGTCGAGGATGCGGTGGCGATGTGCGCGCCGCTACCGGCCACTCGCATGTCCGGCGCCCCGGCCAACCCGAAGCTCAACAAAGTCGGCAAAGGCATCGAGGGGCCCGAGCTCTTGATTGCTCCGGGGTCGGAGGCCTAGCCGCTCAGGGCGCCTTCTGTACGCACGGTTGCCGTGCCGCCGGCGGTCTCGACTGTGCATCCGATATGAGCGGAGGGGGAGACGGTGGTGCGCCAGATCGAGGCGAAGCCCAACTCCACGGCGTCTTCCGGCTGGCCTTTAGGCAGGCCCCACTGCCATTCCTGGAGACCCACCCGGTAGGGGGGCCAGCTGACGACGATGCCCGGGATCGTCGTGTACCGGGTGAAGGCATCGTTCAGTTCGACTGTGGCGATTTCGGTGCCGTGCGAGTTGAACTCGACCTGCACCTGTTCCGGCACGTCCTGTTTGGCGACGTCTTCTCCGCTGCTGGAGCGGGGGAAGGAGGCCCGGCTCTTCGGGGTCTTGGTGGCGATGGTTCGCTTGTTGACTCGAATCACGCAACTGACCCGCCCCTGTCCGACCGCGCTGTTCGCGTCGATCGCGAGAGTCGAGGAGATGCGGAACAGCTGATAGCCGCTGACGTTAGGTTCGGCCGCGCGAATTTCCGCATCGACGATCTTCATCTGGCCGCCACCGGGGATCGCCACCGGGCGCGAATCGGCAATCGGGGCTTTTTCTTCCCATTCCAATTCCACCGCCCCGAGCGGCTTATCGGTGCTGAGCCATGCCGCCGCAACGGTGGCAACCAGGCCCACGGCAATCACCGCAAGCGCCCCCCGCGGCGGACGATTCTGCTTGCCCTCGCTCATCGAGCGGGACAGTATGCGAGAACCCGGCGGGCGGGGGCGGGCGGTCCTTAGTTCTCAGTCCTTTACGAGCCGATCAGCGTTGAGTCGGAGAGTCGCCACTCGTAGCCTTCACGTTGGAGTTCAACGGACACGGCTTTCTCGGCTCCCTCCACTTCAACGTGGACCTCAACGGCGGCTTGGTCTCCATCCAATTTGACTAGGCCAACCGTTGCTCCACCGAGTGCATCGTCGATCTCGAGCTCCTCGGTGATTCGCATCGCTTCTCCGATCTTTGTCGTGCAATCGCCGAGCTTTTCCTTGGCGCTGGCCGTCAACAGGTCGCAAACGGCAACTGCGTTCCCCGCGCGATAGGCGGCAAGATATTGCTCCACAGCGGCCCGAGCGCCGCTCGCGTCCGGGGGGCTCTCGTCAACCCGGATCGCGGACGAGGAGGTGTCGCCGGAGCTCTCTGAGGCCGATCGGGATTCGCCGCATGCCGATAGCGCACAAAGCGCAGTGGCCAAAGCCATCAGGCTCGCTGCTTTCTTTATGTGCCTTCCCATCAGAAACGCGCCCGACAGGATTCGAACCTGTGGCCTTTCCCTCCGGAGGGGAACGCTCTATCCAGCTGAGCTACGGGCGCAGAAGGGCCAGTCTAGCTCCGCGTAGCTGTGCCGCTCGGTCGCGTAGGCTCGCGGGCGATGGATCTTTCGGTGACATTTTTGGGCACCAGCGGGGCGGTGCCCTCGGCGCGGCGGTCGACTGCCAGCGTGCTGATCGCGCGTGGCGGGGAAAGGCTGATGTTCGACTGCGGGGAGGGGACGCAGCGGCAGATGCAGCGCTCGCTGGGCCTCGTCCAGGTCGACCAGATCTACCTGACCCACTTCCACGCCGATCACTTCCTCGGCTTGCCGGGCCTGCTGAAAACGTATGACCTGACCGAACGCCAGACCCCGCTAACCGTCTATGGCCCGCACGGCCTGGTCGATCTCTTCAAGACCCTCCATCGCCTGGTCGGGCGGCTGAGCTTCCAACTCGATCTGGTCGAGCTGGAGCCGGGAGAGCCGGTGGCCCGCGACGGGGCGGAGGTCGTGCCTTTTCCGGTCGAGCACAGAGTCCGTGCTCACGGGTACGCGCTGGTCGAGTCCGAGCGGCCGGGTCGCTTCGACCTCGAGACCGCCAAGCGCCTCGGTGTTCCTGAAGGCCCGGCCTTTGCCGCGCTGCAGCGCGGCGAGACGGTCGAGGGGTCCGGTGGCCCGGTCCAGCCGAAGGACGTCGTAGGGGAGTCGCGCGCCGGTCGCACCATCGTGATCACCGGCGATACCGCCCCCTGCCAGGCGACTGTGGACGCGGCGCGCGGCGCCGAGCTGCTCGTCCACGACGCCAGCTTCGCCGAGGAGGAGGCCCAGCGCGCCGCCGACACCAGCCACTCCACCGTCGGCCAGGCCGCCGCGGTCGCCCGCGAGGCGGAGGTGAAGATGCTCGCGCTCGTCCACATCTCTTCCCGCTACCACGTGGGCAAAGTCCTCGACGAGGCTCGCGAGACCTATGAGCCAACCGTCGCGCCGCGCGACTTCGACCAGGTCGAGATTCCCTTTCCCGAGCGCGGAGAGCCCCAGCTCATCCCCAACGGAGCTAGGGAGCGCAGCGGTGATGGCTCACCCGAATCGGATGCCGGTGCCTCCGATTCGGGCTCAGGCGGCTAGCGAAGCAACGGCTTCGGCCACGGCGACTGGTTGGTCCTCCTGGAGGAAGTGCTTTGCCGGCAACAGGGTGGGCTGCTCGACGCCGAGCGCCTTCATCACGGCTTGCCGGCGTCGCTCTTCGAGCATTCGGTCTCCCTCGCCCCAGACGACCTGCGCCGGGTAGGGCCGGTCGGTGAGCCCGTCGAGGAAGAAACGTTCCTTTTTCTCGGTCAGCTCGAAGCCGCGCATGATCCTCAGGAAGGCGCGGCCGCGGTCCTCGCGGTTCAGCAGCGCGTGGTGCGCGTCGATCTCGGCCCGCGGCACCGCGGAGCGGTCTTTGACCCCCACCAGGTAGTAGATCTGGCGGAATGGCACCCTCAGCATGCTGCGCAGCCACAGCTCGCCGACACCTCGGATGGAGAATGGATGCATCGGCCAGGGGCGGTGGAAGGTCGACGCGTCGACCAGGGTGTTGAGCGCGGTCAGGGACAGCACGCGATCCGGGTTGCCGATAGCCCACTCGAACCCGATCGGGCCGCCAATGTCATGCACGACGAGATGGCAGCGCTCGATCCCGAGCGCATCGATCGCCTCCCCCGTCCACCGGGCCAGGCCGCTCCAGCTGTAGTCGAAGTCTTGCGGCCGCCTCGCCAGCCCCAGCCCGGGCAGGTCAAACGCCACGGCCCGCAGGCCGCGTGCCGCCAGCGCCGGGACAACCTTTCGATAGAGGAAGCAGCTGACCGGGACCCCGTGCACCAGCACCACCGCGTCGCCGTCGCCCCGATCCAGCACGAAGCTGCTGACGCCGCCGGCCTCAAACTGCCGGCCGGCCGCTTTGTGGCGGTCGATTATCCCCGCAACGTCCACCTTCACGGTCCACAGCCTGTCACGAATCGTCGCGCGTCGCTGCTACTGTGAGGGCGTCCTTTAACCCGGTCCCGAGAGGCCAGGAAGGAAGCAAAGAGTGAGCGAGAAGATCGTGCTGGGGCACGACGATTTGCGGCGGACGCTGAAGCGGATCGCCCATGAGATCGCCGAGAAGAACCCGGACCCCGAGGGCTTGGCCGTCATCGGGATTCACACTCGCGGAGCGCTGATCGCTCGCCGCCTGCACGCGCTGCTCGGCGAGCTCACCGACACCGAGTTGCCGATCGGCGACATCGACATCTCCTTCTACCGCGACGACGTCGGCGCCAAGGGGCCCGATGCGCAACCGGTCGTTCGCTCTTCCCACATCGACTTCGACTTCACCGGACGCACCGTCGTCCTGGTCGACGACGTGCTCTTCACCGGGCGCACGGTCCGCGCCGCGATCGATGCCCTCTTTGACTACGGCCGACCGCAGCGGGTGCAGCTCGCGGTGCTCTGCGACCGCGGCCACCGCGAGCTTCCGATTCGCCCCGACTACGTTGGCAAGAACCTGCCGACCGCTCGCGAGGAGCGGGTCAACGTTCGGCTCGAGGAGCTCGACGAGGTCGACGAGGTGACGATCTCCGAGCCGCAGACCGCGGAGGCGTTGACATGAAGCATTTGCTTGGCATCGAGCAGCTTTCGCGGGAGGAGATCGAAGCGATCCTCGACCGCGCCGAGAGCTTCGCCGAGGTGGGGAAGCGCGACATCAAAAAGGTGCCGACCCTGCGCGGCCGCACGATCGTCAGCCTCTTCTACGAGTCGAGCACCCGCACCAGCTCCTCCTTCGAGCTCGCCGCGAAGCGGCTTTCGGCCGATCTCGTCTCGATCAAGGCGGCGGGCTCCTCGGTCGACAAGGGCGAGTCGCTGAAGGACACGGTTGCGACGCTCTCCGCCTATGACCCCGCCGCGATCGTGATCCGCCACCCCTACGCGGGTGCCGCACAGCTGGTCGCCCAGTGGTCGGAGGCGGTCGTGGTCAATGCCGGCGACGGCAAGCACGAGCACCCGAGCCAGGCCCTGCTCGACCTCTTCACCCTGCG
>JBBDYO010000002.1:0-1475 GCA_040901495.1 Solirubrobacterales bacterium
CAGTGCTTTGGTAGGTCTCACTGGTCCGGCGGCGACAGACAGAGGACGAGACGATCGAGATCGACGAGCTGGTCGCAGATCTGGCAGCGGCCGGCCCAACACTTGAAGAGCGGCTGGAACAACAGCACCGCCCTCGGTAGCGTCAGGCCGGCCGCCGGGCTTTTGGGTGAAGCCGCTCCAAGGTGAGGAAGCCGTGGGCGGCGGTGACCAGGGCGGTGTGGTGGTGCCAACCGAGGTAGGAGCGACCCTCGTAGTGGTCGAGGCCGAGCTCGCCCTTCAGCTGGCGGTAGTCGAGCTCGATCTTCCAGCGCATCCTGGCGAGCCGTGCCAAACGCTCGGGCTCGGTGTCCGGCGGCAGATTGGAGAGCCAGTAGTCGGTTGGCGCCTCGGCGCCCTCGGGCCACTCGGCGATCAGCCACTCCTCGGGCGGCGGCGAGGGGCGCTTCTGCCACTCGTGGGAGGCGCGCACTCGCACGAATACGAAGCGCGAGGTGACCGGCTCGCTGTCGGGCCCGTCACGGAAGGCGACGGTCTGCGCCCCGGCCTCCCCGATCCGCTCGATCAGCTTGCCGATCGACTCCGACTTGCGATCGGGCTCGGGGCGGCTGGGGGGCCTGCCCGTCTTGCCTTTGCGCTCGGGCACCTCGAAGTTGGTCTCGGGCGCGAACACCGCGACCTGCGGGCTGACCGAGAGCACGTACTCGCCACCGGCGGTGTCGAGGCGCCGGCGCAGGTCGGTGTTCTCTCCGTAGGCGCAGTCGCCCAGCACCGGCGCGACGGGGACCGACCAACCGGCGGCGCGCTCGATCAGCTCGACCCCCAATTCGGGCTTGGTCTTGAAGGCGACGTCGTCGGGGATCTTCGCCGCGCGCCGCCGATCGGCGTCTGAGCACCACTCCTCGGGGAGGTAGAGCGCCCAGCCCAGAGGAGCGGTCCCCTTGGCGCCGACCGCGTGCACCGAGACCCCGATCTGGCAGTTGCCGATCTTGCCGAGCGTGCCCGAGTACTGGCGCTTTACCCCCGGCGAGCGCTTGCCGTCCTTGGGGAAGCCGGTGTCGTCGAGCACCCAGGCTTCGACCTCGATCTCGGGCGCCACCCGCTCGGCGACGGCGCGCACCACCGCGGTCGGGTCCCAGGGGCTGACGGCGAGGAAGTTCTGCAGGCTCTCGTAGTCGGCCTCCCCGCCCAGCCGGGAGACCATCGGCTCAAGCGACTTGCGCCCGCCTTCCTCCAGCAGCCCCCGCAGGTACAGCCCGCCGTTTGCCTGTTGCACCGGGCGATTGGTCGCCTCGGCGAGCACCTCGGCGCCAAACGCCTCAAGGCGCTCCTTCACCGCCTCCGGACCGTCTGTCCCGCCCGCATGCTTGCTGCGCTCCGCCACTGCCATCATCTTCGCCTCCTCGTGTCGAGATCGCTGACACGAGGGGATTCGCCGTGGTCTTGGCGAGCCCTACCGAAGATCTACCAAAGCACTA
>JBBDYO010000003.1:0-9664 GCA_040901495.1 Solirubrobacterales bacterium
GGAGCTGGCCGCGCCGCTCGGCGCCCGACCGGTCGAGGCCGAGCTGGTCGGGCTGGTTCCCGAGCGTGCCCTGGATGGCTATCCCGACGATGTGCCGGTCCGCGGCTTCGACCCCGCCCGGCATGTGATCGAGCGCCGCCTTCCGCCCACGCCGTAGATCTCTGGATGATCTAGATTCCGACTATGGCCCAGACGAAGAAGAAGCGACAGCGCAAGCGCCGTGGCACGCAGGGCGGGCGCATCGACACCAGCCGCCCCGCCGGCCGGCCGCGCAGCCGCGAGGAAGCCAAAGCGCGGGCCCGCGCCGGCCGCAAACGCGCCCCCCGCGTCGACGCGCCCCCCACCTGGCGCAGTGCGATCACTCGTGGCTTGGTCGCTGCCGTGATCTTCACCGTGCTGCTGATCCTGATCTTCAAACGCTCGGTTGGCTCCGCGCTGGGGCTCGGCGGCTTCATGCTGGCCTTCTACATCCCAGCCGGCTACTACCTCGACACGATGATGTGGCGGCGGCGCGAGCGAGCTCGGATACGGGCCGCGGCGAAAAAGTGAGTGGCCTCGATGTCGAGATGCTCACGGTTGGCCCGGTCGCGGAGAACTGCTTTGTGCTGCGCCGTGAGGGGTCCGAGCAGGCGCTGGTAGTCGACCCCGGCGAGGAGCCAGAGCGGATCCTGGCCACGGTGGACGAGATGGGGGTGAAGGTCGAGGCGATCCTCATCACCCACTGCCATTTCGACCACATCGGCGCGGTCGAGCCGGTGGCGAAGGCGACCGGAGCCCCCGTCTACTGCCCGGAGATCGAGGTCCCGGTGCTGGCGAACATCATGGCGTTCGTCCCGTGGGAGGGGTTCGGCCCCTTCGAGAGCTACGAGGCCGACGAGACGGTGAAGGGCGGCGAGGCACTGGAGCTGGCCGGCCTCACCCTCGATGTCATCTTCACCCCCGGCCACAGCCCCGGGCACGTCACCTACTCGGTTCGGGACGAGAACGCGATCTTCTCCGGCGACGTCCTCTTCCAGGGGTCGGTCGGGCGGATCGATTTGCCGGGGGGCGATGGGCCGACGCTGATGCGGTCGATTCAAGCCCTGGTGGAGTCCCACCCGCCCGAGACCACGGTCTATCCGGGGCACATGGGGACCACGACGCTGGCCGCCGAGCGCGCCACCAACCCGTTCCTCGCCGAGCTGGCTCGTTGAGGCCGATTCCCTGGGGAATCCCGCGGTCATCTAGGAGGGTCTCCAGGGACCCCGCGCACAGGTAAGGTCGCAGCACCGATGGCCGCGAGCAAGTACCAGGCGCCCCGGGGGACGTTCGACGTCCTGCCGGACACGGCTCACTCGAGGGCCCGGATCGAGCGCACCGCGGCGGCGATCTTCGGCCGCGCGGGCTACGAACCGATCGCCACCCCGGTTTTCGAGGACACCGAGCTGTTCGAGCGCGGGGTCGGCCGTTCCACCGACATCGTCCGCAAGGAGATGTTCACCTTCGAGGACAAGGGCGGGCGCAGCATCACCCTGCGCCCCGAGGGCACCGCGCCGATCTGCCGCGCCTATGTCGAGCACGGCATGCACAAGCTGGCGCAGCCGGTGAAGCTCTCCTACGTCGGGCCGTTCTTCCGCCACGAGCGCCCGCAGGCGGGCCGTTACCGCCAGTTCCACCAGATCGGCGCCGAGGCGATCGGCACCGACTCGCCGCTGGCCGACGCCGAGGCGGTCATGCTGCTCGCCGACCTGCTCGCCGAGCTCGGTGTGCCCGGCGTGGAGCTGCGCCTGGGAAGCCTGGGGTCTCCCGCCTCACGAGCTGCCTACATGGATGAGCTGCGGGCGCACCTGCGCGCCCATGAGGGAGAGCTGTCAAAGGACGTGCGCGAGCGGATCGACATCAACCCGCTTCGCGCCTTCGACTCCGATGACGATGGGACGAGAGGCGTGATGGCTTCTGCTCCGACGATCGTCGAGCGCCTCGATGGCGAAGACGCCGAGCACTTCGCCGAGGTGCGCGCCGCGCTCGACGCGGCCGGAGTCTCCTACGCGATCGACCCCACCCTGGTCCGGGGCCTCGACTACTACACGCGGACGATCTTCTCCTTCGTCTGCGAGGGTCTCGGAGCGCAGTCGGAGGTCGGTGGCGGTGGCCGATATGACGGCCTGATCGAGCAGCTCGGTGGCCCGCCGACCCCGGCGGTTGGCTGGGCGGCGGGGGTCGAGCGGATCCTGCTTGCCCTCGACGAGGAGGCGGAGGCGGTGGGCCGCGACGCGTTCCTGGCGGTCGCCGACGACAGCCAGCGACAGCGCGCCCTGGTGCTGGCGAGCGAGATTCGGCACGCCGGCCTCTCGGTCGAGGTCGATCTTGCCGGGCGCGGGTTGAAGGGCCAGCTCAAGCACGCCGACCGGCTTGGCGCCCGCCGCGTCCTGATCCTCGAGGCCGACGGCTCGGTGCAGCTACGTGAGATGGGAACCGGCGAGCAGCGCCCCGTCGACCCGGGCGCGGTCGTCGATGAGCTGAGCAGGTAGGCGCGGGTGAAAGACTGCCGACCCCGATGAGCGAATCGTTCCCAGCCCTTCGCCCCAACGCCTTCCGCGATACCTGGTGCGGTCAGGTGCTCGACGACCGTGTCGACTCGGAAGCCCGGGTGGCCGGCTGGGTGCATCGGCGTCGCGACCATGGCGGCCTCGTCTTCATCGACCTGCGTGATCGCACCGGCATCGTCCAGCTCGTCTTCCACCCGGACTCTTCCGGCGAGTCGCTCGAGCTCGCCCACGGGTTGCGGGCCGAGGACGTGCTGAGCGCGACAGGGAAAGTCCTCTGCCGCTCCGAGGAGACGGTCAACCCCGAGCTGCCGACCGGTGAGTTCGAGCTGGCGGTGGTGGGCGCCGAGTTGCTCGCCGATGCCGAGACGCCGCCCTTCCAGGTCGAGGGGTTCGCCGGCGAGGTGGGGGAGGACGCCCGACTCCGGCACCGCTACCTCGACCTGCGCCGCGAGCCGATGCGCGAGGCGCTGGCCCTGCGCCACCGAGTGACCGCCGCGATGCGGGAGTTTCTCGACGGCGAGGGCTTCCTCGACATCGAGACTCCGGTGCTGACGCGCTCGACCCCCGAGGGCGCCCGTGACTTCCTCGTCCCGAGCAGATTGCAGCCGGGGTCGTTCTACGCTCTCCCGCAATCTCCCCAGCTCTTCAAGCAGCTGCTGATGGTTGCCGGGCTCGAGCGCTACTACCAGATCGCTCGCTGCTTTCGGGACGAGGACCTCCGCGCCGACCGCCAGCCGGACTTCACCCAGCTCGACATCGAGATGTCCTTCGTCGACGTCGATGACGTGATCGAGCTCAACGAGCGGCTGCTGACCCACGTCTTCGAGCGAGTCGGCGGCCCGTCGATCGAGCTGCCGCTGGAGCGACTTGCCTACGACGAAGCGATGGACCGCTTCGGCACCGACCGGCCGGACCTGCGCTTTGGCTTGGAGCTGGTCGACCTCGGCGATGCCCTGAAGGAGACCGAGTTCAAGGTCTTCCGCTCGGTGATCGACTCCGGCGGCGCGGTCCGGGGGCTGAACGCCGGTCGCCGCGAGTTGCCCCGCTCCGAGCTGGACGGCCTGATCTCCCGTGCGCAGGAGCTGGGGGCGAAGGGGCTCGTTTGGGCGTTCCGCGAGGGTGACGGCTGGCGCTCGCCAACCGCCAAGTTCCTCTCCGACCAGGAGCTGCGTGAGCTCAACCAGCGCCTCGGAGCCGAGGAGGGGGACCTGCTCTTGGTCGTCGCCGACCAGCGACGGGTCACCGACGAGGTGCTCGGGCAACTGCGCATCGAGCTGGCGGCCCGCTTCGATCTGGTCCCCGACGAGGACCGGCTGGCGTGGATCGTCGACTGGCCGCTGATGGAGCGGAACGAGGGGGAGGGCCGCTGGGACGCGCTGCACCACCCGTTCACCGCGCCGGCCGGCGAGTTCGACCCCGACGACCCGGCCCCGGCGCGCGCTCTTGCTTACGACCTTGTCTGGAACGGCCAGGAGATGGGCGGCGGCTCGATTCGCATCCATCGCGCGGATGTCCAGAAGACGGTCTTCGCCGCCCTTGGCATCGATGCCGAGGAAGCCGAGGCGCGCTTTGGCTTCCTGCTCGAGGCGCTGCGCTACGGCGCTCCCCCGCACGGAGGCATCGCCTACGGGCTCGACCGGATCGTGCAACGCCTCGCCGGCGCGGACTCGATCCGCGACGTGATCGCCTTCCCGAAGACCGCCTCCGGCACCGACGCGCTGACCGGCGCCCCGGCGCCGGTGGACGAGCTCCAGCTCAAGGAGCTCGGGATCGCTCTGCGCCAGCCCCGCCCCGCAGATCGCTGAGATGGGCCTGCTCGCCCGACTGCGGGATGCCTTCAGGGGCCCGGGTCCAGGGCAGACCCCGGTTCATGTCGACGACCCCGGCTTCGACAGCTGGGAGGTCGTCCGCGATTTCGGCGACGTGAAGACGGCCAGAGCGTGGCACCAGGCACTGGTCGAGGCCTCTATCGAAGCGGTCCTGACCGCCGACTGGCCCCTCGATCGCTACGGCCGCGGCGACATCGCGCTCCGGGTGCGTCCCGAAGATTGGAGCGAGGCCGAGCTTCTGCTCTCGAACCTGGACTGAGGCTCGCGTCAAACTCCGGAATTTGCGGAGTTGGACAATTTTGCCGACTACACAAAATTACCCATCGGCGGCCTCCCTGGTGGTACGGTTGACCCGAGGCTCGAACTCGTTCGAGAGCCGTCTCACCGTTTGACCCAACACAAACGGCGCGGGAGCCCATCTCTCTCGGTCCCGTGGGATCGCGAGGAGGCGCCCATCCTTTACTTAAGGGATCAAGCCAGAGGCGGTAACGGCGAGTTGGGGCCTCTTTTGTGGCCTGGCTCGGAAGATCCGTCCGCACGCCTGGGCGGCGGCAGACCGGCGCGATGCGGCGTCCTCGCCGGCTCGCGTGGCGCTGCCACGCCACGCCGGCTGCGTCCTTGCCTCGCTTGGTCTGGCGCTCGCCAGGCGCACACCCGGATCTTCCGAGACAGGCCCATATTTCGAGACAGAGGCCCATAATTTGAGAATCACATGAGCAGAGAGCTATTCGAGACCTACTTGCATGATGAGACGCATGTGGGTCCTCCGATGCCTGGGGCCTTTACGGGGGCTGCTGGGGGGGCTGCTTGTGGGGATCTGTCGCGAGTTTCGCTTGTTATCGCCGATGGCGTCGTTGAGCAGGTGACGTTCGATGCTGAGGGGTGTGGGGCGATGCGGGCGGCGACCGCCGCGGTGGCGGAGATGGTCGACGGCGAGCCGGTGATCGATGCGGCCCGGATCGGGACCGACCAGGTGGACGAGGCGATCGGAGGGCTGACCCCAGCCAAGCGGCACGCGGCCCAGCTTGCCGCCGACGCCCTGCACCGTGCGCTGGCCAGCGCCACCGCCTCCACGGAGCGGCTGGCGGCGCCGAAGGCCGGTCGGGTGCTGGTCGCGATGTCAGGCGGGGTTGACAGCGCCGTCGCGGCGCTGCTGGAGCGGGAGAGCGGGATGGAGGTGCTCGCGGTGACGCTGAAGCTCTGGGCGGACCCCGAGACCGACGGCGCCAAGGCGTGCTGCTCGCCGGAGGCGGTCCTCGGCGCGCGCGCGGTGGCGCACTCGCTCGGCGTCCCACACCTGACGCTTGATCTCGAGGAGGACTTCCGCCGCCGTGTGGTCGGCACGTTCGTCTCTGGCTACGCGGCGGGCGCGACGCCCAACCCGTGCATCGTCTGCAACGGGGAGGTTCGGATTGCGGCGATGGTCGACCTTGCTGAGCGGCTGGGAGCGGACTACCTCGTCACCGGCCACTACGCCCGGATCGTCAACGATGGAGCCGGTCCGCTCCTTGCCGCCGCCTCCGACCGGGCGAAGGACCAGAGCTACATGCTCGCCGCCCTGCCCCCCGCAATCCTGGCCAAGCTCCGCTTCCCCCTGACCGAGATGTCCAAGCCGGAAGTGCGCGACGTGGCCGCTCGGCACGGGCTCGAGGTCGCCCACAAGCCCGAGAGCCAGGACCTCTGCTTCCTCGCCGGCCAGGGAAAGCGCAAGTTTCTGCACCGCCACGCCGGCCTCGGCGAGCGAGAGGGCGACGTCCTCGACCGCTCCGGCCAGCCGATCGGCCGCCACCAGGGCCACCACAACTTCACGGTGGGGCAGCGGCGTGGGATCGGAGTCTCCGCCGATGAGCCGCTCTACGTGCTGGCCACCGATGCCGTCGCGAACACGATCACGGTGGGCGGCCGCGAGGAGCTCGCAACCCGGCGCGTGACGATCCACAACGCGGTGCTGCACCGCGACGGCGACGGCGTCGATGCGGTCAGGCTGCGCTACAGGGCCGCCGTCGTCCCCGCCACCGTTCAGGCGGCGGGGACTGGGCGACACGCAAGGCTCGACGTGGAGCTCAAGGAGGCCTTCGATGCGGCCACCCCCGGACAGGCAGCCGTCCTACTCTCCGCGGGGGCGATCGTTGGCCACGGCACTATTGCCGGTTAGGCATTCTCTCCGTCGTTCTCCCTCATCTTCGCCACTGCTTTCACGCAACGGCTGAACTCGGTTCCCTGCTCGCCTTTGACGTGCTTCTTGCTTTTGCCTTGGCAGTACTTTCCGTATGCCTTGGCATGCGCCGGTAGTGAGGGCTTTGTCTTTGGTGGCTTTGGCGCCGGGTCGTAGTCGGGGCCGGGGGAATAGGTCGGCGCCGCCATGGCCGTCGCGGGGATCGCCAACAGTGCGAGTGCCCCCATCAGAATGCCGATCTTGAGTTGGAGCTTCATCGTGCCTCCTTTTGACGTCTGGACCCGCGGAGCGCTCCCGCAGGCTGCCTTTCATCGGGTAAAATGGGGTTGGAGGCCCGTTGTCAGGTCCGAACCAGGATTCCTGGCTCGCGATCAAGATCAGGGTTCGGGTGCTTCGACCTTCCCTTTGCCTGAGCCTTTGGACGCTGTGCCACCGGCGTTTGGATTCGGTTCCGGAAGGTTCGGCGTCGCCGGCGAGCTTTTGGCCTTCGGTGGGCGCGCGGTTGGGCGCGGAGGCTTCGGCTTGGGGTGCGATTGGTTGCCGTTGCCGGGAGAGGGGTCCGCGTTGGGGGATTTGTGTGTGACCGAGGTCTCCTGGCCGTGGTTCTTACCCTGGCCCGCCTTTGCCGGCTTGCCCCGTTCACGTGCCGCCTGCGAGTTGCCCTGACCGGAGTGGCTGCGAGAGCCTCCTCCGGTGGAGTTGCCGGGGGAGGAGCGATGGGGGCCTCCCCTGCCGGCCGGCCCGCCCTTTGCCCCCTCGGAGGGCCCGGAATTGGCTGTGCCCTTGCTTTGCGCGCCCGGCGCATGCTCTCGATTTGCCTGTTCGGTCGAATCGCCCGCCGTGGTGGCTCCATCCTCACCCGGCGTGGAAGAGCCCTGAGGCTCGGCCGCGTTCTTCGTAGATGTGTCATGTGCGCCTGGGATAGGCAGGTCGATCACGCCGCTTCGATCGGCGGCAGCCCCGCCGACCGCGGCGACCACCGCCACCGTGGCCACGGACTTGACTATCGCCGAGGTCGCAACGGCTTTGCCCGCCCCGGCGCCAATCGCTCCGGCGAGGCCGGTGCTGCTCGCCCCCGCGGCACCCGTCGCCCCCGCTGTGCCGGCGGCCGAGACGGCCCCCGCGGCACCCGTCTGCCCGCCAAGGAGGCCGTGCAGCAGCCCCGCCGAGAGAGCGGCCGGCAGTGGCGCGATCGCGACGAGCTCGTCGCGGCGCTTGGCGATGCTGTCGCGGAAGGCGCGACAGCTTGAGCAACTGCGCAGATGGGCATGAAGACCGCGCCGTCGAGTCACGCGGCCGTCCGCATCGGAGAGCTCTCGCATCACGGCCTCGCAGCGCATCTCACGTCCCTCTTCCATCTGCCGCAGGCTGAGGCGTGCCTCGTAGAGCGTCTGCCTTGCGACCCCCGCGGAGCTGCCGAATGCTTCGCCGATCTGGGCGAAGTCGAGCCCGGCAAGCTCCCGCATCACCAGCGCCGCGCGCTGGCGGTCGGGAAGCTGCTCGAGGTCGACGAAGAGCACGCGCAGCCGCTCCCTGTCCTCGACGGCCTGGGGGATCTCCGTGCTCGCACGGACTGCGTCGGGCTCCAGCTCGGTGGTGTCGCGCCGCCGCCGCAGTGTTTCCACTGCCTCGTTGCGGGCGATCCGGTAGAGCCACGGCTTCAGCTTGATTTGCCGCTCCTCGCCGGGTAGCGCCCGCAGGACTTTGACCATCGTGTTCTGGAGGGCGTCCTGGGCGTCCTGTGGGTTGCCGATCATCGCCAGGCAGAAGCGGTACAGGTCTTGGTGATAGCGCCGGTAGATCGCTTCGAAGGCCCGCTGGTCTCCCTGCGTCGCCCGGCGTGCCAGCCGGTCGTCGGAGAGCAGCCGCATGGGGCCGGGGACTCCCGACGATTGACTCGGGGCCGCCGTTCCCTTCATGTCTTTGCCGTTTCAGCATTCGGAGTCATCCAGTCAAGGTTAGGGCCAGTTCCGTCAGCTCTTCAACGGATCGAAGGCGCTGATGTCAGCGCTGTCTTAGGCTTGCGTGCTCATGAAGGCACAGGAGATTCGCGATGTCTACCTCTCGTTCTTCGAGGAGCGGGGGCACAAGATCGTGCCCTCGGCCTCGCTGGTGCCCTCCGTCCACGACCCCACGGTTCTCCTCACCACCGCCGGCATGCAGCCCTTCAAGCCGTACTTCCTGGGCCTCGAGCGGCCACCGGCCCCTCGTCTCGCCGACGTGCAGAAGTGCTTTCGCACCACCGACATCGAGGAGGTCGGCAAAACCGCCCGCCACATGACCTTCTTCGAGATGCTCGGCAACTGGAGCTTCGGCGACTACTTCAAGCAGGAGTCGATTCCCTGGGGCTGGGAGCTTTCGACACAAGGCTTTGGGATGGACCCGGAGCGGATCTGGGTCACCGTCTTCGGCGGTGACGAGGAGCTCGGGCTCGGCCCCGACGAGGAGGCGATTGCACTCTGGGGCGCAATTGGCGTCCCCGATGAGCGGATCGTCCGGCTTGGCCGGGCCGACAACTTCTGGCAGGCGGGACCGTCGGGCCCCTGTGGGCCCTGCTCGGAGCTCTACCTCGACCGCGGCGAGGAGTTCGGCGGCCCGGATGAGCGTCCCGGCGACGACACCGACCGCTTCCTCGAGTTCTGGAACCACGTCTTCATGAGCTACGACCTAGCCGAAGACGGCAGCCTCACCGAGCTGCCGACCCGCAACATCGACACCGGCATGGGCCTCGACCGGATGGCGGCGATCCTCCAGGACGTCCCCTCGGTCTTCGAGACCGACCACGTGCGGCCGTTGGTCGACCTCGCGGAGGAGATGTCCGGCCATCGCTATGACGAGGGCGGCGCGGTGACCCGCGCGATGCGGATCGTCGCCGACCACTCGCGCGGCGCCGCGTTCCTGATCGCCGACGGCGTCGTCCCCTCCAACGAGGACCGCGGCTACATCCTGCGGCGAATCATGCGGCGCGCGATCCAGCAGGGCCGTGCGTTGGGCCTCGAGGCGCCGTGGTTGGGGCGGTTCGCCGAGCTGACGATCGAGCTGATGGGGGACGTTTATCCGGAGCTGGCCGCCGAGCGCGAGACGATCGCCCGCTGGGTCGGCGACGAGGAGGAGAGCTTCGGCCGCACGCT
>JBBDYO010000004.1:0-9404 GCA_040901495.1 Solirubrobacterales bacterium
CGCAGGAAGCGGGTCAGGACCTCGGTCCCGTAGGGGGTGTGGACGACCTCGGGGTGGAACTGGATGCCGAAGAGGCCCCGCTCGGGCGCCTCGCAGGCGGCGACCGGGGAGCCCGGCGTCGAGGCGAGCGCAACGAACCCCTCGGGCGGCTCGAAGACGGCGTCGCGGTGGCTCATCCAGCAGCTCTGCTCCTCGGGCAGATCGGCGAGCAGCTGGCCTCCGCCGTTGCGCAGGGTCAGCTCGGCGCGGCCGAACTCCCCCGACTCGGCGCCCTCGACCTTTCCGCCGAGGGCCTGGACCATCGCCTGCATCCCGTAACAGATGCCGAGCATCGGGATGCCGAGATCAAGCAGCTCGGTCGGGAACGCCGGCGCCCCCGGCTCATAGACCGAGGCCGGGCCGCCCGAGAGCACCAGCCCTTTCGGCTTGCGCTCGCGGATCGTCTCGGCGGAGACGGTCGCCGGCATCAACTCGGCGAAGACGCCGCATTCGCGGATCCGCCTGGCGATCAGCTGCGAGTACTGGCCCCCGAAGTCGAGGACCAGCACCTCCTCTGAGGCCTGAGCCGGCGCCGACGGGGCGCCGGCCTCAGTCGTCGGCGACTCCAACACCGGCGGAGACCGCCGCGCGCCCGTTCGAGCCCATGCCGACGGCCTGCTCGTTCTGCAGCTTCTTCCCCTCGCTCATCAGCGCCGGGGCGACCATCACCTCGGCCCGCTGGAAGGAGCGAATGTCCTCGTAGCCGGTGGTGGCCATTGAGGTTTTCAGCGCGCCCATCAGGTTGAAGGTGCCATCGTTCTCCTGCGCGGGGCCGAGCAGGATCTCCTCCATCGTCCCGTCCTGCGTGGTCGAGACGCGCGTGCCGCGCGGCAGCGACGGGTGGAAGGTCGCCATCCCCCAGTGGAAGCCGCGTCCCGGTGCCTCCTTGGCGCGGGCGAGCGGCGAGCCCACCATCACCGAGTCGGCACCGCAGGCGATCGCCTTGGAGACGTCGCCACCCGTGCGCATTCCGCCGTCGGCGATCACGTTCACGTACTCGCCTGTCTCCAGCATGTGCTGGGAGCGGGCGGCGGCGACATCGGCGATCGCGGTTGCCTGCGGGACGCCGATCCCGAGCACGCCGCGCGTAGTGCAGGCGGCACCGGGGCCAACCCCGACCAGGACGCCGACCGCCCCGGTCCGCATCAGGTGAAGGCCGGTCGAGTAGGAAGCGCAGCCGCCGACCACGGTCGGCACCGGCACTTCGGCGATGAACTCCTTCAGGTTGAGCGGCTCGACCGTGGTCGAGACGTGCTCGGCGGAGATCACCGTGCCCTGGATTACGAGGATGTCGATCCCGGCCTCGATCGCGATCTCGTAGTGCTCGCGCACCTTCTGCGGAGTCAGCGAACCGCAGGCGACGGCCCCTCGCTCCTTGATCTCGGCGATCCGTTGTCCGACCAGCTCCGGCTTGACCGGCTCGGTGTAGATCTCCTGCATGATCCGCGTCGCCTCGTGCTTGGGCGCCACGGCGACCTTCTCCAGCTGCTCCTCGGCGTTCTCGAAGCGGGTCCAGATCCCCTCGAGGTTGAGGACCCCGAGGCCCCCCAGCTCGTTGACGAGGACAGCCGTGTCAGGGCTGACCACCCCATCCATCGCCGAAGCCACCAGGGGCAGCTCAAAGCGGTAAGGGCCAAGGGTCCAGCTGATGTCTATGTCGTCGGGATCGCGGGTCCGGCGCGACGGAACGATCGCGATGTCGTCGAATCCGTAGGCGCGCCTCCCCTTCTTACCGCGACCGATGTCGATCTCCAAAATCGATCCTCCAAGGAAGGTGGTGGCGTTGAACAGCCAGCCTACACTTCTGCGTGGACCTCCAGATCCTGGACCTCGACTTCGTCGAGCAGCCGCGCGACCTGGTTGGGATCGATGACGCCGGCGCCGAAGTGCTGCGTCGACTCGGCCCCGCAGGCAACGCCGTAAGCAAGGCAGTCGTCATGCGAGCGGCCCTCGTAGCGGCCAGCGACATAGCCGGCCAGGAACGCGTCCCCCGAGCCGACCGTGGAAACAGGGTCAAGCGAGCGGGTGCGAACCTCGAGAAAGCGGCGCTCCGCGCCCTCGCCGACCACCGCCACGCATCCGTCCGGCCGCGTGATCGCGGCCTCCGAGGCGCCAAGCCGAACCAGCTCAGAGAGGCCGAGCACGACGTCGCCGCGATCGGCGAACTCCTGTCCGACCAGCTCCTCCGCCTCGCGCTCGTTGGGTGTCACGATCGAGGCGCCAGCCCGCAGACCGGCCAGCATTGGCTCTCCCTCGGCGTCGAGGACGACCGTCACATCGCGTTCGAGCAGCATCTTGACGAGGCGCGCGTAGAGGTCCTCCCCGGTGCCCGGAGGCAGCGACCCGGCGAGCACGCAAATACTGGCCCCGCGCGCCAGGTAGTCGAGGCGCTCGACGAAGCGGCCGACCTCCTCCGGGCTGACGGCCGGGCCACGCTCGTTGATCTCCGTCTGCTCGTTTGAGGTGGGATCGACCACGGCCAAGTTGATCCGCGTTTCCCCGGCGATCTGCGTCAGGTCGGTCAGGACTGCCTCCGCGCGCAGCTGCTCCGCCACGCGGTTCCCGGTGGGCCCGCCGACGAAGCCGGTCGCGATCACCGGATGGCCCAGCAGGCTCAGCGCCCGGGCGACGTTGATGCCCTTGCCCCCCGCCACCGTGCGGCTCTCGACCGCCCGGTGGCGATGCCCGAGACGGAAGTTGGGGACCGCGATCGTGCGATCTATCGCGGCGTTAAGCGTGACGGTGAGGATCATCGGGCCTCAGTGTCTCCTCCGGCCCCTCGACGCGAAGCGCCATAGGAGGCCTGCTCCAATCAGTATCACGAACAGCGCCAGCGCGATCGGAATCGCCCCATTACCAAGGAAGGCACGGACCCGGTCGAACGCACCGGCTGCCGGAATCGAGCGACCCGCCCGCAGCGGCACAGATGCCACCTGGACGTTGTCGAGCAGGACGAAGGCGCGGCCCAGAACCGTGCCGCGACGGATCGGCCCCTCGACCTCGTTCGGAGCCCGGACGATGACGCTCAGCCGTTCACCCTGCCTGACCCCGGTCGCCACCGAACGCTCGGCGCGCAGCGGAAGCTTGCCGCCTGCGTAACGGATCGTGGGGTTGGCGAGGTCCTCGCCGGCCTGGATCGGCACCCGCTCGCGGTAAAGGGAGAAGCCATAGTCGAGCAGGCGCAGCGTCTCCAAGTCACGCTCGGTTTCGGTCGGTACCCCGATCACCGCGGAGATCAGCTGCACGCCCTTCCGCTTCCCGGAGCCGGCCAGAACGTAACCGGCATCGAACGTGTGGCCCGTCTTGATCCCGGTCGCCCAGGACTCTCGCAACAGCAGGTCATTGCGGGTTGCGATCCGGCGTGGCGGGTGCAGGCTGCGCAGCGTGGCGCTGCGCGAGGCCGCGATCTTGGCGAAGGCGGGGATCGCCAGGAGCCGCCGCCCCAGCGTGGTCAGGTCGGCGGCGGAGGAATGGTTGCCGCGCTCGTCCAGCCCGATGGGGTTGGCGTAATGGGTGTCGGCGAGCCCAAGCGCCGCCGCCCGCATGTTCATCTGGCGGACGAAGTGCGCTTCGGAGCCGGCGGCCGCAAGCGCCAGGTCGTAGGCGGCGTCGTTGCCGCTGCGCAGGATCAATCCGTAGAGGAGGTCGCGGACGCTGATCCGCTGCCCGGAGCGCAACCCCAGCAGCGACTCCCCGTAGATCGGGGAGTACGGCGCGGCCCGCACCATCTTCCCCAGCGGCAGCTCCTGCAACGCCACGTAGGCGGTCATCATCTTCGTCGTGCTGGCGATCGGCAGGCGGCGCGATGCCGCATGGGACGCAAGCACTTCTCCATTACGGGCGTCGATCAACGCCCACGCCCGCGCATCGAGTTGCGGCGCCGCCGCCGTGGCCGCGGGTGGCGCCGTAGGGGGTACCGCCCCTGAGGAAGCTTTAGCTACCGGAAGGGGCGGTGGGTCCCCTGCGGCGACAGGACCCGCGGCCCCAGAGACAAGCACCGCGAGCAGCCACGCCTTGATGGCGGTGCGGCTCACCTCAATTTCAGCTTTTCGCCTGAAACGAGGATCTGCGGGTCGACCCCAGGATTGAGAGCCTGGATCTGAGAAACCGAGACGCCCATCTCGTGGGCGATCGAGGTCAACGTGTCGCCGTTCTGGACGACGTAGAACACCGGAGCGTCGTCCCCTCCGGTGGAGCCCTTCCGCGTCACCTGGCCGGGGGAGGAGCCCTTCTCGTTGCTGGAATCGTCCCCGCCGCCAAACGAGCCCGCGATCACCACGACCAGGACGAGGAAGCCGCATACAAGGGCGATCGCGGCAAGAGCCCGGGCTGGGGATGAGGAGCGCTGGGTCATGGATCAGAAGCGGGGATCGGATGAGCGCTGAAGATCGTAGATGAGTTCCCCCGCCACTCTGAGGAATTGCGGAATGGGAATCCGGCGCCCAGGGCGCCCTCACGCGGTTGCGCTATCCCACACGGTCGCGCGCAGGCGCTCGGCGGCGGCGGCCGGGTCAGGATCGGCAGCAATCCCACGCGAGACCGCAACCAGGCCCGCGCCGGGCCCCGGCGCAAAGGCGGCGCCCAGAAGCTCCGGCCGGCCGCCCTGGGCGCCAACCCCAGGCATCAGGAAGATCGAATGAGGCATCAGCTCGCGCAGCCGGGCAATGTGCTCGGGCTCGGTGGCACCGACCACCGCCCCCATCCCACTCAGCCCCCCGGTCCCCGCCAGCCGCGGCGCGAGCTCATCGACGAGTTCGGCGAGGTGCTCGTGCAGCGGCCGCTCGGGGGCCGGCAGGTCCTCGACGTCGGCGGCGCCGGGGTTGCTGGTCCGCACCAGGACGAAGACTCCCGCCCCGGCCGCCTCGGCGGCCGCCACCAGCGGCTCCAGCGCGTCTCGACCGAGCAGCGGGTTGGCGGTGAACGCGTCGGCGCCAAGCCCCGCCACCGGGCCCCAGGGGGTCGGCGTCTCGCCAACCAGCCCCTGGGCGTAAGCCGCGGCGGTCACGGGCACATCGCCGCGCTTGCCGTCGGCGACGACCAGCAAGCCGGCGTCGCGAGCCGTCTCGCACACGTCGGCCAGAGCCGCCCACCCCGGTGCCCCGAGTCGCTCGAAGCAGGCCAGCTGGGGCTTGACGGCAACGCAAGCCGGGCCGGCTTGCTCGATCAAGCCACCGCAGTGCCGCGCGATTGCGGCCGCGGCCTGCTCAGCAGCCGCGGCCGAATCGCTTGACGGATCCGAAGGCCCCTGCCGGTCGAGCTTCGCCGGATCGGGGTCGAGGCCAAGGCAGATCTGGCTGTGGCGCTCCTCTACGAGCGCCGACAGCCGATCTGCAAAGGACCTCACAACCGCGCTTCCCCCCCACCCGCGTCCAGACGCGGGCTCAGAGCTCAGCCCTCCTTGACCTTGGTCTTCAGCGCCGAGCCAGCGGAGAAGCGAGGAACCTTGCCGCCGGGAATGGTGATCCGCTCGCCGGTGCGGGGGTTGACGCCCTGGCGTGGACCACGCTCGGCGACGTGGAACTTGCCGAAGCCGGTGAAGCTGACCTCACCGCCCTGGCTCAAGGTGCTGGTGATCGTGTCCAGCACCGCGTCGACCGCATCGCCTGCGGCTTTTTTGCTGCCCACTCGATCGTCAGCAGCCAGTCGGTCAAGAAATTCAGCCTTTGTCACGTCGAAGCTCCTCCGTCGTCGTTAGGTCGGGCCGCAATCTAACAGCGAGCTCGGGCGTAAGTCGTGCCTACGTGCTGCCTACGAGGATCTAGCGACCCTCCTGGCTCAAGAGCCGCCGATCGTCATCTCGCCGATCAGCAGCGGCGCGGTGCTGACCGAGCCCCCAAAGGGAACCCACCGGGGGTCCCTGCCAACGGCCCGCACGGCGCGGAGCATGGAGACCAAGTCGCTGGCGATCGTGAACTCCCGCACGGGCTCGGCCAGCTCCCCATCCCTGATCACCCGACCGGAAGCTCCGACCGAGAAGACGCCGGAAACCGGGTTGACGCCCGAGTGCAACCCGGCGACGTCGGTGATGCAGATCCCCTCGCCGGCCTCGGCGAGCAGGTCCTCGAAGCCGAGCGAGCCCGGGGCGACGATCAGGTTGGAGGCCGAGACGGAGGGGCCCGTTCGGTAGCCGGCGCGACCGGCGTTACCGGTCGATTCGACGCCGCCGCGGCGGGCGGTGTAGGTGTCGTAGAGGAAGGTCTGCAAGCGGGCGCCATCGATCAGCGCCGTGCGGCGGTGCGACACCCCCTCTCCGTCCACTGGCGAGGAGGCGAACCCGCCGGGGTCGAGCCCGTCGTCGTGCAACACGAATGCCTCGCCGGCGACCTCGTCCCCAAGCCGCTCGGCCAGCGGCGAGCGGCCCCTCTGCACCGCGTCGGCGCCCAGGGTGCCGCCAAGGAGGCCGACGAAGCTGGCCGCCACGGTCGGGTCGAGGACCACTGGGCAGGACCGGGAGTCGGGCTTGGACGCCCCGATCATCTCCGTCGCGCGCTCGGCGGCCTCCGCCCCGATCGCGGCCGGGTCGAGGCCGGCCGGCCCGCGCGCGAGGCCGAAGCCCAACCCGGTCTCCCGGCTGCGCTCACCCTCCGCGAGCGCCTGCACGTAGGCGTAGGCATTGGATATCTCGAACTCGGCGGAGACACCGGTGGAGGCCGCGATCCCGACCCGCTCGGCCCCATCTACATAGACGGCCTGCTCGATCCCGACGACGCGCGGGTCCGCCTCTGTGGCGGCTCGCTCGACGGCGAGGGCCAGCTCGACCGTCCTGGCGGTGTCCCACTCGCTCACCGAGGCGTCGCTCAGCCCGGCCACCGTCGGAGGCTCGCCCGCGGGAGCCGGCGGGCCGGCGAACTCGTCTTGGTCGGCAGCCTCCGCCGCACCGACGGCCCGTGCCGCCACCTCCCCGAGCCCGTCCGGGGAGAGGTCGGTGCCGAAGCTGTAGCCGACCTGGGTGCCAACCCAGGCGCGAATCCCAACCCCGCGCTGAGAGGCTGCGGTGAGGCTCTCGACCCCTTCCCCGTAGACGCGCACCTCCCGCTTCGTCTCCTCGGTGGCGTAGGCCTCCGCGTCGCTGGCCCCGCGCGCCACGGCGGCCTCGACCGCGCGTCGCGCCAGATCGACGTCGACTGCTGCGTTCAAAGCTCCGTCCCGCCCACGGTCATCGCCGCGATCCGAACGTGGCCCTGGCCGGTCCCGACTGGGATCTGCTGGCCACCCTTGCCGCAGATGCCGGATTTCATCTCGAAGTCATTGCCGATCGCATCGATCGCCTCCAGAGCGTCGAGGCAGTTCCCGATCAGCGACGCTCCGCGGCAGGGTCTGGTGACCCGGCCGCCCTCGATCAGATAGCCCTCGGAGACGCCGAAGACGAAGTCGCCGGTTGCCGGCTCGACCTGACCGCCAGCGAAGGACACCGCGTAGAAGCCTTTCTCCACCTCGCCGATCATCTCCTCGGGCGTGGCATCGCCTGGCGCGATGTAGGTGTTGGTCATGCGCGGGATCGGCAGGTGGCGAAAGCTCTCGCGACGGCCGTTCCCGGTCGAGGCGACGCCGTCGCGCGCCGCTCGCGACCGGTCATAGAGGAACGAGGTCAGCCGGCCGTCCTCGATCACGAGGGTCTTCTGCGTCGGGGTCCCTTCGTCGTCGATCGCGTCCGAGCCCCACTCGCCGGGCATGCGGCCGTCGTCGTAGGCGCTGAGCAGCGGTTGGGCGACCTGCTCGCCGAGCTTGCCGACGTAGACGCTCGCATCCTTCTGTATGTGGTCGGCCTCCAGCCCGTGCCCGGTCATCTCGTGGAAGAGAACGCCGCCGAAGCCCCCACCGACCACCACCGGCATCGATCCCGCCGGCGCGGCGACCGCGTCGAGGAGGGTCAAGGCCTTGCGGGCGGCGCTCGCAGCGATCTCCCCGGGGTCGCCGTCGAACAGCTCGAACCCCTTGTGCCCACCGAGCGTCTCGTGACCGGTCTCAACCCTGTCGTCGCGGCGCGCGACCGTCTGCGCACCGATCCGCACGCGGGTGCGGTCGTCACCCGTGAACAGCCCCTCCGAGTTGGCGACCGCGACCTCGCGGCGAGCCTCCCCGTAGCTCGCCGTGAACTGTGCGATCGCGTTCCCCTCGGCGCGACCGCGCTCGTCGAGCTCGTGCAGCAGCTGCGCCTTGCGCTCGGCGGAAATCCCCTCGGGGCGCTGCGCGATCGGCTGCGGAGAAGTGGCGACCGCCTGCAGGACGTGCGGCTCGGTGCGGTCGCCGCGCAGGGCGGCCGCCGCTTCCGAGGCAGCGCGCTCCAGATCATCGGGGTCGAGGCCGTCGACGTGGGCGAAGTAGGTCGTGTCGTCCTTGAGCACGCGAATGCCGGCTCCCTCCTCCGCGCCGGACTGCACCGACTCGATTCGCGACTCGTCGATCCGCATCGTCAGGCCGGTGCGGCGTTCGGCAAAGACCTCGGCGAACTCACCGCCGGTGGCAAGCGCCCGGCTCAGCACCCGCTCGGCGACGTCCGCGTCGATGACCGGCGGCCCGGCCCCCGGTGGATCCGTCATGGCTCCCGCTTCGAGCGCTTGCCGGCCACCTCGATCAGCCTCCCGGTGGCGACGAAGAGCTCGCCACCGGCGACCGAGTCGGCAGCGTGATCGGTAGCGCGTCCCCCGGAGTAGTAGAGGCGGGCGAAGGGACGGCGGGACACGCGGCGGCGGCGCATGTAGGCGGCCGCTTCGTCGGCGTACCCGGAAACGCGGTCCAGCAGCACCCGGTGTGGCTTGGGGGGACTCACTCGGCCCTTCCGTCGCCGCCGGCCGCCAAGTCGCGCAGCAGCGAGCGCAGGTCGAAGAACAGCAGCGAGGCGAGTGCAAAGCGCTCGGTCACGGCCACCGCGACAAGCCCGGCGTGGCGTAGGGCAAAGACCTCGCCCTGCTCGGTGCCGATGTGGACCTGCTCGACCGGCTCCTCACCGGCCCGGTCGGCGACCGCGAACAGCGCGGCGACGTCCTCTCCCCAGCGCTCGGGGTCGCCGCTGGCCGCCAGCACCGAGCCGTCAGCGGTGAGGATCGCGGCGCCGCGAAGGTCGAGGGACATCTCGCGCAGATAGGCCAGCGCGCTCGCCGCGGCGTCGCTTGAGACCGGGTCGCTCGTCGTACCGTCGGGCATCTGCGTGAAAATACCGACCCATGACGCTTGCGCGCGCCTCCTGGCTCACCGTCGTCATCGCCTGTGCGATCGCGGCGGTCCTCCTCGCGATCAGCGGCTACACGGGCTACGCCGTCACCGTCACCGCTGTCGGCCTCGCCGCGGCGGTCAATCTGCTGCCCAGCCCCTAGATGATTGATTCCACGACGACTTACCTAGCGGGTGGATCTGCCCACGAGGAA
>JBBDYO010000005.1:0-1417 GCA_040901495.1 Solirubrobacterales bacterium
CTTGCGTCTGTCGAACTCGACGCGTGGAGGGATCATGGTGGCTGTGGCAGAAGCGGGTGTCGATGCGCCGGCGGCGGTCAAGGAGCGGCTTGAGGTGTTCGCGGCGGAGGTGCTGGCCGGGGCGATGAACCGGCCGGTGCAGGTCGAGAACGGTGGCCTGTACTTGCGTGGGCTGGTCGAGGAGGGCAAGCGCAAGTCGCTCGAGCCGATGGTCGAGCGGCTTGGTGGCGAGGGCGACTACCAGTCGCTGCAGCAGTTCCTGACCGATAGCCCGTGGGATCCGGCGCAGGTGGTGCGCGCGGTGGCCGAGCGGGTCTGTCCGGAGATCGAGGTCGAGGCGTGGGTGCTCGACGACACCGGCTTTCTCAAGCAGGGCAAGCGCTCGCCCGGGGTAAAGCGCCAGTACTCGGGCACGCTGGGCAAGGTCGGCAACTGCCAGATCGGGGTCTCGCTGCACGCGGTGGGAGCGAAGGGAACGGCGCCGCTGGGCTGGGCGCTGTATCTGCCCGAGGAGTGGTGCGAAGACGAAGGGCGCCGGCGCAAGGCGAAGATTCCCGACGAGGTCGGCTTCAAGACCAAGCCCGAGCTCGGGGTCGAACTGGTCGAGCGCGGCGCGGGTTGGGAGGTCCCTGCTGCGCCCGTGCTCGGCGACGCCGCCTACGGTGACAACACCGAGCTGCGCGAGCGCCTCCATGCGGCGGGGCGCGAGTACGTGCTCTCGGTCGGGGCGGCCACCAGCGTGTTCTGCCCCGAGACGAAGTTCGCCCTGCCCGAGCGGACCGGCAGGCGGGGCAGGCCCAAGAGCCGGCCGCGCCCCGACCGCAAGCCCGTCTCGATCGAGGCGCTCGTCGCCCGCCTCGGCCCCGAGGCCTTCCAGACCGTCAGCTTCCGCGACGGACCCGACGGCGAGCCCGTCAGCTCGCGCTTCTGCTTTGTGCGCGTGCGGGCCGCCAACCGCCCAGGCAAGCGCACCCCCTGGCCGCCGCGCGAGGAGTGGCTGATCGCCGAGTGGCCAGAGGGCGCCGAGGAGCCGACCGACTACTGGCTCTCGAACCTGCCCGCCGACACCGACCCCGAGCGGCTCGCCCGTCTCGCTCGGCTGCGCTGGAAGATCGAGCTCGACTACAAGCAGCTCAAGGGCGAGCTCGGCCTCGACCACTACGAAGGCCGCTCCTGGCTCGGCTGGCACCACCACACCGCGCTCGTCACCGCCGCCCACGGCTTCCTCACCCTGGAGCGCCTCCGCCCTTCTCACCCGCGGCCGGCCTGACGCTGCCCAAGACGGTGCTGCTCCTGCAGCCCCTCTTCAAGTGTTGGGCCGGCCGCTGCCAGACCTGCTCCCAACCGATCGACCTCGACCGCCTGACCCTCCGACTCGCCAGACAAGACGAGTGACACCCAACAAAGCAGTACTAGG
>JBBDYO010000006.1:0-52658 GCA_040901495.1 Solirubrobacterales bacterium
GGGTGGAAGAACCACAAGCACTCGGTCAACAACCCCTACGCCCAGTTCCAGGACGAGTACTCGCTGGAGGACATCAAGGCGGCGAAGATGATCCACGACCCGCTGACCAAGCTCCAGTGCTCGCCGACCTCCGACGGCTCGGCCTGCTCGATCGTCGCCTCTGAGCGCTACGTCGAGGAGCACGGACTCTGGGACCAGGCGATCGAGATCGTCGGGCAGGCGATGGTCACCGACCTTTCCTCGACCTTTGCCGAGGACACCGACTGCATGAAGATCGTCGGTTCTGACATGTCGAAGACGGCGGCGCAGCAGGCCTACGAGGAGGCTGGCATCAGCGCCGACGAGGTCGACGTCTGCGAGCTGCACGACTGCTTCAGCGCCAACGAGCTCATCACTTACGAAGCGCTTGGCTTTGCGGCTGAGGGCGAGGGCCACAAGCTGGTCGACGAAGAAGCCACCACCTACGGCGGCAAGGTCGTCGTCAACCCGTCCGGGGGGCTGATCTCCAAGGGCCATCCGCTCGGGGCGACCGGCCTCGCGCAGTGCTCGGAGCTGACCTGGCAGCTGCGCGGCGAAGCTGACAAGCGCCAGGTCGACGGGGCCAAGGTGGCCCTGCAGCACAACATCGGCCTCGGCGGCGCCGCCGTGGTCACCGTTTACAAGCCGGCTGCCTGAGGGCACCGGGGAGGAGGGCAAGATGGCAAAGGAGCGACGCGCACTAAGCGGCAAGGTGGTTGCGATCACGGGCGGCGCCCGTGGGATCGGCAAGGCAACCGCGGCCGCCCTGGTCCGCAAAGGCTGCAGGGTGGCGATCGGCGACCTCGACCTGGGGCTTGCCGAGAAGACCGCGGCATCGCTTGGCGGTGGGGTTGTCGCCCTGCCGCTCGACGTGACCGAGCGCTCGTCCTTCGTCACCTTCCTCGAGGAGGCCGAACGGCAGCTTGGCCCGATCGACGTGCTGGTCAACAACGCCGGGATCATGCCGGTGACGCCGTTCGCCGAGGAGTCAGCTGACTCGATCCGCCGCCAGCTCGACATCAACGTCTTCGGGGTGATCACCGGAATGCAGCTGGCAATCGAGCGGATGCGCCCGCGCGGCTCGGGCCACATCGTCAACCTCGCCTCCCAGGCAGGCAAAGGCGGCTTCCCCGGGATCGCCACCTACTCGGGGACCAAGCACGCCGTCGTCGGAATCAGCGAGGCCGTGCGGCAAGAGCTGCGTGGCAGTGGCGTTGAGATCGCCTGCGTGATGCCGACGGTCGTCAACACCGAGCTGACCTCCGGGGTGGGGCAGCGGATGATCAAAGCGGTCGAGGCGGAGGATGTCGCCAACGAGATCGTCGACGCGCTCGAAGTGCCGCGCTTCGACGTCTGGGTGCCGCGCGTCAACGGCGGCCTCTTCAAGTTCGTCGCCCTGCTGCCGCGCGGTGTTCGCGAGGGGCTCGGGCGTTTCATGAAGGTCGACAAACTGATGACCGAAGTCGACCACAGCGCCCGCCACGCCTACGAGGAGCGGGTAACCCACAGCGAGCCCGGTCTCGATCCAGGCCAGGGCAAAAAGGAAGAAACCCCCTCCGCCGAGCGCAACGCCGCCTAACGCGCTTGCGCACTTTGACCCCCTATAGGGGGTTCAATCCGAGCAAACGCGGGCTGATGGGGCGGATATACGACGCGACATGGGGGAGGGCGTTCGCGGCCGTCTACGACCGCGGGCTGAAGGCCACCGAGGACGCCGGCCTGCGCGAGATGCGACACGAGGTGCTTTCGGAGGCAAGCGGGCGGACAATCGACATCGGCGGCGGCACCGGTGCCAACCTCGGCCTCTTCCCAGCGCAGGTCACCGAGCTCGTTTTCGCCGAGCCCGATCCACATATGCTCAAGAAGCTTCGAGCCAAAGTGGGGGAGTCCGAAGTCGCGGCCGAGATCGTAGAAGCTCCAGCCGAAGCGCTGCCGTTCGAGGACTCCAGCTTCGACACGGCGGTATTCACGCTCGTGCTCTGCACAGTGCCTGACCCAAAGGCAGCGCTGGCCGAGGCCGCGAGGGTATTGCGACCCGGCGGGAGAGTGCTGTTCATCGAGCACGTCAGGAGCGAGGACGCCGGCACGGCCCGCTGGCAAGACCGGCTCGAGAAGCCCTGGCGCTTCCTCGCCGACGGTTGCCACTGCAATCGCGACACGGTGTCGCTGATCGAGGCATCGCCACTTGCCCTGGAGCAGGTCGAGCGCGGACGCCTTCCCAAAGCCGCTCCGATCGTCAGGCCTTTGGCGCGCGGCAGCGCAACGCTAGTCAGTTAAGTCGGAGACTGCCTGCTTTGACTCTTCAGCAGGCTCGACGCTTGAACCACCGCTGCGCGGTTCTACCCCCCTATAGGGGGTAAAGATCGCGCAGCGGTGGGAGAGGCGGCAAAGGAATCACCGACTGTCCTCGGGATGTGTGGCGCTGCGCCGTAGTGCCCGCAAGTCCTTCAGTCGATCGCTCCGCGCTCAACGCAGGGCTGCGGGAAAGGCGCAGGGCTGCGGGAGAGGTCTCACGTCCACAACCTGAGCCAACCGGATAGCCAGGAGCAGGGCAATTAAGTGTCTTCAACTATCCAGAGCAGGCTTTCGCCCCGGTGGGGAAGGCAGGAACTCTTCCATGAAACGATCGGCCCCCAGCATTCTTCAACGCACGATAATGCCCGTTATGTCAACTCAGGTAAGAGCGAGTCAGGGTACGGTCGCCTCTTCAACCCCAAGGAGGCGAAATGGATGAGCTGACCGGCGCTGAGCCCCCAGGCTTTGAGATTGGCCAAGCCGTTCTAGTCGACGAGGGCCTTCCCGGCGAGATCACGGCTGTCGAGCGAGGAACGGTTCCCGGTGTCCAGGGCGTAATACCTCCAGTGGATACATGGCTTTACACCGTCGAGCCCGAAGACGGCAGCGAGCTTCAGACCGATGTCCCGGAGTACAACTTGGTGGACCGGAAGGCCTGGGAAGACCAAGGCGACTATTAGCCTGAGGCTTGGGCGATCGCTTCTTCCAGGCTCCCCGCCGATTCTGGGAAGTCCAGGGGCTCTAAGCCGTCGGTGGCGGGGCCTTCGACGGCGAACGACGGAGTGCTGCCGAAGCCAAGCTCTTCTGCTTCCGAAGCTGTCCTTAAAACCTGGTCGAGGACGCGTTTGCTCTTGCGGTCGGCGTTCCACTGCTTGAGGTCAGGCACGCCGGCGCCCCTGGCGATCTCGGTGAGGAAGTCGTCGGTCACGTACCCGGAGTGCTCGAACCCCTGGTTTCGGTAGAAGAGCTCGACGAAGTCCCATCCTCGGCCCTGCCGACCGGCAGCAATTGCTGCGGCGCCGGCCACGACGGATTCCTCGCCGAGGATCGTGTAGCTGCGGAACTCAATCTTTGCCTCGCCGCTGCGCACCTTGGAGTCGATCACCTGTGACACGACGCTTTCCGCGAATGACTTGCAGGCTGGACACTGCAGGTCACCGAACTCGACCAGCGTGACCTTGGCCGTAGAGGCCCCCAGAACGAGGTCTCTCTGGTCGATGCCCTTTAGAGCGGCTGATACCTCTGCGGTGCCCTCCAGATCGGTATCGCCTCCGTCGGTTTGACTCTGGCTGATCACGATCAGGACCAGTACGACGGCGATCGCAAGAAAGGCAGTCGCGCTCGCGAGCTTGATCATGCGTTGGCGCCGTTCGCGACCTTCGGCTCCCTCTTCCGCCTGAAGGCGCTCTTCGCGCCGCTTCTCCTGCTCCTTCTTGGCGCTCATGGCTCGGTCCCGACATAGCGGAGCATGCGGGCGGTGTTGATCGCGAAGAGCACCGTCATCAGGATCGCGCTCGCCACGCACCACTGGCAGATTGCGTCGATCACAAACAGCTCTAAGAAGGTGAGGTAGAGGCTGAAGCCGAAGCCGACCAGCGAGAGGCCGAACCCGGCCATCCTGCCGGCGTCCCCGCGCAGCAGCGCGGCGCCCAGCAGCAGCGCGTAGCCGACGATCCCGATCACTGCGACGCTGGCCCCCGCCAGCTCGGAGTGAGAGCTCTTCGCGACGGTCTCACACCCCCCGCCTCCGGCCAGGCAAACCGGCGAGCCGCCGTCGGCCTCGGCGATTGCGATGTAGACAGCGACGCCGATGCCCAGCGTGGCGACGAAGGTCGCGACGCGCTGCAAAGTCCCCTCGGCTGGAACCGTCATGCGGCGAGAGATTACGGATTCCCTCTGTGCGCCGGCTAAATCGTCGGCAACGGCCACTGCCTGCGGCAGCTCTAGTGGCGCTTCCAGCCGCCGCCGCCGAAAAGGCGGCTGAGGCGTCCCCCGCGTTGGCTGGGTTTGAATTTGGGATGCCCCTCGTCGGGCGGGCCGAGGCACCGCGCGTCCTCCGTCTCGAGCCTGAGGAGGATCCCTTGCTCGGCCGTGCGTTCCACCTCCGGGGCATCGGCGAAGCGCATCGTCCCACCCTCGTCGACGAAGACCACGCCGTCGAAGATGTGCTCACGGTAGTTGTCGAGGATGACCTCAACCCGCCCGACCTCTTGCCCGTCGGAGCTGTAGACAGGCGTGCCGGGCTTGACGGCGGAATAGTGGATTGGGGCGCCGACGTCGACCATCGCGGGCTGAAGGCTAGCGGCCTTCGAGGTCCGTGCAGAAGGCCGCGATCTCTCGCGAGAGCTTGCCGCCCTGCCAGGCGAGAGGCGACTCTCCCTTTTCCTCACTGACCAGGCGCGCGCCCGGAATCCGGTCGGCGTAGGCCTCGGCGACCTCGCGCGGGTGCCCCGGGTCGGCTTCGTCGTGGCTGGCAACGACGAGCGTCGGCGTCTGGAGCCCCTCCAGATCCGAAAGCGTCTCGAAGGGCCGCGATCGCGCCACCTCGCGCAGCGCCTTGGCGATCGCCTCCAGGTGCCGGTGGAGCAACATCCGCTCCCGGGTAAAGCGCAGGACCGAGTCGCGCCAGGCAGGGTCGATCGCCTGGTTTCGGTCGATGTAGTCGACGAACCCGTCCACCCCACTCCGCTCCAGAGTGGCCGAAAGCCCGTCCCAATAGCGAAGCGTGTCCTCTGGAATCTCCCCCGTGTAGACCGGGCCGATGACGACCAGCCCAGCAAGGCGGTCGGGATGGCGCAACGCGTAGGCCACCGCGGTGTGCGCACCCATCGAGTGCCCGGCAAGCACCAGCGGCTGGTCATCGAGGCTCTCGGCGATCGCCTCCTCGAGGTCGGCGACCAACTCCGGGTATCCATAACTCTGCCCGGCCGGCGCGGGGTCGGACTTGCCGTGGCCGCGCGCGTCGTAGCTGACGACGGTGTGGCCGGCTCGCTCCAGCGTCCGCGATCCGTGAACAACGTAGCGGCGGGTCGCGGTCACGCCGTGGCAGAGAACAATTGCGGGACCCTCCCCCACGCTCTCGCCGCGAATCGTCGGATCGGAGCCAGCCGTGAACGGCGTCGGCTGTGCCGGCATCAGCCCAGCGCGGCGATTGCTTGCTCGAGGTCACCGACCGACTGGTAGGTGTTGCCCCGGCGCGAGACGTGGCGATGGCGGACGATTCCCTCTGCGTCGATGACGAAGATCGAGCGCATCACGTATCGGCCACCCGGCACGTCCTCGAGTTCGGTGAACCTCGCCATGGGGCCCAGCCAAGCGGTCACGCCGTAGAGCTTGCTCACCGCGAGGTCCTCGTCGGCGAGCAGCGGGACGTTCAGCTCCTGCTCACGCGCCCAGCGCTCGTGAGAGTCGACCGACTGCGGTGAGATCCCGAGCACCTCCGCGTCGAGCTGGTCGATCCGGTCGCCCTCGTCGCGATAGGAGCAGAACTGCTTTGTGCAGACTCGCGTGTCGTCGCCCGGATAGAAGGCGAGCACCACGTTGCCGCCCTTGAAGTCCGAGAGCCGGTAGGTCTTCTCACCGGTGCCCGGCAGCGCAAAGTCGGGCGCGGCGTCGCCTACTTCGACCTTGGCCACAGGCCTAGCCCTCTTTGATCGTGATCTTGTCGATCAGGACCAATTTGGTCGGTTGGTCCGAGGGACTGCCCAGCTTGCCGATCCCCTCGGCAACATCGAAGCCTTCTGACACTTCGCCCAGCAGGGCGTATTCGGCGGGCAGCCCTTCGTTCGCGGAACCGGTGACGACGAAGAACTGGCTGCCCGAGGTGCCGGGTGGGTCGGTGCCGCCTTTTGCCATTGCGACGACACCGGGCGTGTATTTGGTCGAGGAGGGCGGCGCCTCGACGACCGAGTAGCCGGGCCCTCCAGTGCCCGTTCCGAGCGGATCGCCGCCCTGGATGACGAATTCGGGGGCGATCCGGTGGAATTTGGTTTTCGTATAGAGCTCTTGATCGACGAGGTAAGCGAAGGAAGCGGTGGTCAGCGGAGCGTCCTCAGTTGCGAGGGCAATCGTGAACTGCCCCTCGCTCGTGTCGACGACCGCGACAGACCCATCCGGCGGAGTCTCCGCATCCTCTGGGCAGTCCAGGTTGAGGTGGTTGGGAGCCCCAACCGGTGACTCTTTGCAGTGTTCGGCAAGGCCGCCGCTTTCGTCATCGCCACCGCCACTGACCAGGACGGCGATCACGACGATGACCGCCGCCAGGGCGAACCCAGCAAGGATCAGTGGCCTGCGGTCGGGGGTCTCCTCCATCGCCGCGCAAGCCTAGATCATCCAGATGGCTGGGAGCCGGGTGCCTGAATGCGATGATCGGCAGGTGTCGTCTCCTTCGCTGACCGCACTCGCCACGGCTGTCCTCCACGTCGATCGCAACCCCGAGCGAATCCTCGAGATCCGCTGCGGGGACGGGGACGGAGTGATGTTCCTGGCGCGGGAGTTCCCCGCCGCCAGGGTCCGTGGCGTCGACGCCGACCAGTCGCTGGTCCGCGCAGCCACAGCGAGGGTCGGGCTCGACCCCGAGGGCCGCGTCGCCTTCAAGCACGGCAGGCGCAAGTCACTTCCTTACCCAGATGACTTCTTCGACCTGGTTGTCCAACGCCATGGCTTCCTCCTCCCCATGGAGGTCTCGCGTGTGCTCCGCTCCAGCGGGAACATCGTCTATGTCGCCGCCCAGGCCAGGTGGTGGTGGCCGCCGAGAGGCAGGCCCAATCGCTTGCCCAGCATCATGCGTCGCCTGGGTTTCGAGACCGTCAAAACAGGAGAGGCCAATGGTGAGGCCTTTTATGTGGGGCGGTTGGTTGGCGACTGAGTGCGGCGGCCCCGAATAGGCTGCAAACCATGAACGTCGAGGGCATGCCACTGGTGCTGCTGGTCAACCCCTCCTCCGGGCATGGGCGCACGCTGAAGCTTCTGCCTCGCGTCGAGCAGGCGCTGGATGCTCTGCGCATCGACTTTAGGGTCCAGCAGACCAAAGGCCTCGAGCACGGGGTCACGCAGGCCCTGCGGGCCGTCGAAGCCGGCGAGTTGCCGGTTGTGATGAGCGGCGACGGCCTGGTGGGCGCGATCGGAGGGGCTATGGCGGGCTCGCCAACCCCGATGGGGATCATCCCCGGCGGGCGTGGCAACGACCTGGCCCGCGTCCTCGGCATCCCCGACGACCCGCAGGGAGCCGTCGAGGTGCTGGCCGCGAGGAACACGCGCGAGATCGACGTCGGCGAGGCCAACGGCAAGCGTTTCCTCGGGATCGTGAGCGTCGGCTTCGACTCCGAAGCCAACCGGCTGGCCAACGAGACCAGCTTCCTGCGCGGCAACACCGTCTACGCGTACGCGGCCCTGCGCACCCTGATCGGCTGGAAGCCCGCCCGCTTCACGCTTCGGGTCGACGAGGAACGGATCCGCTTCACCGGCTACTCGGTCTCGGTTGCCAACAGCAAAGCGTTCGGCGGCGGCATGTTCATCGCTCCCGACGCGCTGCTCGACGACGGGGAATTCGACATCGTCACGGTCGGTGAGGTGGGGAAGCTGCGTTTCGTGGGTAACCTGCCCAAGGTGTTCAAGGGCACCCACGTCGAGGAGGACGAGGTGCGTGTCTTCCGCGCCCCTCATCTCGAATTGAGCGCCAGTCGGTCGCTGCCCGTCTACGCCGACGGCGAGCACCTCACCGATCTCCCAACGTCGCTGCGCGTGCTGCCGCGTGCCCTTCGCGTGATCGTGCCGCCCCAGGCCGGCGCTTGAGCGACTCCAGGCAAACCGGGTCGCTGTTTGGCGCGAAGCGCCTTGTCTCCCGTACGATTGGCGCCGCCAGCAGGGCAAGCGGCCGCGGCGGCGGCACCACCCTGCCGGGTCGCGTACTGCTGCGGTTGGAGCCCAATGCCATCGCACGACTCGGGTCAGACCTCGACCGCGGCGTGACGCTGGTCAGCGCCACCAACGGCAAGACCACCACGGCAGGAATGATCGCTGCCGCTCTCAATGGCGAGGGGCGCGAGGCGGTGCACAACCGCGCCGGGTCCAACATGACCTGGGGGATCGCGACGGCGCTGCTCGAGCAGCACGGTCAGGAGGGCCTGTTCGAGGTCGACGAGGCCTGGCTGCGCAAGGTGACGGAGCAGCTCGAGCCCTCCCTGATCGTCCTCGGGAACCTCTTCCGCGACCAGCTCGACCGCTACGGCGAGGTCGAGGCGCTCGCGGACGAGTGGGCGGGGATGGTCGGAGAGCGCACCGGGACGACTCGCTTCGCGCTCAATGCCGACGACCCGATGATCGCCGACCTCGGTCGCGACGCGGACGGACAGCCGCGAGAAGGCGTTGTCTACTTCGGCGTCGAGGATCCCTCCCAGGCATTGCCCGAGCTCCAGCACGCCTCCGATGCCAAGCACTGCCGCCGCTGCGGGCATCCGTACGCCTATGAGAGAGCCTTCATCGGCCATCTCGGCCACTACTCCTGTCCAAGCTGCGGAGCCTCGCGCCCCACTCCCGAGGTGGCGGCCACCCAGGTGGAGCTGCACGGAATGGAGGGGTCGACGGTCTCCCTGCGCACGCCCCAGGGCGAGACGCGCCTCGAGCTCCCCCTCCCCGGCCTCTACAACGTCTACAACGCGTTGGCGGCGGTCACGGCCGGGCTGGAGCTAGGGATAGAGCTGCCGTCGATCGTCTCTTCTCTGGAGCAGATGCGCGCCGCGTTCGGCCGGGTGGAGACGGTAGCGGTCAGGGAGAAGGACGTCTCGATCCTGCTGGTCAAGAACCCGGCGGGCGCCAACGAGGTCCTGCGCACCCTGCGGCTCGAGGCCGGGGACGCGGACCTCGACCTCTGGATCGCCCTCAACGACAAGATTGCCGACGGTCGCGACGTGTCGTGGATCTGGGACGCCGACTTCGAGTTGCTCCAGGGCGCGGTGCGGCATGTCACCTGCGCTGGGACGCGAGCCCCGGAGATGGCGCTGCGATTGAAATACGCGGGGTGGCCGGAGAGCGCGATCGCCGTCGAGCCAGAGATCGAGGATTCGCTCGACCGGGCCGTCGCCCACGCTCCGCGCCGGCTCTTTGCCCTGCCCACTTACACGGCCCTGCTGGAGCTGCACAAGCTGCTTTCCTCGCGGGGCCTCGCCAAGGAGTTCTGGGAGTGAAGCGCGGCCCGCAGACGAACACGGCGGTGATCTGGCACGACGTCGAGTGTGGCGGCTACGACGCCGACCTGCCGCTCTGGGCAGAGCTGGCTGAGGCGGCCGGTGGCCCAATCCTCGACTTGGGTTGTGGAACGGGGCGCGTCGCGTTGCATCTCGCCCAGCTCGGCTTCGATGTCAAAGGTCTCGATCGGGACCCCGCCCTCGTCGCGGCGCTCAACGAGCGCGCCGGCTCGCTGCCCGCCAGCGCTGAGGTCGGAGACGCTCGCGATTTCGAAATTGAGAATGAGTTCGCTATCGCGCTGGCGCCGATGCAGCTTCTGCAGCTCTTCGGTGAGCGGGCGGAGCGAGTCGCCTGCCTCTCCTGCATCGCCGCCCATTTGCGCCCCAGCGGCAGAGCGGCGCTCTCGATCGCCGAGCAGGTCCTTCCCGGAGTCAACGGCGGCGGGGTCGAGATGATTCCGGACACCCGCGAGATCGACGACTGGGTCTACTCGAGCCTGCCGCTTGAAATCGCCGTCGAGGCGGAGTGGATCGTGGTGCGTCGGTTGCGCCAGACGGTCTCGCCCGACGGAGACCTCAGCGACGAGACCAACGAGGTGCGGCTGCGGGTCTGCTCAGCCGACCTGCTCGAGCGCGAGGCCAAAGAGGTGGGTCTGCGCCCAGCGAGCCGCCTGCGGGTGCCGGCAACCGAGGACCACGTCGGCTCGACCGTGGTTATGTTGGAGAGGGAGGCCTGATGGAGCTGCGCCTACTCGCCCTCTACCCCAACCAGATGAACATCTACGCCGACCGCGGCAACATCCGGTTCCTGCAGCGACGCTGCGAGTGGCGAGGGATCGGCTTCTCCTACACGGCGGCCGGGCCCGGCGAGGGCGCCGACCCGGGCGACCACGATCTCCTCTACCTCGGCGGCGGGCAGGACCGCGACCAGCAGGCCGTCGCCGCCGACATGGTCAAGACCAAGCGTGATGCCATTGCCTCGGCGGTCGACGATGACGCCGTCCTGCTCGCCGTCTGCGGCGGCTACCAGCTGCTTGGCCACAGCTACCAGCTCGGGGACGAGAAGCTTCCTGGGCTCGGCCTGGTCGACCTCGAGACGGTGCGCGAGCCAGGGCCGCGCCTGATCGGCAACATCGCAATCGAGGTCGACCTCGGTGATGGGAGCCAAGTCATCGCTGGCTTCGAGAACCACGGGGGACGCACCTATCTGGGCAGCGACACCGCTCCCCTGGGCCGCGTCATCGCCGGCTTCGGCAACAACGGCGTGGACGGGCTCGAGGGGGTCCGGCGCGGGAACTTGATCGGGACCTACCTCCACGGCCCGCTGCTCCCCAAGAACGCCTGGCTCGCCGACCACTTGATCGCGCTGGCCCTGGAGCGCCGCTACGGGACCCGTCCCGAGCTGGATCCACTCGACGACAAGCTGGAGAACGCCGCGCAGGAGTGCGCGCGCGCCGTCGCCCTGGGCGAGGCGCGTACCTAGCGCCCGCTGGAGCCGAAGCCGCCGTCACCGCGGGCGGACTCGGTGAGGCCATCCACCTCGACCGGTTCCACGCTGGCGATCGGGACGACCACCAGCTGCGCGATGCGGTCGCCGGGCGCGATCCGGAAGGTCTCGGCAGGATCGGTGTTGAGGAGCAGGACGCGGACCTCACCCCGATAGCCCGAGTCGATCAAGCCGGGGGAATTGACCAGGGCTATCCCGTGGTCACGCGCCAACCCCGACCTCGGCAGCACGAGCCCGGCATGGCCGTCCGGTATCTCCACCGCGATGCCGGTGCCGATGCTCCATCGCTCTCCGGGGCCGAGGTGCGCCGCTTCATGCGCGTAGAGGTCCAAACCAGCATCGCCCTCGTGGGCCCGCGACGGCAGCATCGCGCCTTCCTCGACCTGGGAAACCTTGAGGTTCACGGCGCGAACCCTAGACGACGGTGAGATCGTCAAAGCGGTGCATCTCGGCAATCGGGAGCTTGGCGTGGACGAGGACGCCGTCCTCTCGCTCGGTCCGCTCCAGGCTTCCGGCCACCTCATGCAGCTCGTGCAGCCGCGCGCCTTCCTTGTAGGGGATGAGCAGCTCGACCTCGGCCAGCGTGTCTTCAAAGGCCTTCTCGACCCGGGCACGAAGCTCGTCGATCCCTTCGCCGCTCAGCGCCGAGACCAGGACGGCGCCCGGGTGGTGCAAGAGCACCTCGCCGCGCTCGTCCTCCTCCAGTAGGTCCGCCTTGTTGAGGACCAGCAGTCGCGGTTTGTCCGCGGCTCCTATCTCCTCCAGCACCTCGTCGACGGCCTGCATATCGGCAAGCCGGCGCTCCTCCGGCTCCCCCGCGTCGACCACGTGCAGGATCAGGTCGGCCAGCACCGTCTCCTCGAGGGTCGCCTTGAAGGCCTCGACCAACTGGTGAGGGAGCTTCTCGATGAAACCGACCGTGTCGGTCAGCAGGTAGTCGCGCCCGCCCAGCTCGAAACGACGTGTGGTCGGGTCGAGCGTGTGGAAGAGCCTGTCCCCCACCCCGACCTCAGCGCCGGTGAGCGCGTTGAGCAGGGTCGACTTACCGGCATTGGTGTACCCGGCGAGGGCAACTCGCGACAAGGAAGAGCGGTCGCGCCGAGCCCGCATGACGCCGCGGTTGAGTTCCGTCTGGGCGAGGCGTCGCCGCAGTGCCGCGATCCGGTCGCGGGCGAGCCGGCGGTCGGTCTCGATCTGGGACTCGCCCGGGCCCCTGGTGCCGATGCCTCCGTCCATCCTGCCGGCGCCAAGCCGCTCGAGGTGGGTCCAGAGCCCACGCATGCGGGCCATGTTGTACTCGAGCTGCGCAAGCTCGACTTGGAGCTTGCCCTCGGCTGAGTGGGCGTGGTCGGCGAAGATGTCGAGGATCACAGCGGTGCGGTCGATCACCGGCACGCCCAGCGCCTCCTCCAGGTTGCGCTCTTGGCGCGGCGCCAGCTCGTCGTCGCAGGCGACGAGGTTGGCGTCGCAAGCAGCTATCTGTCGCTTCAGCTCCTCCAGCTTGCCGCGCCCGAAGTAGCGATCGGGGTCCGGGGCCGCCCGCTGCTGAACCACCGCACCCGCGGTGGCGACGCCGGCCGTCCGCAGCAGCTCCTTCAGCTCCGCCAGGGAATCTTCCTCGCTTGGGCCGTCGGCGACGCCGATAGCCATCGCCCGCTGGCGAGCGCGGGGATTCGAGACTCCGGCGCCATTCGCGGCGTAGCGGGTCTGCGCCCTCCGTCCGTTCCTCGATCGATCCACTCAGTCGATTGTAGGCCCGTCTCGACGGCTTCAGATAGCGTCGAGTGGCAGATGGACGAGCCAACTGACCAAGGCCCCTTTCTGATCGTTGCCGCGTTGGCTCCCCAGGCGGCCTTTGCGCCCGATGGGCGCATCACCGGAATCAGCGGCATCACAAACCACATTCAGATTGGCAATCAGGGCTCTGACCAAATGCCCGCCATGCGACTGAAACTCCAGGCGGTGTTGCTGCTCGTCGCTGGGCCGGCACGCGGTAAAAGCTTCACGGTTGCGATTCAGCCGCAAGGACCATCCGGAAAGCGGCTCCTGCGGGAAGACTTTCCCTTCGAGTTCCGCGACCACGAGCAGGCGCCCGCGAGCATCACGATCGAAATGCACACCAAAGTCGATGAAGAGGGGCTCCACTGGTTTGACGTCATTCTGGCCCCGCGCCTTCCGGATGGAGAGGAACGCTTGCTGACCAGAATGCCGCTGGAGATCTCCTATCAACGGGGCAACTCCCAGTAGATAGGCTGCGGCCGTGAAGGTCTTCGTCACGGGAGGAACGGGATTCATCGGCGGGGAGGTGGCTCGCCAGCTGCGCGAGCGCGGCGACGATGTCGTCTGCTTGGTCCGCAGCCCGGAGAAAGCCTCGAAGCTGACCGAGATCGGGTGCGAGCTGGTCAGCGGTGACCTTGGTGACAGGGACGCGATGCGGGCTGGCATGGACGGCTGCGATGGGGTAATCCACGCCGCGGCGATGTATGAGGTCGGCATCCCCAAGCCCCAGCACCCGGCGATGTATGAGGCCAACGTGGTCGGCACCGAGAACATGCTGCTGGCCGCCGGAGAGGCGAAGGTAGCCAAGATCGTCTGCGTCTCGACCTGCGGCACCTTTGGCAACACCCACGGCAAGATCGTCGACGAGTCCTACGAGCATCCGGGCGAGGAGTTCACCTCCTACTACGAGGAGACCAAGCTCGAGGCGGACAAAATCACCAGGCGGATGATTGCCGAGCAGAACCTGCCGGCGATCATCGTCCAACCCGGCGGCGTCTATGGGCCCGGAGACACCTCACAGCTCTTCGACCTCCTCGACCAGTTCCTCAAGGGCAAACTTCCCCTAATCCCCTTCCCGGAGCTGGGGCTCTGCTTCGCGCACGTCGAGGACACCGCCGGGGGGATCGTCCTCGCCCTCGACAAGGGCAAGACGGGCGAGGCCTACGTGCTCGCCGGCGAGCCGACGACGACGCGAGAGGCAATCGGAGTTCTCGCCGAGGTCGCCGGTAAGAAGGCCCCCAAGCGCGCGATTCCGACCCCTTTGTTGAAGGCGATGGCACCGATCGGACCGCTGGTCGGAAAGGTAATGGGCCAGCCTCCGAACCTGCGCGAGCTGATCTCCTCGGCCGACGGCGTCACCTTCTGGGCCACCAACGAGAAGGCGGCTCGGGAGCTCCGCTACGCGCCACGCAGCATGGCGGAGGGTTTCCGACAGACGTTGGAAGCCGACGACCGGCTTCCTTCCCCGGCAGCGGCCTGAGTTCGCTCGCCGATGCGGGTCATCGACGTCGAACACCTTGGGCGCCCGCATGTGATCGGCTGCTGGGAGGTCGACGGAGCGCTCGTCGACCCCGGGCCGGAGTCATCGATCGAGACGGTGCTGACGGCGCTGGGGGACGAGACCCCGCGCGCCATCCTGCTCACCCACATCCACCTCGACCACGCTGCAGCGACCGGCGCTCTGGTGCGGCGTTGGCCGGAGCTTGAGGTCTACGTCCACGAGCGCGGCGCGCCCCACATGGTCGACCCCTCCCGCCTGCTGGCCAGCGCCGGGCAGCTCTACGGGGACCAGATGGAGCGGCTTTGGGGCGAGATCGTCCCGGTGCCCGAGGCAAATGTGAAGCCGCTCAGCGGCGGCGAGTCCGTGCTCGGAATGCGGGTCGCCTACACCCCCGGCCACGCCTCCCATCACGTCAGCTACCTGCACGAGGAGAGCAGCACCGCCTTCGTCGGCGACGCCGCCGCCGTCCTCATCCCCGGCTCGAACCTGGTCGTCCCCCCCACCCCACCACCCGACATCCAGATCGAGGTCTGGGAGGAATCGATCGGGACGGTCGAAGCCTGGAGCCCGGAGCGGCTCGCCCTCACCCACTTCGGCGCCGTGGAGGAGCCGGAAGCCCACCTCGCGATCGTCCGCGAGCGGTTGCGCGAGGAGGCTGAGCTCGCCCGCCAGCTGTCAGAGGCTGACTACGAGGAGCACCACCGCAAGCTGGTCAAGGAGCGCGCCGACAGCTCCGAGGTGGCGGACGAGGTAATCCACTGCGTCCCACCCCAGTACCAGTGGCGCGGCCTCAACCGCTACTGGGAAAAACGAGCCCACAAGGAGCCGGCTTAGGCCAGGTGCTCGCGCATCCGCTCGACGGCCTCGCTGATCCGCTCGTCGGGCGTGGTCAGGGAGATGCGGAAGAAGCCCTCACCGCTCGGCCCGTACATCGAGCCGGGTGAGACGATCACCCCGGCCTCCTCGAGCACCAGCTCGGAGAAGGAGGTCGAGGTGTGGCCCTTGGGCACCGGCGCCCAGACGTAGATCGTCCCCTTCGGCGCTGTGACCTCGACGCCGATCTCGCGCAGCGCCTCGACGACCAGGTCGCGGCGGCGCGCGTAGGTTTCGTTCATCCGCTCCAGCGGACCCCGAGAGCCGCGCAGCGCCGCGGCGCCGGCCAGCTGCACCGCCTCGAAGAGGCCCGAGTCGACGTTGGTCTTCAGCCGCCAGTAGGTCTGGATCGCCTCCGCGTTGCCGAGGATCGCCGCACAGCGCCAGCCGGTCATGTTGTAGCCCTTGGAGAGCGAGAAGACCTCGACTCCAACCTCCCTGGCGCCGGGGGTGGCGAGGAAGCTCGGCGCCACGTAGCCGTCGTAGGTGGTCTCCGAGTAGGCGTTGTCGTGGACGACGAGGATCTCGTGCTCGCGGGCGAAGGAGACGACCATCTCGAAGAACCCCTCGGGGACGACGGCGCCGGTCGGGTTGTTCGGGTAGTTGATGAACATCAGCCGCGCCTTGGCGGCGACGTCGGCGGGAACCGCGCTGAGGTCGGGCGCGAAGCCGAGGTCGGGGACCAGCGGCAGCAGCTCCGGCGTCGCGCCGGCGAGGATCGGGCCGCCGGTGTAGACGGGGTAGCCCGGGTCGGAAGCGAGGGCGACGCCGCCCTGATCGAGGAAGGCGAAGCAGAGGTTGTAGATGCACTCCTTGGCGCCGATCGCCGGGATCACTTCGGTCTCGGGGTCGATCTCGACCCCGAAGCGCTCGTCGTAGAACTCGGCGAAGGCCTCGCGGAACTCGGGGCGGCCGCGGTTGCTCGGGTACTTCTGGTTGGCCGGCTCGGCAACCGCCTCCTGCATCGCGGAGACGATGTGCGGGTAAGTCGGCTCGTCGGGGTCGCCGATCCCGAGACTGATTACGTCGATGCCGGCGGCGCGCTTGTCCGCCACCTTGCGCTCGAGCTCGGCGAACATGTAGGGAGGCATGGCCTCCAGGCGCTTGGACGGGTCAGCGATTCCCATGGGCGCGGAAATCTAAAGGCTCGCGAGGGCTTGCAGTAGCTCGGGCGAGGCCTCACCCGCGTAGACGGGCTCCGCCCAGCCGGTGAGGCGTACGTCGAGGTCGTCGGATATCTCGACCTCGAGCTCTCCGCCGTCCAACTCGACGACGATCGGGCTCGCCGCACCGCCCAGGAACGCGGTCACCGCCGCGCCGCTCGCACCGGTGCCGGAGGCGAGCGTTTCTCCCGTCCCCCGCTCGAAGATCCGGGCCCGCACCTTGCTGCCCTCAATCGAGATGAAGGAGACATTGGTGCGGTTGGGAAAGAGCTCGTGGGATTCGATCTCCGGCCCGATAGCGCCAAGGTCGAGGTCCTCCAGCCCCTCCTCGACCACGATCGCGCACTGGGGGTTGCCGATCGAGACGTGCTGGAAGTCCCAATCGCGACCGGCGGCGGTAAGCGTTCCCTTGCCGTCCTCGGCCCCGCTCGGGAAGTCCTTCGAGGCGGTCGTCGCCTTGCCCATCTCGACCGCACAGGTCAGCTCCGAGGTGATCGTCGGCACGATCGGCCCGGCGATGGTGTGGATGGCGAAGGTGTCCTCGTCGGTCCAGCCGTGACGGCGCAGGTAGAGGATCGCCTCCCGCGCCCCGTTGCCCGAGAGCTCGGCCTCGGAGCCGTCGGGGTTGAAGATCCGTAGGTTGGCAACGAACTGCGGGTCATCGCTGCGCGACAGCAGCAACACCCCATCCGCCCCGATCCCAAAATGTGGATCGCAGAGCCACCGGGCCCGCGCCTCGGTCAACTCCCACGGAAGGTTGTCGACCTCGAGGATCAGGTAGTCGTTGCCCAGCGCCTGCCACTTCTCAAATCGCATCAGCGCAGCCTAGCCAGAGTTCTGTCGACGAGTTAGGGACCCTGGGGGGTTCTCAGCTCGTCAACAGATCGGCGATCTCGGTGGCGACCTCGGCATCGCTGAGTCCGGTGCGGTCGATCGTGCGGACCCCCGCCATTTTTCGCATCCAGGTGAGCTGCCGGCGAGCGTAGTTGCGCGAGCGCTTCTTCATGCCCTCGACGTCTCCGCGGAGGAGTTCGTCGAAACCGAGTGCTTTGCGAGCGGTGCGCGAAGGTCCGAGCCCTTCGGCGCGGCGGACCTCCTCCTCGGCGCCGCCGGCGACGATCGCCTCGGTCCGGGCGTTGATCCGCTCGTAGAGCTGAGCCCGGTCCATGTCCAAGCCGAAGATCGTCGTCGGGTGGCGCGTCTCTGAGGACCAGAGCTCGGAGCCCTCGGCTTCCGGCGGCAGCTTGACCAGTGAGAGCTCGGCGACCGCCGCCCGCAGATAGAGGCCCGTCCCCCCGACGATGATCGGCCTCTTGCCTGCCTCGAGGGCCGCATCCACCTCCCGGTGGGCCAGGGGCATGTAATTGCCGACCGAGAAGGGCTGTGTCACCGGCACAAAGCCGACCAACCGGTGCTCCAGCCTGGCCCGCTCCTCTTCCGTAGCGGCTCCCGTCAGCCCCCCCAGCCCTTCATAGACCTGGAGCGCATCGCAAGAAATCGCAACCGGCTCCTCCCCCATGCCCCGAAGCTTTTCCCCCAGCTCGATGGCGACCTCAGTCTTACCAACCCCCGTCGGCCCAAATATCGCGAGAACTTTCAGGGGACTCGGGAAAGCAGTTTCTCGACCCCAAGCAGGGTCAGTGAGGTCGCCTCGATGATCTCGACGTCAACCAGCTCCCCGGGCTGCGCAGTCCCCTCAAAGTTGACCGCCTTGTTGTGGCGGGTCCGGCCCCGCAGGCGAGTGGCATCGGTGCGGCTGGTCCCTTCCACCAGCACCTCGATCTCGCGCCCGACGAAACGCTGCGCCCGTTCGGCCGCGCACCGCTGCACCAGCTCGACGAGGCGTTCCATACGCTCGCGCTTTACCGGGTGGGGCACCTGCTCTCCCAGGGTGGCCGCCTCGGTCTCCCGGCGCGGCGAGAAGATGAACGTGAAGGCGCTGTCGTAGCGAACCCCCTCGACCACCTCCATCGTCTGCTCGAAGTCCGCCTCGGTCTCTCCCGGGAAGCCGACGATGATGTCAGTGGTGATCGAGCAGTCGGGGACGTGCTCGCGGATCATCGCCACGCGGTCCATATAGCGGCCCCTGTCGTAGGTCCGGCGCATCCGTTTGAGGATCGCGCTGGAGCCCGACTGGAGCGGCAGGTGGATGTGCTCGCAGAGGGCGGGAAGCTCGGCGTGGGCGCGGATCACGTCTTCGCGCATGTCCTTCGGGTGGGGGCTCGTGTAGCGGATGCGATCGATCCCCTCGACCGCGTCGACCCGCGCCAGCAGCTCGGAGAAGCCGATCCGCGAGGCCTTTGGCAGGTCGCGCCCGTAGCTGTTGACGTTCTGCCCCAGCAGGGTCACCTCGCGGACCCCATCCGCGGCGAGGGAGTCGACCTCCACCAGCAGCTCGGCTGGGTCGCGGCTGACCTCGCGCCCGCGCGTCGAGGGGACGATGCAGTAGGAACAGCGGCAGTTGCAGCCCTGCGAGATCTGCAGCCACGCCTGGAACTCGCGCTCGCGGCGAGCCGGAAGATGCCCCGAGAAGTCCTCGAACTCGAAGTAGCCCTGGGCGGTCAGCGAGTCGGAGGCGAGGAACTCGGCGAGCTTGTGGATCTGGCCGGGCCCGAAGGCGACGTCGACGAAGGGGAAGCGCTGGAACACCTCGTCCTTGACCGACTGGGCCCAGCAGCCCCCCACTCCGACAATTCGCGAGGGATCTTCTGTCTTCAGCCGCTTCGCCTCGCCCAGGTGCCCGATGAACCGGTTGTCCGCCGACTCTCGGATCGAGCAGGTGTTGAAGAGGATCACGTCCGCCTCGTCGCGACTCTCGGCCTGTCGGTAGCCAAGCGATTCCAACATGCCCTGCATGCGCTCGGAGTCGTGCACGTTCATCTGACAGCCGAACGTGGTTACGTGGTACGTACCCATACCGGGCAGGGTACTGACGGTGTGTGAGCCGAGCAGATCGTCGGACGCAGATATGCGCCGGTCTACTTGACGGTGAGCGTGCCTTCCATGCCTGCCTCGGCATGACCGGGGACGGTGCAAAGGAAGGTGTAGGCGCCCGGTGCGAGCTCCACGCTGACAGAGGTGTCGCCTTCGGTGACCGTTTCCGAGCCGGCGATCTCCTTGCCGTCCTGCTCGATCGCGACGTCGTGTTCGATGCTCGAAGGGTTGGAGAGGTCGATCGTCACCTTGCCCGGCTTGCTTTCGAGGCTGGTGGCGTTGAAAGCGAGCGCGGTCGGGCTCGCCGCGAGCTTCAGGGTGCCACCTGGAGACTTGGCCTTGGGCTCGGGCGCCGGCTTCTCGGCTTTGTGTCCCTCCGAGCCGCCACCCTCTGAACCCTCATCCGCATCACCCGCAGCGCTCTCGTCCACCACTTCGGCCTCCTCTTCTTCAGCCTCGTGGGTGGTCTCTGACAGCGCATGCTCCTTGTGCTCTTTCTCGTCCTTGGCGTGCAGCACCGCAAACGTCGTCACCGAGCCCACCAGCACGATGAACCAGAGGGCAACGATCGGCGCCGCACGCCCCGGGAACTTCTCAAGACGAAGGGCCAGCAGGGAGAACACCACGGCCGAGCCCGCAAGCAGGGCACCGGTGACGTAGAAGAGCGTTTCGTTGTCCATGGGCGGCGGAATCCTATCCGCTGTCGCCAGCGGATAGATGCCGGCAAGCCAGGTTCTAAGCGGCTTTGGCCTCAGCCTCGGGCTCAGCGGCGGCGGCGGGAGCTTCGGACTTGGCCGGTGCCGCGTTGCTCTCGCTCCCGATGCCGAGCGCGGCCCGCACCTTGGCTTCGAGCTCGTCCGCGATCTCGGGGTTGTCTGCCAAGAACTGCTTGGCGTTGTTGCGCCCTTGGCCGAGCCGCGTCTCCCCATAGGAGAAGAACGCGCCCGATTTCTTCACCAGGTCGTGCTCGATGCCGAAATCGATCAGCCCTCCCTCGCGTGAGATGCCGACGCCGTACTCGATGTCGAACTCGGCCTGGCGGAAGGGAGAGGCAACCTTGTTCTTGACGACTTTGACCCGCACCCGGTTGCCGACCGCCTCTGTCCCTTCCTTGAGGGTCTCGATGCGGCGGATGTCGAGCCGCTGCGAGGAGTAGAACTTCAGCGCTCGGCCGCCGGGCTGGGTCTCCGGAGAGCCGAACTGGACGCCGATCTTTTCCCGGATCTGATTGGTGAAGAGGCAGACGGTGTTGGTGCGGCTGAGATTGCCGGCCAGTTTGCGCATCGCCTGCGACATCAGGCGGGCCTGGAGACCGACGGTGGTGTCGCCGATCTGGCCGTCCAGCTCGGCTTTCGGGGTCAGGGCGGCGACCGAGTCGATCGCCACCACGTCGACGGCGGCGGACGCGATCAGGCGGTCGGCAATCTGCAGCGCCTGCTCGCCAAAATCGGGCTGGGAGACCAGCAGCTCGTCGGTGTCGACGCCGATCGCACGAGCATAGACTGGGTCCATCGCGTGCTCGGTGTCGATGAAGACGCAAACGCCGCCCAGGGCCTGCGCCTCGGCGATGATGTGGTAGATCAGCGTCGTCTTCCCCGAGGACTCCGGGCCGAAGATCTCGACGATCCGTCCGCGCGGGACGCCACCGATGCCCAAAGCTAAGTCGAGTGAGAGCGCGCCGGTTGGGATCGCCTCGATCGGGAGCGCGGCGTCGGCACCCAGCCGCATCAGGGCGCCTTGGCCGAAGTCGCGCTCGATCTGCGTTACTGCGGCCACGAGCGCCGCGTCCTTCGCTTTTGCCTCCTTCGCCGAGGCGTCCTTCAGGGTTGCTTTTTTGTCTGCCATTTATTCCACCTCACTACTGCCCTTTGGGCAGCTCGATTTGGGCCAACTGGGTATAACGCGCACCTCGTGGCTGAAATTCAGAACGATAGAGCGTCAATCGGACGGCACCGAACGCGTGTTCGCCTAACTCTTCAGGCAGGCTCTGTGGGGGCTCGACGACCCGCATCGCCTGCCTAGACCCCATGCCCGCGGAGCGCACCCTGGCCACGGTCACATGGGGCCAGAACGACCGCTTCTCGGGCTTGTAGAGCCGCGCCGCCACCAGCTCCTCCCGCAGCGCAGCCTGAAGGTCAACCGCCCCCGAAGACTCCGCCGGCAGGGCGTAAAGGCGCGGCCGGCCGCGGGCGGGTCTCGGTACCGGGTCGCGCAGCTCAACCTGCGGCGCCGAAGCTTTGACCGAAGTGACGATCGCCGCCAACCGCTCGATCTCCCTCTCGGGCAGGTACCCGAGGAAAGCCAGCGTGATGTGCAGCGACTCAGCATCTACCCGGCGCAATGCCGGGTCGCTCAGTGCGTCCCTCCCCCACTCGACAATTGCCGCGCGCATCTGAGCGGGCAGGTCCAAAGCTATGAACAGCCGTGCGCGCGGGCTCTTGAGCCTCTCCTTGGCCATGCCGGCAAGCTACGCAGCCAGAACGCGCGACACAACGCCTCGCTGTCAAAAAACGGCGCCGAAAGAGCTACAGGGGAGGCTCAACGTCGCCAAGCAGGGTCCGCAGCATGTGCATCCCGACCAGGGCCGAGCGTTCGCGGATGTCGTCCCGACCCCCCGGGATCACCGGATCGCGCGCAAGCGAGGCGCCGTCCGCGGTGCGGGCGTGAAAGCAGACGTAGCCGACCGGCTTCTCCTCCGTTCCCCCAGTGGGACCGGCGATACCGGTGATGGCGACCGCGACGTCGGCGCCAAAGCGCTCCAGCACACCGACGGCCATCGCCTCGGCCACCTCGGGGGAGACGGCCCCTTTCTCCTTCAACAACTCGGCATCCACGTCCAGCAGCTCTGCTTTGGCCTCATAGGTATAGGCGACGATGCCGCCCATGAAGTAGTCGGAGGAGCCGGGAAGGTTGGTCATCCGCGATGCCATCAGGCCACCGCTGCAGGACTCGGCAAGGGCGAGCTTGCGGCCTTTCAGCAGCTTCGCCACCTGGGCGTCGATCGTCTCCCCGTCGACGCTGAACAGGTGGCGGCTGTGGCGCTCCGTCAGCCCCTCCAAAACCGCCTCGGCCGTGTTCCTCCCCTCATCCCGGTAACGAATGTCGATCTCCATCTCACCGCGGCGCAGGCAGGTCGTGATCTCAACCTCGGCGAGCGCGGTGCCTTCGTCCTCCATCTCGCGCAGGCTCTTGGCGATTTCGGACTCCGGGATGCCGAACATCCTCAGCGTGTACCCGTGTAGCGGCGTCGCCCGGGCCAGCAGCTCCTTCACCGGCTCGGTGTCCATCGCCGCCGGCCACATCGGCTGCAGCTCGCGCGGCGGGCCCGGTAGGACGATCACCAGTCGTTCGCCGGCCTCCACAACAAAGCCGGGAGCGGTGCCGACGGGATCGAGCGGAGTCGACCCCTCGGGCACCATCGCCTGCTTGCGGTTGGCCTCCATGACCGCCTCTTCGTCGAAGCTGAAGCGACGGGCAAAGCCACGCAGGATCTCCGCGATCTTCTCCTCCATCTCCTCGTCGAGGACGAGCTCGCGATCCGCGAAGCGCGCCACGACCTCGCCCGTCAAGTCGTCGGCCGTCGGGCCAAGGCCGCCGGAGGTGACGATCAGGTCCATGCGCTCGGTCGCCATGAAGCGAAGCGCCGACTCGAGGTCCTCTGGACGGTCGCCGACCACGAGGATGTGGGCCACCTCGACCCCCAGCTCGGCGAGCTGTTCGGAGACCCACGGCCCGTTCCGGTCGGCGATCCGTCCGGTCAGCACCTCGGTCCCGGTGACCACTATCCCCGCTCGAACCGGTCGCTCCTCAGCCATCGCCGAGCATCGTAGCCTCGTGGCTACGTTGACACCGGCCGTTAGGGCAAGGGTGTTACTGGACGTCGTCGGCGTCGCCGCCTTCCGGCTCTGCATCGGAGCCGAGCACGCGCGGTAGGTCGGCCAGCGTGATCAGAACCTGCCTGGGCTTGGAACCCTCATAGCCGGAGATGACGCCGCGCCGCTCGAGCATGTCGATCAGGCGCCCGGCCCGCGTGTAGCCAACGCGGAGGCGACGCTGGATCATTGAGACCGACGCGGTTTCGGTCTGCACCACAAGGCGGATCGCCTCCTCAAGCAAATCGTCGCTGTCGGGGTCGAAGTCGTCTTCACCATCGCCGAGCCCCTTCTCGTCGTGGACCTCGAGCAGCTCGGCTTCGAACTCCGGCTCCCCCTGATCGGCCCAGTGCCCGGTGATGCGAGCGATCTCCTCCTCGGTCACGAACGCGCCCTGGATGCGCTGCAGCTTCGAGGTCCCGGCACCGCGGAAGAGCATGTCGCCCTGGCCGAGCAGGGCCTCCGCCCCACCCTGGTCGAGGATCACCCTCGAATCAGTCTGCGAGGAGACGGCAAAGGCGATCCGCGCCGGGATGTTGACCTTGATCGTCCCGGTGATGATGTCGGTCGATGGCCGCTGGGTCGCCAGGACCAGATGGATCCCGGTGGCACGCGACTTTTGAGCGAGCCGGATGATCGAGTCCTCGACTTCGGCGGGCGCGACCATCATCAGGTCGGCGAGCTCGTCGATCACGCAGAGGATGTGCGGCAGCGGCGCCTCGCCGGCCTTTATGCGTGACCGGTTCAGCTCAGCAAGGTTGCGGCAGCGGGCTTCGCCCATCACCCCGTAGCGACTCTCCATCTCGCCAATCAGGTTGTTTAGGACGTTGGCGGCGAGCCGCGGCGAGGTCACCACCGGCGTCAGCAGATGAGGGACGTGCTCGTAGTGGTTCAGCTCCACCTGCTTGGGGTCGACCAGGACGAGGCGGACATCGTTGGGCGAGGCCTGCATCAGGATCGAGGTGAGGATCGCGTTGACGCACCCCGACTTCCCCGAGCCGGTCGTGCCCGCGACCAGGATGTGGGGCATCTTCGCGAGGTCGGTCCAGACCGGGTTGCCGTCGATCCCTTTGCCCAGCCAGGCGACCAGGGGCGAGGTCTTCTGAGGCCGGTCGGCGTAGATGTCACCGAGGCGGACGATGCGGCGCCGCGTGTTCGGCACCTCGACGCCAACCGCCTGCTTCCCAGGAATCGGGGCGAGGATGCGGATGTCGGTGGAGGCAAGCGCGTAGGCGAGGTCGTTGGACAGCTCGGTGACTTTCTTCACCTTGGTCCCGGGGGCGAGGCGCAGCTCGAAGCGGGAGACGTGCGGGCCGCTGACGATGCCGACGATCTTCGCCTCGACGCCGAAGTGCCCGAGGGTCTCGACCAGCTTGCGCCCGATCACTTCGTGGTCGCGGGGGTCCGGGCCCTTCTCGGCCCCGCCTTTCTCAAGCACTTTGGCGGCCGGCGGTCGGTAGGCGATCTCATCGGAGGCGGTCACCCCACGCGCATTGCCCATCGGCGTAAGCACGGGCTGCTCGGGCTCCGCGTGAACACCGGCGGCGGCCTCCTCGAAGCTCTCCTCTTCTCCATCGGGCTCGTCAAGCTCCGGAAAACCCTCGGTATCGCGCTCGGGGAGCTCCTCGTGATCCTCAACGATCGCGACGGTCGGCTCGAGCTCATCCTCCTCGGGGTAGGAGCTCATCACGTCGGTCGGCCCGGCCTGGGTCTCGAAGGCGAAGGTCTTCTCCTCCTGCCTCGCCCGGCGGCCGTCGGCCACGGTCTGCGCCATCCCGCGACTGCCGAGGAAGATGCTGCGCAGCCCCCGGCCGATGCCGCGGAAGATCGTCGCCACCGAGGTGCCCGTCACCAGCAGCCCCCCGACGACGAACATCAAGATGACCGCGATACGCGCGCCGACTTCGCCAAAGAGATAGGTCAGCCCGGTTTCCACTCCGTAGCCCACCTTGCCCCCCTCCCAGCCAAGGAAGAGGATGAAGGTGAGGTAGACCCCGGAGGCGATCAGGAATAGCCCGAGGAGATCGAGGTAGCGTTGCTCGATCCCCTTCGGGAGCTGAGGCCTCGGAACCCGCGGCTGGGCTTTCTTTTTCGCTTTGGGGGCACGCTTGGGGCCGCCTCGCTTCTTGCGCACGAACATTCCCTCCCGGTTCGACACGAACCCCCCTACCCCTGCGCAGGGCCCCCAGGCGGCATAAATTCGCCCTAAAACCCCTCTGGGATGCGGCGCGGCGCGGCTAACATCGGTAGCGATGCTGAAGGCCGAGACCGATCCGGCGGGCGGGCGCGTCCTCGTTGTCGAGGACGACGAGGACATTGCCGATGTCCTGCGCCGCTCGCTGCGCAACGAGGGCTACGAGGTCCGTACGTCAGGCGACGGAATCGATGCCCTTGACGTCGCTGCCGGCTTCGTCCCCGACCTCGTCATCCTCGACCTTGGCCTGCCTCGCCTCGACGGTGTCGAGGTCTGCCGACGCCTGCGCGACGACAGCGACGTACCGATCCTGATGCTGACCGCGCGCGCGGAGACCGAGGACCGCGTCGGCGGCCTCGACAGCGGCGCCGACGACTACCTCGTCAAGCCGTTCGAGCGCAAGGAGCTGCTGGCCCGGATTCGGGCGCTGCTGCGCCGGCGCCCACCCCGCGGCTCTGCCTCCTTGGAAGTCAGCGACCTCCTCCTCAACCCGGCGACCCGCGAGGTGAGGCGCGGCCAGCGTGAGATCGAGCTGACCAACCGCGAGTTCGAGCTGCTCGAGTACCTGATGCGCAACGAGCGGCTGATCGTCTCACGCGAGCAGTTGCTCGACGACGTCTGGGGATACGACCCGACCGCGGCGACGAACACGATCGACGTCTTCATCTCAAACCTCCGCCGCAAGCTGGAGGCCGGCGATGAGCCACGGCTACTCCACACCAAACGCGGCGCCGGCTACGTGCTGAAGGATTGACGGTGAAACAAAGTGTTACCCGGCCTCGACGCCGCACCGCGCGGCTCAGGCCCGGCAACTGGCCGGTCCGCTGGCGCCTAGCTGTCACCTCGGCCGGGCTGACGCTGGCGATCCTGCTCATCTTCGCGGTGATCATCGGCCAGGTGGCGAGCAAGCAGATACGCGACGACTTCGACCACGAGGTGCAGGGCGCCGCGCAGAGCCTCGCGTCGGAATTCCAGATCACCCCGACCACGTTCGGGACGCTGGTCCGCAGCCCCGAGCTCGACGACGTCGTCCTTCCCGACGAAGCCTCGGCCCGGGTCTTCGATGTGGAAGGGCGCCTGATCAAGCAGAGCACCGACGCCCTGACTTTGGGGCGGCCGACGACAGGCCTCTCCACGCACGGGGGCACGAGGGTCGCAACTGCCGAGATCAGGGACATCAACGGCAGCACCACCGGGTACATCCAGTACGGGCGCAGCTTTGCGCACATCGACCAGACGATCGAGCGGCTCTGGCTGATCATCGCCGCCGGGGTGTTCGGCGCGACCCTGCTCGCGGCGATCGCCGGCCTGACGATCGCCGGCCGCGCGATGCGCCCGATCTCATCCCTAACCGCGACCGCCCGGGAGATTGCGACGACAGGGGACCCCTCCCGCCACATGCCGAATCCGAGGGCAGATGACGAGGTGGGCGAGCTCGCCGGCACCCTTGAGACGATGCTTCGCTCGCTCGACGCCGCGCGGGCGGAGCGTGAGATGGCGATGAAAAGGCAGCGGGAGTTCGTCGCCGACGCTTCCCATGAGCTGCGCACGCCGCTGACCAGCGTTCTAGCCAACCTCGAGCTGCTCCAAGCAGGCCTGGATGACCCGGTACGAGAGGATGAGCGCGCGATCGTCGAGTCCGCCCTGCGCTCTTCGAGCCGGATGAGCCGCCTGGTCGCCGACCTGCTCCTCCTGGCCCGCGCCGACGCCGGGCGGATTGGGGCGCGAACGCGCTGCGATCTTGCCGAAGCGGCCGGGAACGCCGCCGTCGAGGTCGCCCCCACGGTGGGGGAACGCGAGCTGCGGATCGAGAACGAGCGGGCCCTACCGGTCAATGGCAACCCCGACGAGCTGCACCGGATGGTGCTCAACCTGCTCGACAACGCGGTCCGGCACACGCCCCCGGGCTCGAGGATCGAGCTACGGGTCCGCGCGGAGGGGGGGCGCGCGGTGGTCGAAGTCGACGACGACGGGCCGGGCGTCCCACCCGAGATGGCAGAGCAGATATTCGAGCGCTTCGTCCGCGGCGACGGGCCGGCGGACACGATGGCCGGGAGCGGTAGCGGCCTCGGCCTGGCAATAGTCCACGCCGTGGCAACCTCCCACGCCGGCACCGCCGAAGTAACCCAATCTCCAAGCGAAGGCGCCCTCTTCCGCGTCCGCCTACCTCTAGCCGGCGCCCCTCGGGCGGGTGGTGTCGGGGTGAATCAGCTCAAGGACCGAGAAGTTGAGGCCTAACCAAGGCTGATCGGGCGCAACAGGACCCGCCCGCCGCAGCCCTCGCTAAACCTCAACTACAACCGGGAGGATCATGGGCCGCCGCCGCAGCCTCTCGTACACGAGCCGTGCCAGCGCGTCGTGGAGGTCTTCCTGAATCAGGTGCACCTCTCGCGTCTTCGCCTCGGCGGCCTCATCCAAGGTGTCCTCGACCACATCCTTGAGCTCATCGACCAACCCGTCGGCTTCGTCGAGGAAGGCGACGCCCCGGAAGATCACCTCGGGATCGGCAACGACCGTGCCGTCGTCGGTGGAGATCGTCGCGACGACGATGAAGATGCCGTCGGCGGAGATCTCACGACGATCGCGCAGAGCGACGTCGTCCGGCTCGCCGATATCGACGCCGTCGACGAAGATCACGCCCGCGTGGATGTCCTCGCCAAAGCTCGCCCCCTGCTCGTCGATCTCCAGCGGCAGGCCGTTGCGCCCCTTGAAGATGTTCTCGGGGGGAATGCCCACCGATTCGGCGAGCCCTGCATGAAGTCGCAGTCGCTGGTGGTCGCCGTGGATCGGCAGGACGTAGCGCGGCTTGGTCAGGTTGATCATCAGCTTCAGCTCCTCCTGCCAGCCGTGCCCCGACGCGTGGATCGGCGCGTCCTTCGCGGTGACGACCGAGGCGCCTATCTCATAGATCCGGTCGACCGTTTCGTTCACCGCGCGCTCGTTGCCCGGGACCGGAGTGGCTGAGAAGACGACGGTGTCGCCAGAGTGCAGCTCGACGTCGCGATGGTCGTTGTTCGCCATCCGCCGCAGCGCCGAGAGCGGCTCGCCCTGGCTCCCGGTTGAGATCACGACGACCTTCTCGTCGGGGAAATCCCCGATCTCACGCGGCTGGATGAAGAGCCCCGACGGGGCGTTCGCAATGCCGAGGTTGGAGGCGATGTTGAAGTTCTTGCGCATCGAGCGGCCGACCAGGGCCACCCGGCGGTCCAGCTTCACGGCCGCGTCGATCACCTGCTGGACCCGGTGGATGTTCGAGGCGAAGGAGGTGACGATGATCCGCCCCTCGCAGGCACCGAAGGTCTCCAGCAACGCCGGCCCGACGCTTGCCTCCGAGGGGGCGATCCCGGGCCGGTCGGCGTTGGTCGAGTCGCCGCAGAGCAGCAGCAGCCCATCGCGGCCCAGCTCGGCGAGCCGCGAGATGTCGGCGGGCCGGCCGTCGACCGGAGTCTGGTCGAACTTGTAGTCCCCGGTCATCAGGACCGATCCAAGCTCGGTGGTGAGCAACACGCCGCGCGCATCGGGGATTGAGTGCGAGAGGTGGATCAGCTCGAGCGTGAACGGGCCGGCCTCCACGACCTTCCCCGCCGGCAACTCCTCGAGGGGCGCGTCCTTCAGCTTGTGCTCGTCGAGCTTGGAGCGCACCATCCCGACCGTCAACAGCCCTCCGTAGATCACGGGCGGGTAGCCGATCTCGCGCAGGACGTAGGGCAATGCCCCGACGTGATCCTCGTGCCCGTGGGTGAGAACGATCGCCTCGATGTCCTCGGCGCGATCGCGGAGGTAGGAGAAGTCGGGCAGGACCAGGTCGATCCCGAGCATCTCTGCCGTCGGGAACATCAGCCCGGTGTCGACCACGACGATCCGACCGTCGTACTCGACGGCGGTCATGTTCTTACCGATCTCCCCCAACCCACCGAGGGGAAGGACCCGAAGCTTCTTGCCAGCCACCGTGTCTAGCCCGCCGTCACAGTCAGGCCGACGGCCTCGAGGCCAGCCCTCACGGTTGCGCGCTGCGCGTCGTCCGCCGGGACCATTGGCAGGCGCAGGGTTGCCGAGGGGATCAAGCCGGCCATCTCCATCGCCGTCTTGACCGGGATCGGGTTGATCGTCACGGCCAAGGCCTCGAACAGAGGCTTCAGAGTCGCGTCGATCTCCCGAGCGCGGTCCAGGTCCCCGGCCTGCGCCGCGTCCCACATCTCTCGCATCTGCGGGCCAACCAACTGCGAGGCAACCAGGATGCCTCCGGCGGCGCCGATCTCGAGGGTCTTGAGGAAGATGTCGTCGTTGCCGGCCAGCACCGCCATGCCGTCGATCAGCTCGAGCTCGTCGTTGTTCGCCTGCTTGACCCCGACCACGTTGTCGATCTGGGCGAGCGCCGCGAGTTCAGCCGGCGAGACGTTGACGATCACCCGAGAGGGGATGTTGTAGGCGATCAGCGGGAGGTCCGGCACGGCCTCCGCGATCGCTTCGAAGTGGGCCAGAATCCCCGCCGGGTTGGGCTTGTTGTAGTAGGGCGTGACGATCAGCGCCGCCGCCGCGCCGGCCTCGGCCGAGGCCTTGGTCAGCTCGATCGAGTGCCTGGTGTCGTTGGTGCCGGTGCCGCAGATGACCGTCGCCTCGTCTCCGACCTCGTCAACCACGGCGCGCAGCAGCGAGATGTGCTCCTCGTCATTGAGGGTCGCGGCCTCGCCGGTGGAGCCGGCGACGACTATGCCGTGTGAGCCGTTCTCGACCAGGAAGCGCGCGAGATTGCGCGTCGCGGCCTCGTCGACCGCGCCGGACTCGTCGAATGGCGTCACCATCGCCGTCAGCACTCCCTGTATCTCGCTCATCGCCATCAGCGTACCTGTCTAGAACAGCTTCTCGAGGCCGACCGTGAAGCGGTCCGGCAGGCCGCCCACCTTGCGCGCGGCGAGCAGTACACCCGGCATGAAGGAGACGCGGTCGATCGAGTCATGGCGGAGGGAAAGCGTCTGCCCCTCCCCACCGAAGATGACTTCCTGGTGCGCGACGAGGCCCGGGAGCCGGACCGAGTGGATCGGCTCGTGGACGTTGCCACCCGCTTCCTCGATCAGCTCGGCGGTGCGCTTCGCGGTCCCCGAGGGCGCGTCGAGCTTGCGGTCGTGGTGCAGCTCGACGATCTCGCACTCGGGCATGTGGCGGGCGGCCAGCTGTGCAGCCTGCATCAGCAGCACGGCCCCGATCGCGAAGTTGGGAGCGACGAAGCAGTTGGAGCGATCGGCCAACTCGACCATGCCGCGGGCCGACTCGAGGTCAAAGCCGGTCGTGCCGACCACGGTGTGGACGCCGGCCCCGAGGCAGAGCTCGAGGTTGGCAAGAGCGGTGTCGGGCGTCGTGAAGTCAACGACGACGTCGGCTTCGTCGAGGACGTCGGCGAGCTCAGTGCCGAGCGCAGGATCTGCCTGTGCCGACAGCTCCATGTCCTCCGCGCCCTCGACCGCCGCGCAGACGGTCTGGCCCATCCGGCCCGCCGCCCCGGCCACCGCAACTCGAATCACGCGGCCACCAGGCCCTCGCTCACCGGTCCCAGCGCGGTGCGGAAACGGTCCTCCTCGCGACCGATACAAGCGGCCGAGAGACGCTCGGCTCCATACAGTTCGCCGGCCAGCTCGGTGAGCTCGTCGACGCTGACCGCGTCGACCTTTGCCAGCATTTCGTCGAGGCTTTCGATCGGGAGGCCAAAGAGGGTTGCCCGAGAGACCCGGGTCATCCTCGCGGCGGTTGACTCCAGCGAGAGGACCAGCCGCCCCTTGACGGTCTCCTTGGCGCGGGACAGCTCCTCGGCGGCGACGGGCTCGGAGCGAAGCCGCTCCAGCTCAGTGCCGATGATCGTGCAGGCCTCCTCGACGTTGTCCTCACGGGTGCCGACGTAGATCGCGACAAGCCCGGAGTCCGTGTACTGGTCGTTGTAGGAGCCGACCGAGTAGGCGAGGCCGCGTTTCTCGCGCACCTCGCGGAAGAGCCTCGAGGACGGTGAGCCGCCGAAGATCGTGTCGAGGACGGCGAGCGCGAAGCGCCGGTCATCCCCCCTGGGGATGCCGGGCGCACCGAAGCAGATGTGGTACTGCTCGGTGTCCTTTGGGTAAAAGTTGAACCGCGCCGCTGCGTCGAGCCCGTTCGATGCAGCGGCCTCGCCTCCGCCGGCCGACGGCGATACCAATCGCTCGGTCAGGGCGACGATCTGCTCGTGCTCGAGGTTCCCGGCGGCGCCGATCACGATGTTCTCCGCGGTGTACCGCTGCCGGTGGTAGGCGTCGATGTCGGGGACCGGGATCGAGGCGATCACCTCCGCCGTGCCCAGCACTCGCCAGCCGAGCGGGTGGTCGCCGAAGACGGCGCCCGCGAGCACGTCGTGGACGCGGTCCTGCGGCTCGTCCTCATACATCGCGATCTCCTCCAGCACGACCTCGCGCTCGGAATCGATTTCCGGATAGGTCGGAGCGAGCAGCATCTCGGCGAGCATGTCGAAGACCTCCTCGGTGTGCTCGTCGAGGAAGCGGGCGTGCAGGTGCGTCGTCTCCTTGCCCGTCGCGGCGTTCACCGAGGCGCCGAGCCCGTCAAAGCGCTCGGAGATCTCGATCGCCGAGAAGCGCTCGGTGCCCTTGAACAGCAGATGCTCGAGGAAATGCGAGACGCCCGCCTGGGCTGGCGTCTCGTTCCTGGAGCCGGTGCGCACCCAGAGCCCGAGCGCCACCGAGCGCACCGAGGAATCGGTCTCGGTGACGACCCGGACGCCCGAGTCGAGCTGGGTGCTTTGGTGGGCCTCGCTCAATGCTCTATATCAGCGACGCTGCTCGCGATCGCCACCAGTGCGACGTCTGCGACCGTCCCCACCGCCACGGCTCTCGCGGTCACCGCCGTTGCGGCGCGAGCCGCCGTCTCCGGAGCCAACCGCGGCCAGCTCCTCAGGCGATTTGCCGGCGACGGACGGGTCGTCGGAAAGGCGCAGGCCGATCCGGCCGCGCTCCTTGTCGACCTCGACCACGGTGACGTCTATCTCCTCGCCGGCGCTGAGCACATCGTCGACGGAGTCGACCCGCTCACCCGGTTTCACGTTGGAGATATGCAGCAGGCCGTCGGTGCCCTTGACCAACTCGACGAAGGCGCCGAACGTCGTCGTCTTGACGACCTTCGCGGAGTTGTAGCGGTCGCCGATCTCGGCCTCCTTGGTCATCGACTCGATCCGTGAGACACAGGCTTCGACCAGATCGCCAGTCGGGGCGTAGATCCGGATCGTGCCGTCGTCTTCGACGTCGATGTCGGCCTCGAACTCCTCGCAGAGGGCGCGGATCGTTTCCCCGCCTTTGCCGATCACGGCGCCGATCTTCTCCTGATCGATCTTGATCGCTTCGATCCGCGGCGCGTGCTGAGAGAGCTTCTCGCGCGGGCCGTCGATCGCCTCGGCCATCTTGCCGAGGATGAACTGGCGGCCTTTGTTGGCCTGCTCTAGCGCATCGGTGAGGATCTCGAAGGTGACACCGGTGATCTTGATGTCCATCTGCAGAGCGGTGATGCCCTCTGCCGTACCGGCGACCTTGAAGTCCATGTCGCCGAGGTGGTCCTCGACGCCGGCGATGTCGGTGAGGACGATGTAGTCGTCGCCCTCTTTGATCAGGCCCATCGCCACTCCGGCGACCGGGGCCGAGACCGGTACCCCCGCGGCCTGCAGGGCCATCGAGGAGGCGCAGACCGAGCCCATCGAGGAGGAGCCGTTGGACTCGAGCGTCTCGGAGACCGCCCGGATCACGTACGGGAACGACTCTTCGTCGGGGATAGTCGCCAGAAGCGCCCGCTCGGCGAGCGCGCCGTGGCCGATGTCACGCCGCTTCGGGCCGCGCATGAAGCCAGCCTCCCCGACCGAGAAGGGCGGGAAGTTGTAGTGGTGCCAGAAGCGCTTGGTCGTCTGCAGGCCGAGCGTGTCGATCCGCATGTCCATCCGCGTCGTCCCGAGGGCGACGTTGGAGAGGATCTGCGTCTCGCCGCGGGTGAACAGGGCGGAGCCGTGGACGCGCGGGGAGATGTCGACCTCGCACTCGATCGGCCGGATCTCGTCCTGGGCACGACCGTCGGGCCGCTTCTTGTCGACCGCGATCCGCTTGCGGATGATCGCCTTCTCGACCGCCGAGTAGGCGGTCTTGACCTCGGCCTTGCGATCCTCGTCGACCTCGCCGTCGGCATTCGCCGGGGCCAGCGCCTCGATGACCTCCTTCTTGACCGTGTCGGCGGCGTCCTGGCGGGCGAGCTTCTCCTTGATCGAGGTGGCCTCGTCGATCTTGGCGCCGAAGGAGGAACGGATCTCCTCCAGCAGCGACTCGTCGATCTGCGGCGGCTCGATCTCGATCTTCTGCTTGCCGGCCTTCTGCTGCAGTTCCTCCATCGCCGCGCAGAGCTTCTTGATCTCGCCGTGGGCGATGTCGAGCGCGTCGAGGATCTCGGCCTCGGTGACGCCCGCGGCGCCGGCCTCGACCATCAGGATCGCCTCGTCGGTGCCGGCGACGATCAGGTCGAGCTCCAGCTCCTCGTGGCGGTCCTCGGGCGGGTTGACGACGAAGTCACCCTCGAGCTTGCCGATCCGCACCGCGCCGACGTGATGGGCGACCGGGACCGGGGAGATGGCCAGCGCCGCGGAGGCGCCGTTCATCGCGAGGATGTCGTAGGGGTGCACCTGGTCGACCGACATCGGGATCGCGACCAGCTGGGTCTCGTAGTGCCAGCCCTTGGGGAAGAGCGGGCGGATCGGCCGGTCGATCATGCGCGCGGTCAGCGTCGCCTTCTCGCTCGATTTCCCCTCGCGACGGAAGAACGAGCCGGGGATCTTGCCCGCGGCGTACATCCGCTCCTCGATGTCGACGGTGAGGGGAAGGAAGTCCACGTCGCGAAGGTTCCCGACGGTTGCGGTGCAGAGCACCATCGTGTCGCCGGCCTGAACCACGACCGCGCCACCCGCCTGCTTCGCGAGTTTTCCGGTCTCGAAGGAGATCTGGCTGTCGCCGACATCCACCGAAACACGGCTAACGTCAAACATGCTCATTTAGTTTTCCTACCTTCGGCCACCCGGATGGTGGCCATCTGCATTCAGAACTCTCGTTCTCTGTCGCAAAGAGAGTACATGGCCGTCCCCGGGGAGGACGGGCGGCGCTATTTGCGCAGGCCGAGCTCGACGACCAGGGCGCGGTAGCGCTCCACATCGGTCCGCTCGAGGTAGCGCAGCATGCGGCGGCGCTTGCCGACCAGCATCAAAAGCCCGCGACGAGAGTGATGGTCTTTGACGTGCTCGCGCAGGTGCTCGGTGAGTTCGTTGATCCGCGCGGTCGCCAGCGCGATCTGGACCTCAGCGGAGCCGGTGTCGCCGTCGGAGCGACCGTGTTTGCCGATCAGCTCGCCCTTCTTTTCCTTCGTCAGCGTCATGCGTCGGTGAAGCTAGCACAGACCCGCTTCGCATCCTCGACATCGATTCGCATCTGGGCGATCAGCTCCTCGACCCCGGCGAAGCGCTTCTCCCCGCGCAGCCGCTCGACGAACGCGACCCGCAGCGTGCTGCCGTAAAGGTCTTCGTTGCGGTCGATCAGATAAGTCTCGATCAGCAGGCCCCGGCCGGTGTCGAAGGTCGGGCGCACACCCACGTTGACGGCGGCCGGAACGCCGTTTGCGAACGCTGCGTACACCCCGTGGCCGGGGATCGCGAGGCGGTCGTCGGGGACGATGTTCGCCGTCGGGAAGCCCAGCTCCCTGCCGCGCTGATCGCCCTCCACGACGGTCCCCTCGACCATGAACGGAGCGCCGAGGCAGTGCTGCGCGGCCTCCATCTCCCCGGCCGCGATCAGGGCCCGGATCCGAGTTGAGGAAACCGCCTCGCCGTCGACCTCGACCAGCGGCACGACGCGCGTCTCGAACTCCGACCGCGAGGCGAGCATCTCCGGGTCGCCTTTCGCTTTGGCGCCGAAGCGGAAGTTCTCCCCGACCGAGACCTGGGTGGCGCCGAGGCGCTCGACCAGCACCTCGTCGATGAAGCCCACCGCCGAGAGCGCGGCGAGCTCCCGGTCGAACGGGATCACGACGAGCTCCTCGACCCCGAGCCCCTCGATCACGTCGCGCTTCACCCCGAAGGGCATGATCAGCTTGGGCAGGGCGGCCGGGTGCAGGACCTCGAGCGGATGGGGATCGAAGGTGAGGACGGTGTCCGCATCGTCGATCACCGCCTGGTGGCCAAGGTGGACCCCGTCGAAGGTCCCGATCGCGACATGGCGAGGGCGAGGGGTGGCGTCCGGGAGCGAGGTCACCGCCATCTTCGCCATCAGCGCAGCGCCTCCCGCACGCTGGGAACCAGCTCGGCGACGCGCTCGACGCCCAGCTCCGTGCCGGCGTCCTCGATCCGGAAGGGCCCGATCGCCACGCGCCGCAGCTCCGAGCAGTAGGCATCGTCGAGCGTCTCGATCAAGGTGCGGACATAGGTGCCGGCCGAGCACTCGATCTCGTACCTCGCGAAGTCGGCGCCATGCTCGCGCAGCTCGGCTCGGTCCACCTGCACGTCGCGCTCGGGTGTCTCGACCACCTCGCCGCGATGGGCCTTGCGGTAGAGCCGCTCCCCGCCCACCCTCACCGCCGAGGTCATCGGCACCCGCAGGCGAACGGTCCCGGTCGGCAGCTCCAGGGACTCCGGGACCCTGCCCGTCTCGGTCAGCTCCCCGTCCGGGTCGCCGGTGCTGGAGCGCCAGCCCAGACGGGCCGTTGCGAGGTAGGTCTTCGAGAGACCGGTGAGGAATCGCTGTAGGCGCGTGGCCCGCCCGAGCAGGACCAACAGCAGGCCGGTGGCGAACGGGTCAAGCGTGCCGGCGTGCCCCGCCTTGCACCCACGTTCGCGTCGCACCCCGAGGACCATGTCGTGCGAGGTTATCCCGGCGGGCTTGTCGCAGAGCAGCACCGCGCCCTCCACCCCTTCTCCCATCCTCAGGAACCGAGCTGGGCGGCGACCTCATCGCAGAGCAGGGGGACGAGGTCCTCGCAGGTGGCGTCGGTGGAGAAGCCCGCCGCCCGTTTGTGGCCACCCCCTCCGTGCTTGCGGGCAATCGCCGAGACGTCGACGTCCCCCTCGCTGGAGCGCAGGCTGACCTTGCGGGCGGCGCTGCCGCGGTCCCCGAGGTCTCGGACCAGCGCCGCGACCTTGGCGCCCTCGACCGAGCGCAGGTGGTCGATGATGCCCTCGGTCATCTCCGCACTGGCGCCGCTCGCTTCGTAGTCCGCGGTGGTGACGTATGCGACCACGAGCCGGCCGGCGCAGTGGTACTGGATGCCGTCCAGGGCCCGGGAGACGAGCCGCAGCTTCTCGATCGGGACGTGCTCGTAGAGACGACGATAGGTGTCGTCGACGTCCACCCCCGCTTCGATCAGCTCGGCGGCAATCTGGTGGGTCCGCGCCTTGGTGTTCTCGTACATGAACTTCCCGGTATCGGTCACCAGCCCCACGTACAACGCCGAGGCCATCTCGGGGGTCACGTCCGCCCCCAGCAGGGCCGCCAGCTCGTAGACGATCTCCGCCGTGCAGGAGGCCTCGATGTCGACGAGGTTGACGTCGCCGAACATCGTGTTGTCGTGGTGGTGGTCGATGTTGATGACGAAGCTCTCTCCGTTGGTGAGGAAGTCGACGGGCATCCGATCGATGTTGCCGCAGTCGAGGAAGACAACCGTCCGGTCGGCCATGTCCGCCGGCGGCTCGTGGAAGACCTCCTCGAGCGGCAGGAAGCGGTACTCGATCGGCAACGGGAACTCCTTGGCCGCCATGAACATCACCGAGTCCTTGCCCAGTTGCGTGAGCAAGCGATGCATCCCCAGCAACGAGCCGAGGGCATCGCCGTCGGGCCCCTCGTGGGCCGTGAGGAGGAACCGGTCACGGGATCGGATCTCGTCGGCTACCCGCTCCAGGCCAGCGACGCCAACGCCGGTGTCGCTCATTGCTCTTCTTCGTCGAGGAGGCGGGAGATTCGCATCCCCTGCTCAACCGTGGCGTCGTAGTGGAAGGTGAGGCTGGGCGTCCGCTTCATGCGGGTCTCGGCGGCGATCTTGGACTGGATCACGCCGTGAGAGGAGCGCAGGGCGGCAAGGCTCGCTTCGCGTGCCTCCTCGTCGCCGAGAACGCTGACGTGCACCTTGGCGCTACGAAGGTCTGGGCTTGTTTCGACCGATGTCACGGTGACGAAGCCGATCCGAGGATCACTCAAATCGGTGGTGATGGCAGAGCCGACTACCTCGCGAAGCACCTCGTTGATGCGTCGCATGCGAGGCGTGGCCATCTTATAGCCACTTACGCCAGGGTCTGCTCGACCTGCTTGGTCTTGAAGAGCTCGAGCACGTCGCCCTCCTTGACGTCAGCGTAGCCCTCGAGCACGATGCCGCACTCCTGGCCCTCCTCGACCTCCTGCACGTTCTCTTTGAAGCGGCGCAGGGAGCCGAGTTTGCCGTCCCAGATCACCGTGCCCTCTCGGACCAGGCGGACGCTGGCATCGCGGGCGACCTTGCCCTCGGTGACGATGCAGCCCGCGATCCGCCCAACCTTGGAGGCCTTGAAGGTCTGTTTGATCTCGGCCTCGCCCAGGATCTCCTCGACCTCGACCGCCTCCAGCAGCCCCTCCATCGCGTTGCGGAGGTCTTCGGTGATTTTGTAGATGACCGAGTAGGTGCGGACGTCGACGCCCTCGCGCTCGGCGGCGCGCCGAGCGTCGGCCAGGGGTCGAACGTTGAAGCCGATGATGATTGCTTCGGAGGCCGCCGCGAGCATCACGTCGGACTCGTTGATGCCGCCGGTCTGGGAGTGGATGATGTTGATCCCGACCTGCTCCTGGGGAACTTTCGCGATCTCGTCCTGAAGCGCCTCCAGCGAGCCGGCAACGTCGGCCTTGAGCACGATGTTGAGCTCCTTGATCTCCCCCTCCTGCACCTTTGAGAAGACCTCCTCGAGGCTGACCTTGCGTGCCTGGCGCCGCGCCAACGCCTCGGTCTTGAGGCGGGTTGCGCGCTCCTGGGCAAGCTGCCGGGCGCGGCGATCGTTCTCGACCGCCTGGACGAACTCCCCGGCCTCGCAAACCCCGTCGAAGCCGAGCACCTCGACCGGCATTCCCGGCCCGGCGGTCTCGACCCGCTCGCCGGTGAAGTCGTGCATGGCCCGCACCCGCCCCCACTGTGAGCCGGCCACCAGCGCGTCGCCGATCTCGAGCGTGCCGCGCTGAACGAGGATGCTGACCACCGGCCCACGGCCGGGGTCGAGCTGGGACTCGATCACCGTCCCCGAGGCGTCGGTGTCGGGGTTTGCCCCCAGCTCCTCCAGCTCGGAGACCAGCAGGATCATGTCGAGCAGGTTCTCGAGCCCGTCGTGGGTCTTGGCGGAGACGTCGCAGTAGACCGTCTCACCCCCCCACTCCTCGGGGTTGAGGCCGTCAGACGCGAGCTCGTTGCGGACGCGATCCGGCTGCGCGCCCTCCTTGTCGATCTTGTTGACCGCGATCAGGATCGGCACATCGGCCGCGCGGGCGTGGTCGATCGCCTCTTTGGTCTGCGGCATGACGCCGTCGTCGGCGGCGACCACGACCACGGCGATGTCGGTGACCTTGGCGCCGCGCGCGCGCATCGCGGTGAACGCGGCGTGGCCCGGGGTGTCGAGGAAGGTGATCGTCCTTTTGTCGTGGTGGACCTGGTAGGCGCCGATGTGCTGGGTGATGCCCCCGGCCTCGCCCGCCGCCACCTCGGTCTCGCGGATCGCGTCGAGCAGCGAGGTCTTGCCGTGGTCGACGTGGCCCATGATCGTTACCACGGGTGGGCGATCGACCAGGCTCGCCTCGGAGTCTTCGAACTCCGGCGCCGCGATCTCCTCCTCTGCGGCGGTGACGATCTCGATCTTGCGGTCGTACTCCTCGGCGATCGCCTTGACCGAATCATCGGTCAGCGTTTGCGTGAGGGTCGCCATCTCCCCCATCGTCATCAGTTTCTTGATCACCTCGGCGCTGCCGAGGCCGAGGAGCTCAGCCACCTCGCGCACGGTGGCGCCGGACTGCACTTTGGTCGCCTCCGGCTCCGCTGGGGCCTCGGTTTTAAGCGGCGGCTCCTCGAGCAATGGCCGGCGCCGGCGACCGCCACGGCGGCGGGGCGGGCGCTGTGGCGGCGGGCCGCCCATCTGATCGCGGCGGGCCGCCTGAGAGTCGATCACTACGCGACGTTTTTTCGCCCCACCGCCACCGCCACCGCCACCAGCTGCTGCCGGTTTTTTCTCGGCCGGACGGACAGGGCCTTTCGCCGGTTTACCGGCGGCAGCCGGTTTCGCCTCTTTTTTTGCCGCGGGCTTGGGGCTCGGCTTGGCCTCCTGTTTCGTGGCCGCGGCGGCTTTTGCCGGTTTTTTCTTCGCCGCCGGCGCTTTTTTGGCTGCCCCGTCGCCCTTCGCCTTGGACAGCGCCTTCAGCGCCTCAGCCTCATCGACGCTCGAGGCAGCGGCCTTCGCCTCGACCCCGGCCGCACTCAAGGCGGCCAGGACCTCTTTGCTGGTCAGGCCCTGGGCCTTGGCAATCTCATGGACGCGCTTATTGGCCACTACGACTGCTCTGCCTCCTCAGCAACCGTCTCGTCTTCGGCCTCGTCCTCGCCAGCCTCGGGCTCCGCGGGCTCTTCGACTTCCTCCGCCTCAACTTCTTCGCCGGATTCCTCCTCAGCCCCAGCCTCCTCCGACTCCTCGTCAGCGACAGGCTCCTCAGCGCTGTCATCAGCCTCAGGCTCAGCAGCCTCCTCATCCTCGGGCTCGTCAACAGTCTCCTCAGCTGATTCCTCTGGGGAAGGCTCCTCGGACTCCTCGCCCGCGTCGTCCTGAGGTCGCTCGTCATCAGACGCCTCATCCGCGGGTGGCGTGGAGTCGGCCTCTTCGCCCGCAGGCTCCGAGGACGAAGAGCCCGACTCCGCGACAGGACCCGCGGGCGAAGCCTCTGAGTCCTCAGCCTCGGGGTCTTCGGCGTCGACTTCCTCGACAACCTCCTCCTCGGGCTCCTCGACAGGCTCGACGAACTCAGCTTCGGCCCGCTCGACCAGCTCGGAGACCTGCCCTTCGTCAGCGTCCGGATCGGCGAGGATCTCCACCTCGGCGTCGGCAAGCGGCGACAGAACGGCGAGTTGGTTGGTCTCGAAGCGGCTCAGGGCCTGGTGCTGCGGAAGCCCGCAGTAAGAGGAGTCGCCGATCGCCGCGTTCGGGCACCGGCGCCCGTTGGCGAGAACAGCCAGGCAGTGCCCGTCAGAAGCTTCCTCGCCCTCGTATTCGACGTCCTCGTCCTCTTGGGAGAACTCGGTCTCGGACTTGATGTCAACCCGCCAGCCGGTAAGCCGGGCGGCGAGGCGCGCGTTCTGCCCGTCGCGCCCGATAGCCAGCGAAAGCTGGTCGTCGGGGACGATCACCGTCGCCTGGCGCTCCTCGTCGTCGACGATCACCTCGCGAACCCTGGCCGGGGAGAGGGCCTTGGCGACGAAGCGAGCCGGCTCGTCGTTGTGCGGGATGATGTCGATCTTCTCCCCGCGCAGCTCCGATACGACCATCCGCACCCGCGAGCCGCGAGGGCCGACACAGGCGCCAACCGGGTCGACGCCGTCAGCGTGCGACACCACCGCGATCTTCGAGCGGTACCCCGGCTCGCGAGCCACGCCGACGATTTCGACCAGCTTGTCGGCGATCTCGGGGACCTCCATTTCAAACAGCTTCTTGATCAGTTCGGGGCTGCGTCGCGAGACGACGATGGCCGGGCCTTTGGTCGAGTCGGAGACATCGGTGATCACAGCCTTGACGCGCATCCCGTGGTCGTAGCGCTCGTTGTAGACCTGCTCGGACTTGGGCAGCAGCGCCTCGACCCGCTCGCGCAGCTGGACCAGCGTGTAGCGCTTGTCGGACTGCTGGATGATGCCCGTGATCAGCTCGCCGACCCGGTCCTGGTACTCCTCGAACATCATCATCCGTTCCGCCTCGCGGATCCGCTGCAGGATCACCTGCTTGGCGGTCTGGGCGGCGATCCGGCCAAAGTCGTCGGGGGTGACGTCGCGGGTGCTGATCTGGTCCTCGTAGGGAGCGATCATCTCCGGGTCCAGCTCGGGCTCCTCGGGCTCGCGCAGCTCTCCCGTTTCAGGGTCGATCTCGCGCTCCTCCTCTTGGGCTTCGGCGGCCTCGGCCAGCAGCTTCTCCTCAAGCTCCGGCGGCAGGATCAGTTCGAAGACCCGGAAGTCGCCGGTCTGGTGGTCCAGGTCGACCCGCGCGTATTTGGCCGCCCCAGGGGTTTTTTTGTAGGCGGAGAGAAGAGCGTCGGCGAGGGCGTCCATCAGCGTGTCGGCTGAAATCCCCTTCTCCTGCTCGAGCGCTTTGATTGCGTCGACGATCTCCTTGCTCACTGCGACTCCTTAGCTGTCTCGGGCACGGGATTGGGGCGGTGCTTGGGGCCCGGCGAGGAAACCTCGAGCGAAAAATCGGCCAGCAGGTGGGTCAGGTGCTTGGTGACCCGTTCGCACAGCGCCAAATCGACCCCGTCTGGGTGGTCGATGAAGAGGCGCAGCGCTTCAGAGCCGGGCCGCTCGAGCGCGACCAGGTCGAGCTGAGAGTCGAGCTCGGAGAGCTGCTGCTGGATGTTGTTCTGGAGGTCTTCCACTGGGTTTGGGGCGAAAAAAAAGTGGGCCAGGCCCACTTCTCGTACAACGGATAGGACAGAAAGCTTGCGACCAGTATAGCCCGCTCAGGCACTAGGCCAGCGGGTCCTGTCGCAGATGGGAGGGGGCGCTGCGGGCGGGGTCGTCCTCGACCCCCCTCCCTCTGCGCCACCCACTGGACTAGCGCTTGGGGAGGGACTCCTTGGTCCTCAGCTGGTTGACCCGGTCGAGGATTGCGTCGGCAACCGTGTCCTTCGAGGCCTTGGGAACGGCGGTCTCCGAGGAAGCGTCGATCAGGGTTACTGCGTTGTCTGGGCTCTCGAAGCCGATCGAAGAATCGGAGACGTCATTGAGGACGATCAGATCGGCGCCCTTGCGCGAAAGCTTCTCCCGTGCCCGCTCGACTGCGTCCCCTCCGTGTTCGGCCGCAAAGCCGACGATCGTCTGGCCATCCGATCGGGCCGAGGTCAAGCCGGCGAGGATGTCCTCGGTCGGCTCCAGGTGCAGGTCAAGCCCGTCTTCGCGCTTCAGCTTGCCATCGGCGACCTCGGCGGCACGGAAATCGGCGGGCGCCGCCGCCATCAGGAGGACTTGGCTGGTGGGGAACTCGGTGCGGGCGGCGTCGGCCAGCTGGGCGGCGGTCTCGACGTCGATACGACGAATGCCGGCCGGCTCCTCGAGGGAGACGTTGGCGGCGATCAGGGTCACGTCGGCGCCGCGGCGCGCGGCGGCGGCCGCGAGGGCCAAGCCCATCCGGCCGCTGGAGCGGTTGCCGAGAAAGCGCACCGGGTCGATTGGCTCTCGGGTCCCACCCGCGGTGACCAGCACCCGCAGGCCATCCCAGGGACGGCTGCCGCTTGGCAGGACCGCTTCGATCCGCTCCAGCAGGCGAGCCGGGTCGGGCAACCTGCCTCGACCGAACTCGCCGCGAGAGGCAAGCCTCCCCTCCTCCGGCTCGATCACGGTGACGCCACGCTCGCGCAGCGTCGCGAGGTTGTCCTGCGTGGCCGCGTTGGCGTACATGCGGTCGTTCATCGCCGGGGCGACCAAGCGGGGCGCCGTGCAGGCGAGGAAGGAGGTCGTCAGCATCGAGTCGGCGATCCCGGCGGCCAACTTGGCGAGGGTGTTGGCCGAGGCAGGCGCGACCAGGTAGGCGTCGCAATTGGAAGCGACCTCGAGATGGCCGATCGGGTCGTGCTCGGGCCGGGGGTCACCGGGAAAAGCGCCACGCATCGGGTCGGGCTCGAACTCGGAGCTCAACACCGGGGCTCCGACTATGCCTTCGAAGGAGGCGGCGCCGACGAAGCGGGCGGCGCCATCTGTCATCAACACGCGCACGCCGTGGCCGGCAACCGTGGCAAGTCGGGCCAGCTCCAACGACTTATAGGCGGCGATCCCGCCGCTTACGCCGAGCAGGATTCTGGCCATCGGGTTCCTCCTGGGTGGGGTGCCAGGGAGCGCTAGGAGCGGTACTCGTACTTGAGCTTGCCGTCGGCGAGCTCCTCCAGCGCCATCGAGAGGTAGTTCCTCTCACCATGGGTTTCAACCATGGGCGGCGGGTACTCGCCAAAGCTTCCCTCGCTGATGTTGTGGAAGTAGCTGTTGATCTGGCGCGCTCGCTTCGCGGCTACGACAACTGCGGCGTAGTGCGAATCTGCGTGGACGAGAAGCTTGTCTACACGTGGTTTGATCATTCGGCCAGGCAGTGTAGACGGTGGGCCTAATCCGACGGCAGGCCGAGCTCGGTGCGCACGATCTCCTCCAGCTCTCCCGCGGCCTTAGTTAGATCGTCGTTGACCACCAGATAGGCAAACTCGTCCTGGGCGGCCAGCTCCAGCTCCGCGACCTCGAGCCGGGTATCGATGGCCTCGGGTGAATCCGTCCCGCGCTCTCGAAGCCGCTCCCGCAAAACGGCGGGATCGGGGGGCGTGATGAAGACCTGGACGGACTCCCGCATCGCCGCTCGCACCTGCCTTGCCCCCTGCACCTCGATCTCGAGGACGACCGAGCGACCGGCATCCAACCGGCCACGCACCTCGGAGCGAAGCGTCCCGTACCGGTTACCGCTGTAGGTGGCGAACTCGAGGAAGTCCTCCGCCTCGACCCGGCGGTCGAACTCCTCAGGGGTGAGGAAGTGGTAGTCGCGGCCATCGACCTCCCCGGCGCGGGGCTCTCTCGTCGTCGCCGAGATCGAGAGCTCCAAGTCCGGCACCCGTTCGAGCAGCTCGCCAATCAGCGTGCCCTTGCCGACCCCACTGGGCCCAGTGATCACAAATACCTTCGCCATCCGACCGGATATTGACCGGCTCGGCGGCGTTAACGGCGCAGCTGGGAGACCAGCTCGGCCCGCTGACGCTCGGACAGCCCGCCGATCGTCTTCGAGGGGGAGATCCGGCACTGGTTGAGAATGCGGTTGGTCTTCACCCGCCCGTACTTCGGCACTGCGAGGAGCATGTCGAAGACCTTCGCGGTCATCACGTACTCAGGTGGGTCGAGGAGAAGGGCGTGGATGCTGGCCCGGCCCGCTTTCAAGTCTTTCTTCAGCTTGGCGCGGGCGGTGCGGATGTCGTTGGCCCTTCTCAGCGCCTCCATCCTCTGGTCCAGCGACCTCTCGGGGGCCGCTGCGGAGGTCTTGACTGGAGCAGGCATGTGGGCGGCGAGTATAGCCGCGAGAAGGTCGCGTGCAAGGGCTTTTTAGCCATTTATGGTCTTTTAAGCGCAAATTTTCCTCGACCTCGAGTTGAGGTTGAGATTAGGGCGCTTCGAAATTTTGATCGGCACGCTCCGCTAACCGCTCAGAAAGTTCTATAGCAATACGCCCGCCCGCCCTTGGGTCTCGGAAGCTCTCGGTGCCCACCGCGACCAGCGTCGCGCCGGCGAGGATCATCTCGAGGGCATCGGCGCCGCTTGAAACACCTCCCATCCCGATCACAGGCAGCCCGACGGCCGCCGCGACGGAGCGGACCTGGGCCACGGCAATTGGCCTAACAGCTGGACCTGAAAGGCCGCCGTGCCCGGCCGCTATCCCGAGGCGGCCGGTGGCGGGATTGAACGCACTGGCCTTCAGCGTGTTGATCAGCGAGACCGCGTCGGCGCCACCCTCCTCGGCGGCGACGGCAACCGCCGCCGGGTCCGCCACGTTAGGGGTCAGCTTGACGATCAGCGGCTTCTGCGTCAGCGGTCGCAGCGCTTCGAGCAGGGCCAGGGTCTCGGTCGGCTGCTCGCCGACGATCAGGCCGGAATGGACGTTGGGACAGGAGACGTTCAGCTCAATCGCCGCGACCTCCTCGCGCCCCCCCACCCCGTCGATGAGGCGAGCGAACTCCTCTTGGCTGGTTCCCATCACCGAGACGATCAGGGGAACCGGCAACTCGGCCAGCTGCGGGAGGTCCTCCGCCAGGAAGCCGTCCAGTCCCTTGTTGGGAAGCCCAATCGAGTTGATCATTCCCGCCGGGGTCTCCCAGATCCGCTGCGGCTCGTTCCCGGCCCTGGGCTCGGGCGTGATCGTCTTCGAGACGAAGGCCGAGAACGGGAAGTCCCGCAGGAGCTCATCCCCGTACACGCGCCTCGCGGCAATCGCGTCGAACGTCCCCGACGCGTTGACGATCGGGTTTTTGAGCTCCAGGCCGCAGAAGTCAGGCATGGGCCACCTCGGCGACCTGATCGCCGCGGACCACCGGCCCATCGACGCAGAGGCGGATGTAGCCACCGTCGGGCTTGGGGACGGCGCAGCCGAAGCAGGCGCCGTAGCCGCAGCCCATCGGCGACTCCATCGCCAGCTCGCAGGCCACGCCCCGGTCCGCGCACATCGACCGCACCGCCTCCAGCATCGCCGGCGGGCCGCAGGAATACACGGCTGCGCTTGATGCGTCGTCGCCGTCGAGCATCGCGGCGAGCAGGTCGGTCACGTAGCCGCGGTGGCCGATGTGGCCGTCCTCGCTGGCAAGGCCGACCTCACAGCAGGCGAAAAGGTCATCGAGGCCGCCGCTGTGGGCCGCGTCCCGGAAGCCGAGCAGGACGCGAGTGGGCACGTTGCGCTCGACAAACCGGCGGCGCAGCAGCGCCAGCGGCGCAATGCCGATGCCGCCGCCGACCAGGATCGCGCCCATTGCCTTCGCGGATCCCCTCCCACCGCCCCGAACTGCATCAACTTCTCTATCTGCTGGGCTGAAAAGTTGATGCAGTTCGTGGGGGTCGGAGAAGGAGTTGCCGAGCGGGCCGTTGACCCAGACCCCCTCCCCCACCTCCAGCTTGCAAAGCCGGTCGGTGCCCGGGCCGATCCCCTCGATCAGGAAGTCGAGCCGGGCGCCGCCCTCAAGCGGCGCGGTGTCCGCCACCGAAAGCGCGCGGGGGAGGAACGGTCTGCTCCCCTCTCGCTCCCAATGGCGCTCGGTGGCGAGCATGTAGAACTGGCCCGGCAGCGGCGCCGGCCCCTCGCGGTCGAGCAGAGAGAAGACGCGGTAGCCACCCGTGGCGCGGTTCTCGGTGACCTCGCAGAGGCGCCGCCCCCAAGGCGCCGTCATCGCGGCTGCTGGGCTCTGACGCCGTGGATCTCTTGGAGCGAGCGCACCTCGGCCTCGCCCTGCTTCTGGGCGGCGATCGCCCGCACCGCGGCGGAGGCCCCGGTCATCGTCGTGATGCACGGGATGCCGTGGCGGACCGCGGCCGTGCGGATCGCGTGACCGTCCGCCCGGGCGCCCGAGCCGGTCGGCGTGTTGATCACCAGGTCGCAGCGGTGCTCTCGAATCAGGTCGACGACGTGCGGGGAGCCCTCCCCCAGCTTGTTGATCGGGGTCACCGGCACCCCCATCGAGGAGATTGCCTGCGCGGTGCCGCCGGTAGCGATCACCTCGAAGCCGAGGTCGTGGAAGCGCGCCGCGAACTGCGTCGCCGCCGGCTTGTCGGTGTCGGTGACGGTGATGAAGACCGCACCCTCGGTCGGCAGGGTCACCCCGGCGGCGGCCTGCGCCTTGCCAAAGGCGGTCGGGAAGTCGGCGGCGATTCCCATCACCTCGCCGGTGCTCTTCATCTCCGGGCCGAGGACCGAGTCGACCCCGGCGAAGCGGGCGAAGGGCAGCACCGCCTCCTTGACGCTGACATGACCCACGGGCGGCTCGGGCAGGTCCATCTCGGCCAGCCTCTCCCCCAGCATCAGCCGCGCCGCGACTTTGGCCAGCGGAAGCCCGGTCGCCTTGGAGACAAAGGGGACGGTGCGCGAGGCGCGGGGGTTTGCCTCGATCACGTAAAGCTCGCCGCCGGCGATCCCGTACTGGATGTTGATCAGGCCGATCACGCCGAGCTCCAGGGCGATCCGCTTGGTCGTCGCCCGGATCTCCGCCAGCATCTCCTCACCGAGGCTGAGCGGCGGGAGCACGCAGGCGGAGTCGCCCGAGTGGACACCGGCTTCCTCGACGTGCTGCATGATCCCGGCGACGTGGACGTCGGTCCCATCCGCGAGGGCGTCGACGTCGACCTCGATCGCGTTCTCGAGGAAGCGGTCGAGCAACAGCGGGTGCTCCTGGTCGGCTTTCACGTGGGCCTTCAGGTAGGCGGCAAGGTCATTGGTCGCGTAGCAAATCTCCATTGCCCGGCCGCCGAGCACGTAGGAGGGGCGGACCAGCAGCGGGAAACCGACCTCTTCGGCGATCACCGCCGCCTCCTCGGCCGAAAGTGCGGTCCCGTAAGGCGGGTGTTTGATGCCGAGCCGGCGCAGCATGGCCCCGAAGCGGCCGCGGTCCTCGGCCAGGTCGATCGCGTCGACCGGGGTGCCCAGCAACGGCACGCCCGCCTCCTCGAGGGCGCGGGCCAGCTTCAGCGGGGTCTGGCCGCCGAACTGGACGATCACGCCCTCGGGCCGCTCCTGCTCGCAGACCGCCAGCGCGTCCTCGGCGGTGAGCGGCTCGAAGTAGAGGCGGTCGGAGGTGTCGTAGTCGGTCGAGACCGTCTCCGGGTTGCAGTTGACCATCACCGCGTCGCGGCCCATCTCGCGCGCGGTCATCGCCGCGTGCACGCAGCAGTAGTCGAACTCGATCCCCTGGCCGATCCGGTTGGGCCCGGCGCCGAGGATGACGACCGAGTCGCGATCGCCGCGGCGCACCTCCGAGGCAACCGTGCCGTCGGGGCTGGGGCGCTCGTGAGCGGAGTAGTAGTAGGGCGTCGCGGCCTCGAACTCGGCGGCGCAGGTGTCGACCGCCTTGTAGGTGCGGACAAGGCCCTCGGTCCCGTCCCCTTCGGTGGCAAGTGCCTGCAGCTCATGCAGGAACCAGCGGTCGACCAGGCAGCGCTCGTGCACGGCGTCGATGCCGATGCCGCGCTTGAAGGCCTCCAACACAAGGTCGAAGCGCTCGGCGCACGGCACGGCAATCGCCTCGAGCAGCTCTTCTTCGCCGGCAGGCGGCTCGGGCGTCGAGTCCAGCTCACGCGAGCGCAGCGCCTTGGCAAAGGACTCGCGGAAGGTCCGGCCGATCGCCATCACCTCGCCGACGCTCTGCATGTGGGTCGAGAGGCGGCCCTCGGCGCCGGGGAACTTCTCGAAGGCAAAGCGAGGCACCTTGGTGACGACGTAGTCAATCGTCGGCTCAAAGGAGGCGGGCGTCGCCTGGGTGATGTCGTTGGGGATCTCCTCGAGCGCGTAGCCGACCGCCAGCTTCGCCGCCATCTTGGCGATCGGGAACCCGGTCGCCTTCGAGGCGAGCGCCGAAGAGCGGGAGACGCGCGGGTTCATCTCGATCACGACGATCTCGCCGTCCTCGGGGTTGACGCCGAACTGGACGTTGGAGCCCCCGGTCTCCACTCCCACAGCGCGAATTACCTTCAGCGCCTGGTCACGCAGGTCTTGGTAGAGCGCGTCGGTAAGGGTCTGGGCCGGCGCCACGGTGACCGAGTCCCCGGTATGCACGCCCATCGGGTCGACGTTCTCGATCGAGCAGACGATCACGACGTTGTCGTTGCGGTCGCGCATCACCTCGAGCTCGAACTCGCCCCAGCCGAGCACCGACTCCTCGACCAGTACCTGGTTGATCGGGCTCGCCGCGAGGCCCTCGGAGACGACCTGGCGCAGCTCGGTCTCGGTCTCCCCCACGCCGCCGCCCTGGCCGCCCATGGTGAAGGCCGGGCGGATGATCGCCGGCAGCGTGATTTTGCCCTCCGACAGCGCCTGCTCGACCTCGCCGAGGCTTTCGACCGTTATCGACCACGGGATGCGCAGGCCGGCCTCGGTCATCGTGCGGCGGAACTCCTCGCGGTCCTCGGCACGGCGAATCGCTTCGTGATTGGCGCCGATCAGCTCGACTCCGAAGCGCTCCAGGGTGCCGTCTTCGTGCAGCGCCATCGCCACGTTGAGGGCGGTCTGCCCGCCCAGGGTCGGCAGCAGCGCGTCGGGCCGCTCCTTCTCGATGATCTTCGTCACCGGGCCCGGCAGCAGCGGCTCGATGTAGGTGGAGGTCGCGAACTCTGGGTCGGTCATGATCGTCGCCGGGTTCGAGTTGACGAGAACCACCTCGTAGCCCTCCTCGAGGAGCACCTTGCAGGCCTGCACTCCCGAGTAGTCGAACTCGGCGGCCTGGCCGATCACGATCGGCCCCGAGCCGATCAGCAGAATCTTCTCGATGTCGGTTCGCTTAGGCATTCGCAAGCTCCAGGAAGGAGTCGAAGAGGTGCCGGGCATCGTGGGGGCCGGGGCCGGCCTCGGGGTGGTACTGGACGGTTGCGGCCGCCACATCGCGCAGCACGAGGCCCTCGACCGTGCGGTCGTAGAGGTTGAGGTGGGAGAGCTCGGCGGCGCCGAAGTCGGTCTCCCAGCGAACCGGCTCGTCGGCCTCGATCCGCGGCTCGCCACCCGGCCCCTGCACGGCGAAGCCGTGGTTCTGGGAAGTGATGTCGATCCGACCCGTCGCCAAATCCTTGACGGGATGGTTGGCGCCGCGGTGGCCGAAGGGCAGTTTGAAGGTCTCCAGCCCGACTGCACGGCAGAGCAGCTGATGGCCCAGGCAGATGCCGAATAGCGGACGTTTGCCGACCAACTCGCGGACCGTTTCGACGACGTAGCCGAGCGCGGCCGGGTCACCGGGGCCGTTGGCGAGGAAGACGACATCGGGGTCCTCAGCCAGCACCTCCTCGGCAGAGGTCGTGCAGGGCAACAGCGTGAGCTGACAGTCGCGCTCGCGGAGCTGCCGGACGATGTTCAGCTTGATGCCGGTGTCGATCCCGACCACATGCGGCCCGTCCCCTTCGAAGCGGATCGGCTCCGGCGGGGTCACCGTCCGGGCGAGGTCGGCCCCGTCCATCGACGGCTCTGCCGCGACCCTTTCGCGCGCCTCGGACTCGGCCAGCTCGGCCGGGAAAATACCGCCGCGCATCGCGCCGCGGTCGCGGATATGGCGGACCAGCTCCCGTGTGTCGACACCGGTTATCCCCGGCACGCCGCAATCGGCGAGCCAGTCGAGCCAGCCGCTCTCGGCGGTCGCCACGTCCTCGCGGTTCTTGGCGTCGCGCATCACCACCCCTCGGGCATGGACGCGATCGGACTCCATCGCCTCGGCGGAGACGCCGTAGTTGCCGATCAGCGGATAGGTGAAGACGACGATCTGGCCGGCGTAGGAGGGATCTGTGACCGACTCCTGGTAACCGGTCATCGCGGTGTTGAAGACAACCTCGCCGGTGATCGCCTCGGGATGCGCGCAGAGCTCACCGTCGAAGCGGGTCCCATCCTCGAGCAGGATGTAGCCAGCGCTCATGTTGCGACTCCCAGGGAGAAGCTGCGCAGGCGGTAGGCGACCTGACCGCCGGCGAGGGTCATCAGCACCCGGCCGGTAAGGGTCCGGCCGGCGCACCAGGAGTTGTGCGAGCGGCTCTCGTACCCCTCCTCGCCGACCGTCCACTCGGCGCTGAGGTCGCAAAGGGCAACGTTTGCCTCGCTCCCCGGCGCCAGAGTCGGCCGCTCCAGCCCGAACGGCTCGGCGCCGCCCGCCAGCCGCTCGATCAGCAGAGCCAAGTCGATGGTGCCGGGCAGGACCAGGTCGGTATGGAGGGCGGCGAACGCCGTCTCCAAGCCGGTCACCCCCATCGCGGCCTGCTCGAACGGCACCTCCTTCTCCTCCAGCGCGTGGGGAGCATGGTCGGTCGCGATGCACTCGATCGTCCCATCGCGCAGCCCCTCGATCAGCGCCTGGCGGTCGGCCTCGGCGCGAAGCGGTGGGTTCATCTTGAAGCGGAGTGGGTCGAGGCTTCGCACCGCCTCGTCGGTGAGGCAGAGGTGATGCGGGGACGCCTCGCAACTGATCAACACGCCCGCTGCCTTGGCCTCGCGGACCGCCTCCACCGACTGCACCGCGGAGAGATGCTGGACGTGAATCCGCCCCTCCTCATAGCCGGCCAGGGCGGCGTCCCGAGCGATCATCGTCGACTCGGACACCGGGGGAATCCCCGTCAGGCCCAGCGCCGCCGAAACCCGGCCCTCGTGCATCACACCGTCCCCCGAGAGCTCCGAGTCCTCCTCGTGCAGGGCGATCGTCCCGCCGCAAAGGCGCTGGTATTGGAGCGCGCGGCGCAGGATTCGGGCGCTGCCAATCGGCAGCCCGTCGTCGCTGAAGCCGACGGCGCCGGCGTCGCGGATCGCCGCCATCTCGGTCAGCTCCTCGCCCGCCATGTCGCAGGTGACCGTAGCGAGGAAGCCGACCGGGATCGAGGCCTGTTCGCGAGCCTCCTCACGCAGCGCCTCTACGGCGGCCGGAGTCGAGACGGGCGGATCGGTATTGGCCATCGCCAAGACCCCGCAATAGCCCCCGGCGGCCGCGGCGCGTGTGCCGGTCTCGATGTCCTCCTTGTGCTCCTGGCCCGGGGTGCGCAGGTGGACGTGAGGGTCGAAGAAGGCGGGAAAGGCGTGCAGCCCAGCGGCGTCGACGACCTCGAGCCCCTCGGCATCGCTCGCGGCGCCCGGCGCCGCGAGCTCGGCGATGCGCCCGTCGCGGACCACCACGTCGTGCTCGCCCTCGATCCCGGCGACCGGATCGAGCACCGTGGCGCCGCGCAGGATCAGGTCCGCACCCTCCCCGGAGCGCATCTCAAGGGCGTCCGCCAGGCTCACGCCGGCTGTCCTATCGGCGTGGGCCGTCCGGCGCCCTCGCCCACACTCGGCGCCGGCCGCTCACCACCGGCCGCGAGCAGCTCGTAGAGGATCGCCATCCGCACGACCAGGCCGGAGGCGACCTGCTCGGTCATCAGCGACTGCGGCGAGTCGATCGCCTCGCCGGAGAGCTCGACCCCACGGTTGACAGGGCCGGGGTGCATAAGCATTTGGCGTGGGCCGAGCCGGCGCGAGTCGACCTGGAAGTGGGTCGCGTACTCGCGGATCGAGGGAATAAAGCTCTCTTTCATCCTCTCGCGCTGCAGCCGCAGGACATAGACGACGTCGGCCTCGCCGAGCTCATCGAGCGAGTAGGAGACCGAGCAGCCGAGCTGCTCGATGTCGCGTGGGATCAGGGTCGGCGGCCCGCACACCGTCACCTCGGCACCCATCGCCTGGAAGGCGATCAAGTTGGAGCGAGCGACACGGCTGTGGAGGACGTCGCCGACGATCCAGATCTTCTTGCCCTCCAGCGAGTCGAGGCGCTGCCGCAGGGTGAAGAGGTCGAGCAGGGCCTGGCTCGGGTGCTCGTGCTTGCCGTCGC
>JBBDYO010000007.1:0-1387 GCA_040901495.1 Solirubrobacterales bacterium
GCCCGCCGTGGCGCGCCGCATGGTGGGGTCGGCCGGCCGACCTCTGCTGACGACTCACCTGCGCATCCAGGACGGCGAGATCCTCGTCCAGGGCCCGACCGTCGCGCCCGGGCGGGTCGACGCCGACGGCTGGCTGCACACCGGCGACCTCGGCCGAATCGACGAGGAGGGCTTCCTCTACGTCGAGGACCGGATCGACGACATGATCGTCACCGGCGGGGAGAACGTGATCCCGGCCGAAGTCGAGCAGGTGCTGATGCGCCACCCCGACGTCGCCGACGCAGCGGTTGTCGGCCGCGAGGACCCGGAGTGGCAGCAGGCGGTGACCGCGGTCGTCGTGCTCGAGGATGGCTCCGACGTCACCCCCGATGAGCTGCGCCGCCACTGCTCAGAGGTGCTGGCCGGGTTCAAGGTGCCGAAGCGGGTCGAGCTGGCGGCGGCGCTGCCGCGCACCCCGTCGGGCAAGCTGCTGCGGCGCGCCCTCCGTTAGGGACGGTAATCCAAAATTCCCGCACCCCCGGATGACGCGCCTGGCGCTGCGCTGGATCGGCACCCACGCCCGCCGCACGTAGCGCTGCTACGCGCGGCGAACGCGCGCACCGCCCAGCTTGGCCAGTCGCGCCCCCGCGGGCACGCGAATTTCGTATCGACCGTCTAGCCTGCGCAGCCATGAAAACCGACGACATCTTCTACGACAAGGACGCCGACCTCTCGAAGCTCGAGGGCAAGACCGTCGCGATTCTCGGATATGGCTCACAGGGCCACGCGCACGCCCTCAACCTGAAGGACTCCGGCGTTGAGGTTGTCGTCGGCCTGCGGTCCGACTCCTCCAGCCGCGCCAAGGCGGAAGAGGCTGGGCTCGAGGTCCTCGACATCGCCGAAGCGGCGAGCCGCGGTGACATCGTCATGGTGCTGTTGCCGGACGAGAGGCAGGCAGAGATCTGGGATACCGAGATCGCCGATGGGATAGCCCCCGGCAACCTGCTCCTCTTCGCGCACGGGTTCGCGATCCACTTCGAGCAGATCCTGCCCCCGCCGGGCGTCGACATCGGAATGGTCGCCCCGAAGGGCCCCGGCCACCTGGTCCGACGCCAGTACGAGGAAGGGCACGGGGTGCCCTGTCTGATGGCCGTCCACCAGGACGAGACCGGCGATGCCCACGCCCTCGTCCTCGCCTACGCGTCCGGGATCGGTGGCGGCCGCGCGGCGATCATCGAGACGACCTTCAAGGACGAGTGCGAGACCGATCTCTTCGGTGAGCAGGCGGTCCTCTGCGGAGGCGCCAGCGAGCTGGTGCGGGCCGGCTTCGAGACGCTGGTCGAGGCCGGGTATGACCCGCGCCTCGCCTACTTCGAGTGCCTGCACGAGCTGAAGCTGATCGCCGACC
>JBBDYO010000008.1:0-9044 GCA_040901495.1 Solirubrobacterales bacterium
GAGGCGGTGATGTCGAGGAAGACCAGCTCGTCGGCGCCCTCGGCGTCGTAGCGCTCGGCCAGCTCAACCGGATCGCCGGCATCGCGCAGGCCGACGAAGTTGGTGCCCTTGACGACACGACCCGCATCAACATCCAAGCAGGGAATGACCCGTTTCAAAACCATGGATCGCTAAGCGTAGAGAGGTTCAAGCGCCCTCCCAGGGAGGCTTGGGGACCACGGTTCGAAGCAGAGGAGCGATCTGCTGCGCAACGGCCTCCAGGGGAGGGCGCTTGAACCTCTCATCCCTTCAGCGCAGCGATTGCTTCGGAGACGGTGAAGCGGCTCTCGTATAGGGCGCGGCCGACGATCGCGCCCTCGACGTTGGGGGCGGTCACACGGCCGAGCAGCTCGAGGTCGGCGAGCGTGCCGACGCCACCCGAGGCGAGCACCTCGGCCTCGGTTGTGGAAGCGATGCGGTTCAGCTCGTCAATCGCCGGTCCCTCCATCGTCCCGTCGACCTCGATCGCGGTGCAGAGGAAGTGCGAGACGCCGCGCTCGCTCAGCTCGGCAACGGCCTCAGCAGCGTCCTTCTCGCTGCTCTCCGTCCAGCCGGCCACAGAGACCCTGCCGTCCCGTGCGTCCACCGAGACGACGACTCGATCGCCGTGGGCGTCGATCATCACCTGTAGGAAATCCTGGTCGCGCAGTGCCGCGGTGCCGATCACGACCCGCTCGGCCCCGGTCTCGAGCACGGCGGCAACCGAAGCCGCATTGCGGAGGCCACCGCCGACCTGGATCGGGCACTCAACCGCGGACGCGATCCGCCGCACCGCGTCGAGGTTCCGGGGCTCCCCCACTTTCGCCCCGTCGAGGTCGACGACGTGCAGGAACTCCGCCCCTTCCCCGGCCCACCGGGTTGCGGCGTCGACAGGATCCGCGTCGTAGACGGTCTCCCGTTCGTAGTCGCCCTGGGTCAGCCGAACGGCTTGACCGCCGCGAATATCGATCGCCGGATAGAGGATCACGGGGGTCAGGCGGCCCGGGCGGGTGCTTTGACGCAGATCCCGGCGAAGTTGGCGAGCAGCCGCAGGCCGGCGGTGCTCGACTTCTCGGGGTGGAACTGGACGCCGAAGACGTTGTTGCGCTCGACCGCGCAGGCGAAGCGGGCGCCGTAGGCGGCGCTGCCGAGCAGATCGCCGGGCTCCGGGCGCGGCGCGAAGGAGTGGACGAGGTAGAAAGGCGTCTCGGTCTCGATCCCCTCGGCAAGGCGTGAATCCTTCTCCCAGCGGACCGGCGACCAACCGATGTGGGGGATCTTCAGCCCCGGCGCGTCAAGCCCGTCGACTTCACCGGAAAGCAGGCCGAGCCCGGTGGCCCCGCCCAACTCCGTGGTGGAGTCGAAGAGAAGCTGCAGGCCAAGGCAGATACCAAGGATCGGCACGCCGGCATCGCATTGCTCGCGGACCAGCTCGTCGAGCCCGAAGTCGCGAATCCGCTCCATCGCCTTAGGGAAGGCACCGACGCCGGGCAGGATGACGCCGTCCGAGGCACGGACCTCGTCGGGGTCTCGGGTGATCGTCGCCGTCGCGCCGATGTGCTCGAGCGCCTTCTCCACCGAGCGCAGGTTCCCGACGCCATAGTCGAGGATCGCTATGCGGGCGCCGTCACTCACTGAGAGTCCCCTTGGTCGAGGGCACGCCGCTCTCTTCGGGGTCGACCGAGACGGCGACGCGCAGGGCGCGGGCGAAGGCCTTGAAGCAGGCCTCGATCATGTGGTGGGCGTTGGTCCCGGAACGGACCGAGAGGTGCAGGGTCAGTTTCGCGCTGTTGGCGACAGCACGGAAGAACTCCTCGGTCAGCTCGGTGTCGAAGCCGGCGATCGAGGTCGCCGGGAGCTCGGCGTCGAAGACGCACAGCGGCCGCCCCGAGATGTCCAGCGCGCACTCGGCCAGCGACTCATCCATCGGGACGAGGGCCGAGCCGTAACGCCGGATGCCTGCACGGTCGCCAAGGGCCTCGTCGAGCGCCTGGCCCAAAACGATGCCGACGTCCTCGACCGTGTGATGGGCACCGGTGTCCAGGTCACCCGTGGCCTCGACCTTCAGGCCAAGCCGCCCGTGACGGGCGAGCAGGTCGAGCATGTGGTCGAGGAACCCGACGCCGGTGGCTGCGTTCGCCTCCCCCCCGTCGAGGTCGAGCGAGAGCCGGATCTGGGTCTCCGCCGTGCTGCGCTCCTTATTAGCTGTGCGACTCATGAGTTCTCGCTCCTAATCATCGCGGACTCGCCGTGGACGGGGAATCCCTCGGCTCGGGCGAGCCTGTCGACATGTGGGGCAAGCTTCTCCGCCGCCCCGGCTGGAACCTGCACCGTCGAGACCTTCCGCCGAAATACGCTGGGGCCAAGCGGGCCCGAGAAGCGGCCGGCCCCGCCCGTCGGCAGGACGTGGTTGGAGCCAGCGACGTAGTCCCCGAAGGCGGTTGCGCTGTGGCGACCGGCGAAGACGCAGCCCGCGGTCCTCACCCTCTCGGCGAGCAGGGTGGCGTCCTCCTCGAGCAGCTCGAGGTGCTCTGGGGCGAGCGCGTTGGCCAGGTCGATCGCATCGCTCAGATCGGGAACTTGGACCAGCGCCAGCGGTGCGTCGCCGACCCCGGGCCTCTCGGTGGCAGCACTCTCCGTCGCCGCCGCGACGGCGTCCAGCACAGCCTCCTCGACGGCGACGGCAACCAAAGGCCCCTCGGCGCCGTGCTCGGCCTGAGCGCAGAGATCGAGCGCCGCCCACTCGGAGTCGGTGTCGTGCCCGGCGATCAGCATCAGCTCGGAGGGACCCGCCAGCGAGTCGATCCCGACCTGGCCGGAGACGGCTCTCTTCGCCTCGCGCACCCAGGCGTTGCCCGGACCAGCGACCACGTCGACCGGGGCGATCGTCTCGGTGCCGTAGGCGAGGGCGAAGATCGCCTGGGCGCCGCCCATCGCGTAGACCTCATCGACTCCACAGAGCTCCGCCGCGGCCAGTACCAACGGGTTGAGGCGACCGTCCGGGCCGGGGGGCGAAGCGAGCGCCAGGCGCTCGACGCCAGCGACACGGGCGGGGATCGCGCACATCAGAACGCTGGATGGATAAGCGGCGCGTCCCCCCGGCGCGTAGATGCCGGCGGCGGCGATCGCGACCTCGCGCACCGTCACCGACTGGCCCTGCGGCAGCTCGACCTCCAGTGGCTCGGAATCGACCTGCGCCTCGGCAACCGCACGGATGTTGGCGGCGGCAAGCTCCAGCGACTCGCGAATCCCGGCGTCGAGCCCTGCCAGCGCCTCGGCTACCTCTTCGGCCTCCACGCGCAGCGAAGACAGCGGGGGCACCTCGGTCGCATCGAAGCGCGCGGTCAGCTTCAGCACCGCCTCATCGCCACCCTCACGCACCTCGCGCTCGATCGCCGCGACATCGACCTCCGGCACGGCCGCGGACGCCCAGCTCCGAATCGCACTCGCGGTTTCGGCGGCGTCCTCCCATTCGAAGCGCCGCAGTCTCATTGCGGAGCCCCTCCGCGCAGCTTCGCGGTCAGCTCGTCGACCTCACGCGAGCGCAGCTTGTGGGCGACCCGGTTGGCGACGAAGCGGGCCGTGCAGGTGACTATCTCCTCGCGAACCTCGAGGTCGTTCTCTTCCAGCGTGCGGCCGGTCGCGACCAGGTCGACGATCCCGTCGGCGAGACCAGTCAGCGGCGCCAGCTCGACCGAGCCCTTGACCTCGATCACCTCCACCTGCCGTCCGGTCTGCTCGAAGTGGCGTTCGGCGATGCGCGGGTACTTGGTCGCGATCCGCATCATTCCGAGCCGGCGCTCGGACTCGCCCAGCCGTTCGTCCCCCTTGCGCCCCGCCAGCACCATCCGGCAGCGGCCGAAGCCGAGGTCGAGCAGCTCGTAGACCATCCGGTCTGATTGCTCGAGCAGGACGTCCTTGCCGGTGATGCCGACATCGGCGGCGCCCGCCTCGACGTAGGTCGGGACGTCAGAAGGTCGCATCGTCACCAGGCTTATTGCCTCGCCAGAGAAGATCAGCGCGCGCGACTCGCCCCGGGCCTCGGCGGTGTCGATCCCAGCCGCGTCGAGCGCGTCGAGCGTCTCCTCGAACAGCGCACCGCGGGGCACCGCCAGCTTCAGCGGCCCGTCGGCCTTGGCGCGGCCCATTCCGGCGACTTCAACGCTCACGACTCACCACTCTCCGTCGACTCCTCCTCCATCTGTGCGACATGGACGCGCTCCAGATAAAGGGCGAAGCCCGCCGCCGGGAGGTCCAGGCCAAAGCGCTTGAGGAGGTTGTCGTAGCGACCGCCGCCACCGAGCACGTGCCCGAGCGCGGGGTCGTAGACCTCGAGGATCGCGCCGCTGTAGTAGCCGAGGTTGCGCAGGAGGCCGAGGTCGATCTGAACCCGGCCGGCGACGCCTCGCTGCTCCAGCGCGCTGAGGGTCTCATCGATGCGGGCGGTGGCGCGCTCGACGACTTCACCGCCAAGCGAGCGGGCCTCATCCAGCACCTCGCGCCCCCCGCGCAGCTGGGAGAGGGCGACACAGGTCTCGCACTGCTTGTCGTCGATTCCCTCAAGCGCGGAGAGCTCGGCCTCCAGCCCGACCAGGTCGTGCGTCGCCAGCCGTTCGAGGATTGAGTCGCGCGCCTCCCCCTCGACCCCAAACTCGGTCAGGAGCTGGCGGTAGAGGTCGGCGTCCCCCAGCCCAATCACGGCGCGGTCCAACCCCGCCGCGTCGAGGGCCGCGGCTAGGACCTCCACCACCTCGGCCGTGCCGTCTGGCGCCGGCGCGCCGATCAACTCCACCCCGGCCTGCACGAACTCGCGCATCTGGCCGCGCTGCGGGCGCACCGCTCGGAAGGCGTTGGCGACATAACAGAGGCGGTGCGGTGGATCCGTGCTCGCGTAGCGCGTCGCCACCAGCCGGGCGATCGGCACGGTCATGTCCGAGCGCAGGGTGAGCAGGTCACCGCGCTCGTCGAAGAAACGGTAGGCGGAGTCCGCCGTCCGGCCGTCACCGCGCGCGAGTACCTCGTCGTACTCGATCGCGGGCGTAGAGACCTCGCCGTAGCCACGATCCTCGAACACTTCGATCATGGCTCGATTGAGTCGACGCAGCTCCCGCATCTCATCGGGCAGCACATCTCGGGTTCCTGGCGGAATTGGGTGAATCATCGTCCGCCGGACCTTACGAGAGTTAGGGCAAAAGACTTGCTACGCCGCGATCTCCGCAGAGACACGTTCAATCTGCGCCCCGAGGCCCTGCAGCCGCTCGTCGATTGCCTCGTAGCCGCGGTCGATCTGGCGGATGTTGCCGATCTCCGAGACGCCGTCGGCCGCAAGGGCGGCAATGAGCATCGCCATCCCGGCACGGATGTCGGGGCTCTCCACGCGTTCGCCGTGAAGACGGCTCGGACCGCTGACGATCGCCCTGTGGGGATCGCACAGCGTGATCCGAGCGCCCATCGCGACCAGCTTGTCGACGAAGAAGAGGCGGTTCTCGAACATCTTCTCGAAGATCAGGATCTCCCCATCCGCCTGAGTGGCGAGGGCAAGAGCGATCGATGTGAGGTCGGCAGGGAACGCGGGCCAGGGGCCGTCCTCGATCTTGGGGATCGCGTCGCCCAGGTCGGCTTTGACCCGCAGCCGCTGCTCAGGGGGAACGAACACGGTGCCATCCTCGATCGTCGACTCGAGCCCCAGCCGAGCGAACTGGCGGCGGACCATCACCAGGTCCAGGGGCTCGACATCGTGGATCCGCAGCTCGCCGCCGGTGGCGGCCGCGAGCGCCATGAAGCTCCCAACCTCGATGTGATCGGGGGAGATGGTGTGCTCGGCGCCACCGAGCCGGTCCCGGCCGTGGACGGTCATCACGTTGGAGCCGATGCCTTCGACGGCCGCCCCCATCGTGGTGAGCAGCCGCGCCAGGTCCTGGACGTGCGGCTCGCACGCGGCGTTGGAGATCGTCGTCTGTCCGGGCGTCAGCGCGGCTGCCATCAGCGCGTTCTCGGTGCCCATCACCGACGGCTCGTCCATGAAGATCCCGCAGGCGCGCAGGCCGCCGTCCTGAGCCTTCAGCTCGATCCAGCGATCGCCCTCGACCCGGGCGCCGAGATCGACGAACGCGTCGAGGTGGGCGTCGAGGCGGCGGCGGCCGATGAAGTCGCCGCCCGGCGGCGGCATTCGCGCCTCCCCAAAGCGGGCCAGCAGCGGGCCGGCGAGCAGGAACGAGGCGCGGATCTTCTGCGACAGCTCCTCATCCACCGCCACCTCGGAAACGCCCGCCGCGCAGAGGCGAAGGCTGTTGTCGGCCACCCAGACCGCCTCGACCCCGAGGCGCTCGAGCAGGGCGATCTGCGCCTCCGTGTCGCGGATTCGGGGCACCCGGTGCAGGAGCAACTCCTCCTCGGTGAGCAGGCAGGCAGCGAGGATCGGCAACGCCGCGTTCTTATTGCCCGCCGCTCTCAGCTCGCCCGAGAGTGGCACGCCTCCTTGTATGACGAATTTCTCCATTGCGAATCCTGACCTTGAACCGGCTAGGGTAACGACCGCTATGCGGAGGGGCTGGAAGATCTTGATTGCGGTGGCGGCCGGGCTGGTCATTCTGCTCGGCCTGAACACGATTACGATCAACCGGCAGACCAAACCGGCGGAGGTCACCGTCGATGGCGGCAAGATCCTCAAGCTGAACGGCGGCGACCTCCAAGTCCTCGATACGGGCCCCCGCAATGGCCCCCCAATCGTCCTGATCCACTGCTTCAGCTGCGCGATCGATTGGTGGGACAAGATGATCCCCCTCCTGGAGCGCGATCACCGCGTTGTCGCGGTCGATCTGCTTGGCCATGGCGGCTCGGAAAAGCCGACCTCCGGCTACACACCCCAAAACCAGGCGGACCTCATCGCCGAAGCCCTGGGACAGCTCGGGGTGACCGATGCAGAGGTTGTTGGGCATTCGCTCGGCGGCAGCGTCTCCGTCGCCCTGGCCCAGCAGTCGCCACAGCTCGTCAATCGTGTGGTGATCATCGACACGGGCCCCACGCACGAAAACGGCGACCTGGGATTCATTGCCAAGCTCGGCTTCGCCCCCGTCATCGGTCAGTTCTTCGCTCGGATAAGGCCCGACTTCGCAGTGAAGAAGGGCTTGGAGGTGGCTTTTGCACCGGGCTTTGAGGTCCCCGACGCCTTCGTCGACGACGTCAACCGTATGACCTTCAGTTCCTTCGACAAGTCCCCCAGCGGCTCCAGCGACTTCACGGAGGAAGAGTCTCTGGACCAGAGGATGAAGGACACCGGCAAGCCGCTGTTGGTGATCATGGGCGCCGAGGAGCAGATCATCGACGACCCCGCCGAGAGGCTCGCCGAATACCGAGCCACGGTTCCCGGCGTTCAGACGAAGCTGATCGCCGGCGCTGGGCACTCGCCCAATGTCGAGAAGCCGGCGGAAACCGCCGCCCTCGTCCTTGGCTTTGCGGCGATCCAAGAAAAAGCGGCGCGCCAGGAGAACGCCAAGGAGGCTGCTCCCAGGCACAAAATGCAAGAACCCCTGCAGGATCGCGGAGCCGTCCGATGACGTTCTTAGGTTACGAACTCATGTTCGACTCAAAGACAAAACTCACTGGACGGCTCGCTGACGCCGTCGACCTGCTGATCGACTTCGCCACTCTGGGCGAGTACGGGCTGGAGCCCGCCGACGTGCCGACCTCTCCCTGCGAGGCGCGCCGCCGGCCCCAGGTTCCCGTTGCCTCGCGTCGCAGTGGCGATCGCTCGCTGACCGCCCGCGTCTAGCGTGGCGGAAGAGCGCCAGTCTCACCGCTGGCGCTGGGCGATCGTTGCCGGCGTGGCCGGAATCGTGGCGCTCATTGCGCTGGGAGCGGCGGTCAGCTGGCACTTCTCCTCGGACGTGCTCGTCCCCGATCGCTCTGACTGGCCCCACGAAGTCACCGTCGAGCGGGTCTTGCGAGACCGCATCGTCCTCTCCAGCGACGAAGACAGCAGGCGCCCCGGGGTGTATGGGCTCGACTGGCAGGAGGGCCACGCGATCGTCGGGCGGATACTCGCAAGCGATGACGACACCGTCACCCGGAAGCTGCGAGACGTGCGCGGCTATCTCGTCCCAGGGTTCAAGGTAGGCCTCGACACCCACGTCTATGAGGGCAACCCAGGCGAAACCCTCGGCCTTCGCTACAGAAACGTCAAGGTGAAGGGGGAGCTGGGCCCCATGCCCGCCTGGCTGATCCCCGCCGGTGGCCGGACGTGGGCCATCTTCGTGCACGGGATCAACGACGATCCTCAGGTCGGCCTGCGACTCTCTCCGTGGTTTCACCGGGCTGGATTCCCCTCCCTCTCGATCACCTACCGCGAGGACCTGGGCGCCCCCAGCAGCCCCGATGGCTTCCACCACATGGGCCTGACGGAGTGGCGCGATCTCGAGGCCGCGGTCCAGTTCGCCCTCGACCGCGGCGCTCGGCGGGTAGTCCTGATCGGGTACTCGATGGGCGGCGCGCTCGTCTCGCAGTTCATCCAGAAATCCGACCTCGCCCCCTACGTCGGCGCACTGGTGCTCGACGCCCCGGCTCTCAACTGGCAGGAGATCCTCTCCTTCAACGCCACCGAGATGGGCTATCCGGGCTTCGCCTCACTGCCGGTCGAGTGGGCGATTGGGGCCCGGATTGACGCTGACTGGGACAGCCTCGATGCGCTCAACCATCCCGAGGACTTTCACCTCCCGATCCTCCTCTTCCACGGGACCGAGGACGACATCGTCCCGATAGAGACCAGTGAGGACTTCGCCCGTGAGCTGCCACGCTGGGTCACCTACTTCCCGGTGCCCCGTGCCGGCCATACCCAGAGCTGGAACGTCGACCCACGGCGCTACAACCTTCGCCTGGCTGACTTCCTCCAAGGGGCCCTGGAAACAAAACGAGCCCGACCGCATGGGTCGGGCTCGGACTAAGCAAAAACCGGCGGCGACCTACTCTCCCAGGAGGTTGCCCCCCAAGTACCATCGGCGCTGAAAGGCTTAACTGCTCTGTTCGGAATG
>JBBDYO010000009.1:0-8891 GCA_040901495.1 Solirubrobacterales bacterium
TCACGAAGATGCCGCCGATGATGATCAGCAGCACCTCGGTCTGGGTCATCACCGCGAGGGCGCCGATCGCCCCGCCGAGGCCAAGCGAGCCCGTGTCGCCCATGAAGATCGAGGCCGGGAAGGCGTTGAACCAGAGGAAGCCGACGCAGGCGCCAACCAGGCAGGCCGAGAGCAGCGCCAGGTTCTGCTGGTCGTTGGTGACGAAGCAGATCGCCGTGAAGGCGAGCAGGACGATCGCGCAGCAGCCGGCGGCGAGGCCGTCGAGGCCGTCGGTGAGGTTGACCCCGTTCGAAGTGCCCGCGATGACGAGGAAGACGAGTACGAAGTAGAGGACCGGGCCGAGGTCGATGCTGGCGTCGCCGATGCGGAAGAAGAGGGTCGGCTCGAGCCCGACCTCGTGGCGCGCCACCCACCAGAGGCCGAGCGCGAGGAAGAGCTGGAACAGCAGCTTGTAGCGCGCGGATAGGCCGAGCGAGCGCCGTTTGACGATCTTGGTGAAGTCGTCGGCAAAGCCCAGGGCCGCGCAGCCGATCGCAACGCCGAAGACCGCCAGGCTCTGGGCATCGAGGTCCGAGAGGACCAGGTAGGGCACGCAGATCGAGGCGAAGACGATCAGCCCCCCCATGGTCGGCGTGCCCGCCTTCGCGTGGTGCTCCTGCGGCCCGTCCTCGCGGATGTGCTGGCCGAACTCTTTGACCCGCAGGTACTCGATGAACTTCGGACCGAGGAAGATGCAGATCAGCATCGCCGCCATCCCCGCGATCAGTACCTCACCCATCAGAGCAGCCCCTCGAGGCTCTCCGCCACGGCCTCCAGCCCGGCCAAGCGCGAGCCCTTGACGAGGATCACGTCGCCCGGCTCGACCTGGGCGGCCAGCAGCTCGGCGGCCTCTTCGGGGTCGCCGACCAGCTCGTCGGGGTCGTAGTCGCGCGCCGGCTCGCCGACCCCGATCAGCAGGTCGATGCCGTGAGCGCGGGCGTGAGCGCCCACCTCTCGGTGGTAGTCGGGAGCGCCGGAGCCCAGCTCCCCCATCTCTCCCAGGACGGCGATGCGGCGGTCCTGACCGAGGGAGGCGAGGTGGTCGAGCGCCGCTCGCATCGACACCGGGTTGGCGTTGTAGCAGTCGTTCACCAGGATGATCCCGTCACGCAACTCGAGGCGCTCGCCCCGGAAGCGGGAGAACCCTATGTTCGCAGCGCGGTCGGCCATCGCGTCGAGCTTCGCCCCCAGCGCGACCCCGACCGCCACCGCCGCCAGGGCGTTGACCAGGTTGTGCTGCTCCGTGAACGGGAAGTGGAAGAGCTGGCTGCCGGCCGGAGTGGCGACCAGCGCCTCTGTCACCCCCTCCTCGACCCGTCGCTCGACCGCCTCGACGTCCCCGCCCGGGCCGAAGCGGAGCAGGCCGGGAACATCGTCCAGATGCGACTCGAGCTCCGCGCTGTCGACGGGGACAACCGCTGTGCCCGACTTGGGCAGCGCCGCCAGGATCTCCGCCTTCGCGGCCGCCACCTCCTCGACCGACCCGAGCAGCTCGACGTGGACGGGGCCGACGTTGGTGATCACCGCGACCTCGGGCTTGGCGATCGCCGCAAGCTCGGCGATCTGGCCACGGCCGCGCATCGCCATCTCCAGGACCAGGAGCTCGGTGTCAGCCGGGGCTTCGAGCACGGTCAGCGGCAGCCCGATCTCGGTGTTCAGGTTCTCGCGGTTGGCGTGCACCCGGCCAGGCAGCAACGCCCGCGTGATGTCCTTGACCGACGTCTTCCCAACCGAGCCGGTGATCCCGACCACCCTTGCCCCCAGCTTCTCGCGCCAGGCGCTTGCGAGCGCCTGCAGGGCGGCGAGCGGCTCGTCGACCGCGAAAGCCCATGCGCCGTCGCTCAGGCCGGAAGCCTGCTCCGGGCGCACCACCACTCCCCAGGCACCGCCGGCAATCGCGGCGGGAGCGAACTCGCTCCCGTCGACCTTCTCACCCCGCAAACCGAAGAAGAGATCGCCGGCCGCCACCTCGCCGGAGTCGATGACGGCGCGTCCGGGCTCGCCGGGGCCACCGCGCGCGACGATCTCGGCCCCCATCGCGGCGGCGATTTGCTCGGCCGTCAGGTTCACAGCTTGCGCAACTCCTCCCGCGCCACCGCGCGGTCATCGAAGGGCACCTTGCGGCCGTTCTCAAACTCCTGCCCCTGCTCGTGCCCCTTGCCGGCGATCACAACCGTGTCGCCAGGCTGGGCGCGCGCCAGCGCCAGCACGATCGCCGCACGGCGGTCCGGCTCGACCTCCACCCCACCCCTCTCATCGATCCCCGCCAGGACCTCGGCGATGATCGCGTCGGGCTGTTCGGAGCGCGGGTTGTCGGAGGTGACAACCGCCAGGTCGGCAAGCTCGGCGGCCGCCCGCCCCATCTTCGGGCGCTTGTCGCGATCACGATCGCCGCCGGCGCCGAAAACGGCGATCACCCTGCCCTCGGTGATCCGCCGCGCCGCGCGCAAGACGTTCTCCAGCGAGTCCGGGGTGTGCGCGTAGTCGACCAGCACCGCGAACGGCTGCCCCTCGTCGATGGGCTCAAAACGCCCAGGAACGCGCTCCGCCTCGGCGAGCGCGGAGGCGGTCGCCTCGGACGGGATGCCAAGGGAGACGGCGGTGGCGAACGCGGCAAGCGCGTTGGAGACGTTGAACTCGCCCGGCAGCGCCGTCCGAACTTCCGTCTTCCCCCAGGGAGCGACGACCGTGAAACGCGCACCACGCGCGTCAAATCGGATGCCCTCGCCATTGAAGTCCGCCTCGCCCCCTTCGGTCGAGAACGTGAAAGTGTCGAATTCGGAGGCCAAACGAGCGCCGTAGGGGTCGTCGGCGTTGACGATCCCAGCTTTCGGGCCCATCGCGAACAGCTTCCGCTTGGATTGGAAGTAGCTCTCCATGTCCCCATGGAAGTCGAGGTGGTCCTGGCTGAGGTTGGTGAACAGCGCCACCTCGAAGTGGATCGAGGAGGCTCGGTGCAGCTCGAGCGCATGCGAGGAGACCTCCATCACGCAGGCCTGGTCCCCACCGTCCAGCATTCGCCGGAAGGTCGCCTGTAGGTCGATCGCCTCGGGCGTGGTTCGCTCCACCTCCTCCTCGACCCCCGCGACGACCTGCGTGACGGTCCCCAGCAGGCCGCACTGGACCCCCGCGGCTTCGAGGACCTCCCTGATCAGAAATGCCGTGGTCGTCTTCCCGTTCGTCCCGGTCACTCCCACGACCCCCAGCTCGGCGGTCGGATCCCCCCAGAACCGCGCCGCCAGCGGCGCCATCGACGCCCGCGCGTCGGCTATGACGACCTGGGGAACGTCCAGCTCCAGCTCTCGCTCGACGACGAGGCCGGCGGCCCCGGCCTCAACCGCCGCGGCGGCGAACTCATGCCCGTCCGCCTTCTCCCCCGGCACACAGAAGAACAGCGTCCCCGGCCCAACCCTGCGGCTGTCATAGGCGAGATCCGAGATCTCGACAGCGATGTCCCCGCGAGTCCCCGTGACATCGGCGCCCGTAATTAGATCTCGCAGCTTCACGGGCCGATTCTAGGTCGGCTACTGAGGGGGCACACCCAAGTAGGGCAGGGCGAAGGCGGCGATTTCGCCGAAAGCGGGGGCGGCAACCGAGCCGCCGTAGTAGTCGCCGCCCTGCGGCTGGTCGACGATCACCGCGACCAGGAGGCGTGGATCGTCTGCCGGCGCGAAGCCGATGAACGAGGCGACGAACTTCGTCTCCGAGTAGGTCCCGTTTTCGGCGACCTCGGCCGTTCCCGTCTTGCCCGCAAGCGTGTAGCCGGGGACGCTGACCTCCGACGCCGTCCCGCCGGGGCCCAGCACCCCGGTCAGCATTGTCCGCACCTGGGAAGCGACCTCAGGGTTGATCACGCGCCGGCCGGCCGGATCCTCGACGGGCTCACCGTCAATCGACTCGATCAGTTGCGGCTGCCGCAGCTCACCGCCGTTGGCGATGGCGGCGTACCCCGCCATCATCTGCATCGGCGTCACCGAGAGGCCCTGTCCGAGCGGCAGGTTCCCCATCGTTGAGCCCGAGTACTTATCCAGCTCAGGCACCAGTCCCTGCTCCTCGGCCGGGAAGCGGACGCCGGTCGGCCGGCCGAACCCAAAGCGATTGATCCAGCGACTAAAGCGCTCGCTGCCGAGCTGCAGGCCGATGGTCACCGCGCCCACGTTCGAAGAGTGGGCGAGGATTTCGGCCACGGACAGCGTTTCGGTGCCGCGCGCGTGGGACTCTTCGATCACTCGGTCGGCGACTTGGATCGAGGGTTCCAGCGTGTACCCCGACTCGGGCGTGACGAGTTTTTCCTCAAGCGCGGCCGAGACGGTGAATGCCTTGAAGGTCGAGCCCGGCTCATAGGTAAAGCCCGTCGCCCTGTTCATCAGGTCCTCGGGGCTGGCGCTGGAGAGATCGGTCGGGTCGGTGGGCGGCCAGTTCGCCATCGCAAGGATCTCGGAGTCGTGAGGATCCATGACGATCGCCGTTGCACCCTGCGGCGCGTAGGCTTCCCCGACTCCGGCAAGGACTTGCTCCGTCCGCCTCTCGATCGCCGGATCGAGCGTGAGCTTGATGTCGTGGCCGTCGCTCTCTTCGGCAACCGTCTCCAACCGAATCGGCTCGCCGAGCGCGTCCTTGACCACCCTGCGCTCGCCATCGGTGCCGTCGAGGACGGATTCCTCACCCAGCTCGAGACCGGTGAGGCCCTGGTTTTCCGAGCCGACGGCGCCGATCACTTGAGCCGCCAACTCACCCTGGGGGTAGTTGCGCCTGCTGTCGGGCAGCTCTCCGATTCCCGGCAGCTCGAGTCGCGCCACCCTGGCCGCCGTCGGAATATCCACCTTCTGGGCGATGTAAGAGAACCCAGAGTCCTCGGTGAGGCTGTCGAGGACCTCGACGCTGTCCAAGTCGAGGATGGTCGCGAGTTTCTCCGCTGTCTGCCCTGGGTTCTTGACCTGGTACGGAGTGGCGAAGATCGTCCTCGCGTCTTCGGAGACGGCCAGCGGGTTGCCGAACCGATCAAGGACGCTCCCCCGCAAACCGGGGACCGTGACGACCTCCGTCTGCTGGTAGGCAGCTTCCGAGGAGAGCTGGGAGCCCTGCACCCCCTGTAGCCACACCGCGCGAACGGCGATGACGAGGAAGCAGAGGAGAAACCCGGCGAAGAGAAGACCGATCCTTCGCTCGATTGTCTTCATCGCGGTTGCCCGCTCCTAGTAACCGGCATCCGCGGCCGCCAGCCGCTGAGCGGCGATCGCGACGTCATCGCGGCCGGCCTCCACAAAGGCGACCTCGTCGACGTTGGCCACGACCAGCCCGAGAGCGGCCGCATCGTGGCGAACGCGTGGCGAGGCGGACTTCTGCGCGTCGCGGTTGCGGAGGATCGAGTTCTCCTGGTCCAGCGCCTGGATGTTCTGGTCGATCTGGCCCGCCGAAGCGGCGAGGCTGAGCGTCACCACGTTGAGCGCGACGATGCCCGCGAGCAAGAGGCCGAGCACTGCGATCCAGGTGCGTCCGCGGGTCATCCGCACCATCAGGCTGGAATCGGGGAGGTGCCGGACGGCGGCCGCGGTCCCCACCGCGAAGGGGATCAGTTGCCCGGCGGGACGGCGCGCCGGAGCGACTTTGCGGCGCACCGGCGGCGCGGTGCGCGCCGGGGCTCTCCGTGCGGGGGCGACTTTGAGCGAGGCTTTGCGCGGGGCCGGCGCTTTTTTGCGCGGCGCGCGCGCGGGTGCGGCCGCCTGGCGTGCGGTTGCCGCGGCGGCCATCAGAGGGCCTCTCCGACTTGGCCACCGGTCACCTTGACCGCCGCGCGCAGATGGGCGGACTTGGAGCGCGGGTTCATCGCGATCTCCTCTGGGCCGGGCATGACCGAGCGGCGCGTCAGCAGCTCCGCTTCGGGCTCGCGACCGCAAGCGCAGATGGGAAGCTCCGGCGGGCAAATGCAACCGCGGGCGCGCTCGACGAGGAACTGCTTGACGCGACGGTCCTCCAGCGAGTGGAAGGAGATCGCGGCGAGCCGACCACCGACGGGCAGCGTCGCCCAGGCCACCGGCAGGGCGTCGTCAAGCGAGTCCAGCTCGCCGTTGACGGCGATCCGAACCGCCTGGAAGGTCCGCTTGGCGGGATGCCCCCCGCCGAACCTGGCCGAGGCGGGAATCCCTGCCTTGACCGCGGCGACAAGGTCGGAGGTGCTTCTAAGGGGGCGATTCCGCACGATCTCGCGGGCAATCCCACCGGCGTAGCGCTCCTCTCCGAAGCGCCTCAGAACCTGCGCGATTCGCGACTCGGGCCACTCGTTGAGAAGGTCGGCGGCGCTGAACTCCTGGCGGGTGTCCATCCTCATGTCCAGGGGTGCGTCATAGGAATAGGAGAAGCCCCGCTCCCGGGCATCAACCTGCATGGAGGACATTCCGAGGTCCATGTAGATCATGTCTGGGTGGATGCCTTCGCCGCGCAGAGTGCGAAGACCTGCCGCGTAGTCCTCGCCGATGAACCGCGTCCGGCAGGGAACCTCGCCGGACAAGCGCTCGAATCGGGCCTCGGCCGCCGGGTCGCGATCGATGCAGATCAGCGTCCCGGTCGAGCCGATTGCCTCGCCGACCCGCCGCGCGTGGCCGCCGGCGCCAAAGGTGCAATCGACCGCCGTCTGCCCCGGCTCGGGGGCCAGCAGGTCGACAAGCTCGGTTAGGAGGACTGGTTGGTGCTCGGGAGGCATATACACAAGGGTTGCGCGATTTGGAATTGCTCCATGGGTATTCGACAGGGGGTCGGGAGCGAGGGCTGGGTTCGCGTGCGTCCCCATGTCACGCAGAGGCTCCGCTTGCGGCCAAGCCCTCGGCAATCTCTGACGCGCTGGCGTCGAGCTCTGCCTCCTGCTTCGCCCACGCCTCGGCATCCCAGATCTCGAGGTACTCCCCGCCGCCGATCACGACGCACGCCCCCGAGAGGCCGGCGTGCTCGATCAGCGGCTTCGGGACCCGGATGCGGCCGGCGGAGTCGAGCTTCTCATCGAAGGACCCACCGTGGAAGTGGCGTCGCAGGCGGCGAGCGTCGCCGCCGAAAGGACTGTGCGGGGAGAGGAAGCGATCCGAGAGCTGCTCGAACTCCTCGGTCGTGTGGACCCACACGCAGGGGTCGAAGCCTTTGGAAAGAACAATGCCGTCAGAAAGCGCCGCCCGAAACCTAGACGGGACGGTGAGGCGATCCTTGGAGTCGAGGCTGTGCTCGTAGAGACCCCGAAATGCCATGCCCTGGAGTTCCTTTCTGCGCCGGCCTGGAAAAAGAGTTAGGACCGGAGTGATGAGGTGGGAGGAGCCTCACCACCCCGGTCCTGGGCTTCAACTCGAGCGCCACAATAACCCACTCTCCCCCACTTTGCAACACATCCTTGTTCTGCAAGCCCATTTGCACCCCCCGCGATAGATTTGCCGCGTGAGCGATCCCGCCGCCCCCCAAACCGAAGCCGCGATCGGAGACTCGAACGATCTCTTCGGCCACCACTTCAAGCAGCTGCTGGGCTCCAAGAAGGCCTGGCTGTGGGGAGGCATCCCCACCGTGGTCGTTGCAATCGGCCTCGCCTTCGGCAATCCGATCTGGATCCCGATCGTCCTCGTCCTCGGACTGCTGATCCTGCTCGTCGTCTGTGCGCTGATCGCCGTCTCGCGGGCAAAGAACGACTTCTGGGAGGCCTACGCGCAACAGCGCGGAATGACCCTGATAAGCGAGCGCGGCCGGCTGCCTGAAGCGACGCCGCTGCTCTCAAAGGGCGACGACCGTTATACGGAGCGCATCCTCGAAGGCCCACTCGCCGAGGGCTTCGAAGGCAGGCTGGCCCTCTATACCTACGAGGAAGAAACCACCGACAGCAAGGGCAACCGGCAAACCAGCTACTCCCACTACACGGTCTGCCTGCTCGATATTCCCGAGTGCGGGCAGTTCGTCCCCCAGCTCTACTGCCAGCGCAAGTTCGGCCTCCGCGCCTTGGAGAAGTTCGAGGACGTCTTCCGCGGCTCAAAGGATCGAGTCAAGTTCGAGAGCGAGGCGCTCCACGACAAGTACGAGATCTTCGCCCACGAGAGCCAGGACCAGAACTGGCTGCGCCAGCTCTTCTCCCCCACCTTCATCGTTTGGCTGACGGACTCGACGCCGAAGAAGTTCGCCTTCGAGCTGGTCGACGGCACCCTCTGCTGTTACGTCGGCAACCATCAGGAAAAGGCCGCGGACCTCGATGCCGTCCGCCTCGCCTCCACCGCGGTTGGCGCCCGCCTGCGCGAAGAGTCCCTGGAGTAAGGGGCCACGGCGGCGGCTAGAAGCCGCTGAGCAGGGAGTCGGCGTTGGCGATCAAGCCGGCGGCGATCATCAGCAGCACCGAGGGGACGAGGACCAGCGCCACGACGAGCTGGATCTTCGGCGCGGCGCGGGCCGCTCGCTCCTCCACCGAGCGGCGCTGGTCCCGCCGCATTGCGCTCGACTGGCGCCGGAGCTGATCGGCAAGGGGCGAGCCAAAGCGGTGGGAGCGCTCGATCGACGCGCAGAGGGTTGCGACCTCGCTCCCCGGCGCTCGCGATCGGAGCGATTGCAGCGCCTCGGACAGCGGCCGGCCGCAGGAGAGCTCGGCCACGGTCATCCGCAGCTCATCGGCGAGGGGCCCGTTCCCGCTCCGGGCAATCTCCGCAAAGCCGGCGGCTGGGCTGCGGCCGGAGGTCGAAGCAACGGCGAGCAGGTCAAGCGCGTCGGGAAGGGCTCCGACCAGGCGGCGCCTTCGCCGTCGCGCCTCGCGCTCCAGCAGCGCATCGGGCACGAGGAAGCCCGCCACGGGCACGCCGGCCGCGACCAGCAGCGAGATCCGGCCCGGCGCCGCGGGCGCC
>JBBDYO010000010.1:0-8756 GCA_040901495.1 Solirubrobacterales bacterium
CGTGGAATACACGGATAACTCGCCTCGGCCCCTCGTCTTCATCGCCGCCCCCACACGACTCGGGGGATCCCCGCCAGGTCCGGGCGAGTCTCGACCTCACCGAAGCCCGCATCCAAGAGCAGCTCGCTGACGGCCTGAGCTTGACCGGCGCCAACCTCCAGCGCGATCACGGGCGAAACGGGGGCCAGGGCGGGGATTGCGACGCGCAGCACGTCGAGGCCGTCGGGCCCAGCCAGCAGCGCCTCGCGCGGCTCCCACTCGGTCACCTCAGGTTGAAGGGATGGCCAGTCCGCCTCGGCGACATAGGGAAGGTTGGCAAGGACCAGATCGAAGGCCTCGCCCTCCGGCGCCGTCCCCTCCAGAAAGCGAACCCGCTCGAGGAGGCCAAGCCGCTGCGCATTGCTCTGCGCCACCTCAAGCGCTGCCGCTGAAGTGTCGGTCGCGGTCACCTCGCACTCCGACAGCTCATCCGCGATCGCCAGCGCGATCGCGCCCGACCCGGTACCCACGTCGAGGGCCCTGCGCGGGCGAAGCTCCAGCGCCAGCTCGACCAACAGCTCGGTCTCGGGCCGAGGTATCAGCACGCGCCGGTCGACGACCAGCTCTATGTCGCGGAACCCCTTGCGGCCGAGGATGTAGGCGACGGGCTCGCGCCGCAAGCGCCGGCGCACCATCTCCCCGAACTGCCGGGCGGCATCGGCGGGCACGTCGGCCTCTGGCTCGGCAATGAGCCGGGCCCGATCCAGCCCAATCGCCTCCGCCAGCAGCACTTCCGCATCCAGATGCGGCGTTTCCATCCCAGCGGCGCTCAGTGCGTCGACCGAGGCACCGAGTGCTTCGCGCACACTTCCCGCGGTCGCCGCCCCCGCCACGGCCTAGGCCGCCGAGGCAGCGGACTCAAGGCGCTGTCGCTTCTCCTCCGCCGCAAGGGCGTCGGTGAACTCCTCGAGGGCCCCGCCGAGAACGCCGTCGAGGTTGTGGGAGGTGTGCTTGATCCGGTGATCGGTCACCCGGCCCTGGGGGAAGTTGTAGGTGCGGACCTTCTCGGAGCGCTCGCCGCTGCCCACCTGGGCCTTGCGCTCGGAGGCGACCTTCGCCTGCTGCTCGGCGAGCTCGCGCTCGTAGAGCCGCGCCCGCAGCACCCTCATCGCCCGCTCCTTGTTCTGAAGCTGGGACTTCTCGTCCTGCATCGAGACGACGACCCCGGTCGGCTTGTGGGTAATCCGGACCGCCGAGTCGGTCGTGTTGACCGACTGCCCCCCGGGGCCGGAGGAGCGATAGACATCGATTTGCAGATCGCTCTGGTCGATCTGGACCTCGACCTCCTCGGCCTCCGGCAGCACCGCCACTGTCGCGGTAGAGGTGTGGATCCGGCCCTGGGACTCGGTCTCGGGCACCCGCTGCACGCGGTGAATCCCCCCCTCGTACTTGAAGATCGAGTAGGCCCCCTCGCCCTTGATCGCGAAGGTGACCTCCTTGAAGCCGCCGACCTCCGCCGCCGACTGTGACAGCGCCTCGGTCGAGAAGCCCCGCTCTTCGGCGTAGCGGGTCAGCATCTTGTAGAGGTCGCCCGCGAACAGGGCCGCCTCGTCCCCCCCGGTCCCGGCGCGAATCTCGACCAGCACGTTCTTGGCGTCGTTTGGGTCCCGCTCGACCATCGCCAGGCGGATCTCCTCTTCCAGCTCCGCCAACCGCCCCGGCGCCTCCTCGGCCAGCTTCCGCAGCTCCGCGTCCTCGCCCTCCTCGAGCAGCTCCCGCGCGCCCTCGAGGTCGTCTTTCAGGGTCCGCCACTCGCCGGCCAGCGCCTGGGCGGGCTGCAGCTCGCGGTACTCGCGTCCCACCTCGGCATAGCGCCCCCGGTCGCCAATCACCTCAGGGTCCGACATCTCCTTCTCGAGCTCCGCAAAGCGGCTCTCTATCTGCTCAACCAGCGCCTCGATCACAGCTCACAACATAGAGGGGAACGCCTCTTCCGCGGGTGGCGTCGGGGTGAGGGGTTTTCCGCCGCCCGAAGGCTGCGGAGGGCAAGGCCTAATGCCGAGCAGTGCAATGTCCCTCCGCCCGGAGCAGCGCGTAGGGCAAGGAAGGCCCCTCATCCCGGCGACAGAACCCGCGGGCAGAGGCGCTACGCCACGATCTCGATCGGCGACTCGGTCGAGTCGGCCTGAGGCTCCTCGGCCAGCACCTTCTCGAGCGCCGCGATCGCCACCGCGAGCTGCTCTTCGTCCGGCTCGCGCGTGGTCAGGTTCTGCAGCATCAGACCCGGCCACATCACCGCACGCACCCAGCGTTTGCGGCGGTTTTTCCCGGCCCACTTGATCACCTCGTAGGAAAGGCCGGCGATCAGCGGGATGCCGAGGATGCGCGATGCGAGCAACCAGTACCAAGCAGGCAACCCGATCGGAGCGAAGACGAAGATCGCCAGCACCATCACGATCAAGAGGAAGCTGGTGCCACAGCGCGGATGCAAGCGCGAGTAGAGCTTGGCCCGGGATGGGACCAGCTCGTCTTCGGCCTCATAGCAAGAGATCGTCTTGTGCTCGGCGCCGTGGTATTGGAAGACCCGGCGCAGATCGGGCAGGCGGCTGATGACGACGATGTAGCCGATGAAGATCGCTGTGCGGAGGATGCCCTCGACCAACCAGAAGAGGAGGGCCGAACCGAGCTGGTCCTTGACCAGGCTGGTCAGGCCGACGGGAATGACGAAGAAGAGACCGATTGAGAGCATCAGCGAGAAGGCGATCGTCAATCCCCAAACCCAACCGCCGATCTCCTCTTTCTCGCCCTCCTCGTCCTCCTCCATCTGCGCGTTGGCGGAGATCGCCAGCGCCTTGAAGCCGATCTTCAGCGACTCGCCGAGGGCGACGACGCCGCGCAGCACCGGGACCCGCCAGAGGCGGTGGCGTTTGGCCCATGGCACCAGCGACTCGGACTCGATCTCGATCTCGCCCTCCGGGGTGCGCACCGCGACAGCCCAGGTTGAGATGCCGCGCATCATCACCCCCTCCAGCACCGCCTGGCCGCCAACCGGGGCATCGCGCTTGGCGACGAGGGCGCCGTCGGGCATGCGCAGCGGATCGGCCCCGTTCGAGGAGGCCACCGGCTCTGCCCGCGAGCCCCCCTCCGGGCTCACCGCCTACCTTTTGGCCTTGGCGTGCTTCGCAGCGCGGCGCTGGAAGCGCTCCACCCGGCCACCGGTGTCGACCAGCTTCTGCTTGCCTGTGTAGAACGGGTGGCACTCGGAGCAGAGCTCGACGTGCAGATCGGCCTCGGTTGAGCGCGTGTAGAACTGGTTGCCGCACGAGCAATGCACGTGCGCCATCGTGTACTCGGGGTGAATTCCCGCCTTCATTGCCATCAAGTCTAGAGAAGTGAGCGCTTGCTGCCGATACGTCCGTATGGCTAGAGGCGTCAGGACAGGCGAGACGGCCGATCTCAGAGGAGTCCGGCACCTGCTCGCCCTCCTGCTCTTTGGCGGAACAACCCTGGTCGTCGCGCACAACTGGCTGGGCGTCGGGGGCACCGGCCTAGACGACATCATCGGCGGCGCACTCTACGACGTGGTTGTGGTCGCGGCGGGCATCGCCTGCCTGCTAAGGGCTCGCGCCACGGCGGCGGAGCGCTGGGCATGGGTGCTGATCGGCCTCGCGATCCTCTCCTGGGCCGGGGCTGAGATCTACTGGACAGCGGAGATCTCGGGCAACCCGACGGCTCCTTACCCCTCCCTGGCCGACGCCGGCTATCTCGCCTTCTACCCCCTTGGCTACGCGGGCCTCGCCCTGCTCGTTCGCGCCAGGGCCCATGAGCTGGACTGGCGACTGCTGACCGATGGCCTGATCGCGACGCTTGGCACCGCCGCGCTGGGCACCGCTTTCGTCTTCGACTTCGTAGCCGAGCGAACCGAAGGCACAACGCTGGAAATGGCCACCTCTCTCGCCTACCCGCTGGGGGACATCGTGATGCTGTCGATGGTCGTGGGAGTCGTAGCCCTGACCGGGTGGCGGCCGGGCAGGACCTGGCTGCTGCTGCTCGCCGGTCTGGCGGTGATGGTGGTCGCCGACATTGCCTACACCTTGGAGGTGAGCACAGGAAACGAAGCGGTCGAATTAGCCGGCAGCTGGATCGACCCGCTCTACCTGATCGCCGCGGCGTCCCTCGGTGCGGTGCTCTGGCAGCCCAACGCGACCAGCATCCGGCCCTCGGACCAAATCAACAGCCGCAGCGAGCTGATGGTCCCGGCGATCTTCGGCGCCGTGATGATCGGCCTCGCCGCGATGCAGTACCTGGGCGGGTCCAGCGGCCTCTCCACGCTGCTGTGGGCCGGGACGATGATCGCGGTAATCGTGCGCCTGGCATTCGCCGTCCGGACCAACAGGGCATTGCTGGAACAGGTCCAGACCGACCCGCTGACCCAGCTGGGCAACCGGGGCAGGATGCAGGTGAACCTCGAAGACGCGTGCTCCCGGGTCAGTGCGGAGAACCCCGCGGCGTTCTACCTCTTCGACCTCAACGGCTTCAAGCGCTACAACGACACCTTCGGCCATCCGGCGGGCGACGAGATGCTGACTCAACTCGGAAGCGCGCTGAAGCAGGCAGTGGGAGATGACGGAGTCGCCTACCGGGTCGGCGGCGATGAGTTCTGCGTGCTTCTTACCTGCGAGGAGAAGCGGTTCGACGCGCTGGCAAGGAAGGCTGCGCAGGCGCTGACCGCAAGCGACCGGGGCGTAGACGTGGCCGCCTCCTGGGGCGGAGCCGTGATCCCCCGCGAGGCAGACTCTCCTTCCGCGGCGCTACAGCTCGCGGACGTGCGGATGTACGCGCAGAAGGAGTCGCGGCGCGTGGCTCGGGGCGACGCCCCCCAGGCACAGCTTGGCCCGGTTCCAAACCAGCCGGTCCCTAACCAGCTCTGAGCCCCATAAGCACGGAGTCGAGGGTCCGACTCACCTCCACCCGCATCTGCTCGGGATCCTCAGCCCGGGCGACCAGCATCGCCGCCTCGTCGAGCGCGCCCATCAGGACGTGGGCCAGGGGCCGCACGGGTTGCGCGGCGATTGCCCCGGCGTCGATCGCCGCCTGAAGCGTGCCTTCGATCAAGCCCAGACCGTGCTCGGCCGCAATCTCCCGCCAGCGATCCCAGCCGAGCACCGAGGGCCCGTCGAGTAGCGCGATCTGCTGCGCCTCGGGCTCCGTACAAGCTTGGAGGAACATCTCCGCCCCCGCCCGCATCGCCTCGAGGGGAGAGTCGCCGTTGGCAGAGAGCGCCCCGGTCGCGACCCGCTCCGCCAGCTGCGCCTCGACCTCTTCGTAGACCGCCTCGAAGAGCTCGCGCTTGCCAGCGAAGTGATGGTAGAGCGCCCCCCGCGTCATCCCAGCCGCCTGGACGATCTCCTCGGCGGCGACCGCCGCGTAGCCGCGCTCGGCGAAAAGCTCGCGGCCTGCCTCGATCAGCGCACGGCGCGTCGTCTCAGAGCGCTCCGCCTGGGTCCTCCGCTCCTGGGGGGGACCGACAGCCTCGGCTCGGCCTTCGCTTAGGTCGCTATGTTTGTCACTCTTTGACATTCATACAGTCTGTATGTAAGTTACCCCGCCCGCCCCCAGAAAGCCATCCCCCCAGGAGGAACGCAATGACCCAGTCAAGCGAACGCCGCGAGATCGAGCTCCCCGCCGGCCGGATCCGCTACCGGGAGGCGGGCGAGGGCAAGCCCGTCGTCTTCGTCCATGGTTATCTCGTCGACGGACGGCTCTGGGATGGGGTGGTCGACCGCCTCTCCGACCGCTGCCGCTGCATCGCCCCCGACTGGCCGATCGGAGCCCAGCAGGTGGCGATGAACCCAGATGCGGACCTCACGCCGTACGGGATTGCAGCGACGATCGCGAGCTTTCTCGAGGCGCTTGACCTCACCGACGTGACGATCGTCGGCAACGACTCCGGTGGGGCGATGTCGCAGGTCCTCGCCACCCGCCATCCGGAGCGGCTCGGCCGCCTCGTCCTAACCAACTGCGACACCCACGAGAACTTCCCGCCGGGGATTTTCAAGACGATGCCCCCGCTCGCCAAGCTTCCGGGCGGGATGTCGCTCCTCGCCGCCCCGTTCCGGATCGGCGCCGTCGCTCGCGCCGCCTTCAAGCCGTTCACCAAAGAGCCACTGCCGCCCGAGCTGATCGCGTCCTGGATGGAGCCCGGCCTGCACGACGCCGACGTCAAACGCGACGTCAAAAAGGTGACCACGGGAATGAACAAGCGCTACACGCTGGAGGCGGCGGAGAAGCTTCGCGACTCCGACCTACCCCTTCTGCTCACCTGGGCCCCCGGTGACCGCCTCTTCCCGATCAAGTACGCGGAACGGCTCGCCTCGGAAGTTCCCAACGCCCGGGTCGTCCAAATTCCCGACTCGAGGACCTTCGTCCCGATCGACCAGCCACAGAGACTCGCCGACGAGATCGCCGGCTTCGTAGGGCCCGCGTAGCCGCGGCTGGGCGCTTTACTCTCGATATGCGAGAGGAAAACGCCCAGCTAGCGGCGAGCGAGCGTGCGTGCGTGCCGGAAACCGAACACCGGTTCGTATTTCGCGCAAAGTGCAGGTTTTTCGTCTGACGGAGCGGACATGCTCTTTTGGCAGAGCGTCCCCCACCCAGCAAGGACGGAGAGCCATGCCCGAGGAGATCTTCGATCAGGAGCGACCGCGGAGCGCGATGGCCAGGCGCCTCGATGAAGCTTTTGCCGGCTGCGACGAGTGGACCCTCGCCCCACCTTCACCGAGGCGCAGCGAGATCGAGGTTGCCCCTTGGCTGTCCAGCACCACGGGAAGAGGCGACCGGCCTCCGACCGACGAGCGCCTGCCCCGCGCCGCGTAGGTAGCGCTCAGGTCTCCTGGTAGAGGGGGCCGTCGCCACCCTCGGGGAGGGTGAGGCGACCGCCCTTGGCGGTGATCGCACCGCACTGCACGCAGTTGGAGGCGGTGACGTGGACGTCGACCTCGGCTGCGCCGTTCTCGAGTTGCTCCTCGGGGATTTCATAGACCTGGGCCGGACACATCGAGACCCAGGTCTGGGCGAGCTCGCGCGGCACCTTGGTCTGGATCCGAACGTGGTTGGGAGCGTCGTCGCGGGTCGCGTTGCCCGAGAGGAAAACCGAGTCGAGCTTGTTGAAGGTCACCTCGTTGTCGGGCTTTGGGTACCTCTCCGAGGCGTTGCCGATGAAGACGGCCGGCTCGGCGTTGTGCTCGACCTTCATGTGACCGGGCGGGAAGTTGCCTTTGGTGGCGACCAGCGCGTTGGCGATGATGCCGCCTTTGATCAGCCCCTTGGTCAGCGGCTGCTTCATGTTGCGCGACTTGTAGAGGTCCTTCTCGATCACCGAGTCGCGGATCTTCGCGTCGTAGGAGGCGAAGTTGACCGAGTCGATGTCGGCCTTGAGCGACTCGACGATCGCTTCCGCCGCGTACATCCCGGCGTGCATCGCGTAGTGGACGCCGGCGAGCTCGGCGATGTTGACCATCCCGGCGGCGTCGCCGGCGACCAGCATCCCGGGCACCGAGAAGCGCTTTGGCAGCGCCCAGTAGCCGCCCGAGGGGATCGTCTTCGCCCCCCAGCCGACCCGCTTGCCGCCCTCGATGATCTTGGCGATGAACGGGTGCTGCTTGAAGCGCTGCAGCTCGTCGTGGACGCTGAAGGTGGCGTCGGTCGTGTCGAGGCCGACGACGAGGCCGAAGCAGACCTTGTCCTCACCCATCGGGTAGATGAAGCTGCCGCCGGCCTCCTTGTATTTGCCGCCCCAGCGAAGCGGCCAGCCGAGCGTGTGGATCACCCGGTCGAGCGGCTTCGGCACCTCCCAGATCTCCTTGACCCCGAGCTCCCATGCCTGCGGGTCGCTGCCCTCGCGCATCCCGAAGTAGTCGTAGGCGGCGTAGGTGAGGTGGCCGATCGTTCCCTCGGCGAGCACCGTCGCCTTCGCCACCACGTCGGAGCCGGGCTCGAAGTTGCCGAGCTCCTCGCCGTCCTTGCCGCGCCCGCGGTCACCCGAGCGCACGCCCCTGACGATCCGGTCCTCGATCAGGAGCTTGGTCGCGGCCGTCTCGGAGAGGATGTAGACACCGGCCTCTTCAGCTTTCTCGGCCAGGAAGCGGCCCAATTTCGAGACCGAGAGGGTGTAGGTGCCCTCTTTGCGGAAGTTGGGCGGCGGCGGCTTCAGCGGGAAAGCTTTCTTCGAGGTGAGGAAGTAGGTCGCGTCCTTGGTGACCTCCTGGTAGACCGGCGGCCACTCGCCCGGGTCCAAGTCAGGAAAGAGCCGGGTCATCGCCGAGGGGTCGACGTTGGCGCCGGAAAGCAGGTGGGCACCGGGAACTTTGCCCTTCTCGATCACCGCGACCGGGACTTCGCCGAGCTTCTCGGTGAGCTCGGGCTCGTCCTCGAGCAGCTGCATCAGTTTGTTGGCGCAAGCGAGACCGGCGGGACCGCCGCCGACGATCGCGATTCCGACCTCGATCCGATCGTCCACCGGATCGGTTGGGGGACCGATCACCTCGGCGCTGTCGAACGGGGGCGGGAAATCGATCGGTCTAACGTCCGGCATCTTCTGCTCCTATCGGTCGGGTGGACGAGCGGCGGGGGGCCGAAGCCCCCCGTTTCGCGTCAGCCGCCCTTCTTCGCCTTGATCGCCTCGGTCAGCTTCGGGACGATCTTGTGGAGGTCACCGACCACACCGAGGTCGGAGAACTCGAAGATCGGCGCGTTCTGGTCCTTGTTGATCGCGAGGA
>JBBDYO010000011.1:0-8662 GCA_040901495.1 Solirubrobacterales bacterium
AGCTTGGTCAGCTCGCGCCAGGACTCGATCTTCTCGACGATCGGGTGCTCGTCGCGAATCTGGGCAAGCACGCGGGCGTCGGTCGAGAAGCCCGTTTTGCCGCGCCGTTTGCGGGTCAGCACGAGTTTCTCGAAGAGGATGCGGCCGACCTGCTGGGGCGAGCCGATCGCAAACTTCTCTCCCGCCAGCTCATAGATCTCCTTTTCCAGAGTGGCGATCCGCTCGCCGAACCCGGCGCCCACCTCGGCCAGCCTCTCGGCGTCGAGCCTCAGCCCCTCGCGCTCCATCGCGGCGAGGACGTGGACCAGCGGCAACTCCACCTCGCCGAGCAGCGGTTCCAGCTTCAGCGCCTCAAGGTGCCTGCGCTGGCTCTGGGCAAGGGCCTTGGCCAGAGCGGCTTCTTCGGTGGGCTCGAGCCCCGCCTCCGCCTCTTCTCCGAGCGCGAGCTGGCCGTCATCGGGTGCTTCCTGCGCGGCCACTGACTTCGCCAAGCCGATCCCTGCGTCCGCGGCCAGCTCGACGAGGTCATAGGTCCGACGCTGGGGCTCCAGCAGATAGGCGGCGAGCATCGTGTCGTGGGACAGCTCGAGCTCGATGTCCTCGCGAGCGGCCGCGGCCAGCAGGCCGTGCCGGCCGCCGCCCAGAGACTTGGCGTCGTGGGCGACCAGCGGCTTCCCGGCCAGAGCGACCACCAGCTCGTCAAGCGTCGAGGCGCCGTTGACGATCCGGTCGGGTTCGACGGCCGCCCAGCGCCCAGCGCCGATTGCCAGCGCGATCGGGCCGTCGCCGAGGTCATCCACGGTCCCTTCGATTGCATCGACCTCGAGCTCAGTCTCGACGCTACGGCCGGGTACCGCCTCGTCCTCCGGCAGCCCCTCTTCCAAGCGTTCCATCACCGCCCGCAGCTCGAACTCACGCATGAACTCGCGCAGGGCGCTGCGATCGGTTTCGGCGTTCATCGCCTCGCGCAGGTCGATCCCGGTCTCGATCTCGCACTGGAGAGTCGCCAGCTGCTTCGAGACTCGGGCGTCCTCGGCATGCTCGATCAAGTTCTGTTTGCGTTTCGCCCCGGACACGTTGTCGACGTTGGCGAGCACCTCCTCGAGCGAGCCGAACTCCTGCAGCAGCTGCGCCGCTGTTTTGTCGCCGATTCCGGGGACGCCCGGGATGTTGTCGGACGTGTCGCCCTTCAGCCCGATCAGGTCCGTGACCCGCTCCGGAGGGACCCCGTAGCGCTCGATCACGGCCTCGCGGTCGTAGACCTTGGTCTCGGTGACCCCGCGCGAGGTGCTCATCACCCGGATGCCCTCGTCGACCAGCTGGTAGACGTCGCGATCGCCGGAGACGACCATCACCGGGATCCCCTGCTCCTGGGCCCGGCGCGCCAGCGTGCCGATCACGTCGTCGGCCTCGAATCCCTCCACCTTGACGTTCGTGTAGCCGAAGGCTTCGACCAGTGGCATGAAGTGTGGCCACTGCTCGCGAAGCAGGTCGGGGCGCGGGGGGCGCTGGGCCTTGTAGAGGTCATAGGTCTTCTCCCGCCCGGACATCCCCGCGTCCCAGGCGACCACCACCCCCGCAGGCTGGTGGTCGACGATGACTTTCACCATCATCGAGGCCAGCCCGTAGATCGCGTTCGTCGGTCGGCCGTCGGCCGTGGCGATCGACTCCGGCAGCGCGAAGAACGCCCGGTAGGCAAGCGAGTTCCCGTCGAGGAGGAAGAGCTCGCCGTCACCGTCCCCGGCTTTGGCCGCTTGAGCCTTGGGTTTCTCCGTCGCGGCCATGGCCCAACTCTAAGGCGCGGCGAAGACCTCGGCGAGGTCCATCGCGACCAGGTCCGGTTCATCGCTGATCTGCTGTTCGCTGAAGCGTCGGACCTCCAGGCCCAGTCGTCGCAGGTCGAGATCGCGAGCGCGATCGTCCCGAAAGGCAACGTGGCCACGGTGGTAGAGATAGCTGTCGGTTTCGACCACGAGCCGCTGAGGGCGCCATAGGAAATCCACCGTCCAGCGACCGATCCGGACGTTGACCTCTGGGAGCGGCAGGCCGCGGCGGCGACAGAGGCGCAGGAAGTCACGCTCCAGATCGCTGCGCGTTCGATCCGTCTCGATCCCCAGATGCAGCCCACCGATCTCTGCCTGGCGAACCGCGCGCCGCCACTGCCAAGCCGGCACCGCCCCGCGAAGGTCCTCGATCGTCCGCGCCGCAGTCGTGACCGGAATGCCCAGACGCCGCGTTGCCATCCCGCCGGTAAGGGACCGACAACGATGGAGTCGAATCCCTTTGCGCTTCCTGCGACCGCTGCGTGACGAAGTTGAGACGTCGATCGGGCCATTGCGCGGTGAAAGCAAGCCCCAGAGAGCCGCAGCACTGCGGTGGCTCAGCACCGCGCCGTCACCACAGGCAAGTACAGCCGCCATCCACCGCCCCTCGTGCGAGACACCACGATGACCAACCGCGTAGACACCGCGATGCATCCGGTGCAGGGACCCTCGCTGCACCCGTTTCGTGACGGTCACCCTTGTCATTCCGAGGGCGAGTAGCTGGGTAGTGGTGATGGTCCCGTGCTGCCTCTTGGCGATCCTCGCGATCTCCAAGTCAACCGGGGCGACTTTGTTATCCATTTCGAATACAAAGTCGACCCGCCTGGTGGATTCTCCCCCTGCATGGGGCCAGCCGGTGAATCCATCCAACGATCAGTAGGCACAGGCAGGCATGGGAGCCGAATCTGATTCGATAGCTGTCTATGGCTGTAAGCGCTCAGTACAGCGTCACGATTCGCGTCGAGCTCGATGCGCGGCAGGAGCCCCTGGGGAAATTGACGGCCGTGATCGCCGAGGCGGGCGGCCAGCTGCAGGGTGTCGATCTCGTGCCCGGAGCCGGCGGCGAGGGCAAGCGGGTTCGCGAGTTCACGATCGACGCCCAGGATCGCGAGCACTGGGAGCGGATCCTGCGTGGGATCGGCTCGACCCGAGGCGCCAAGGTCCTCGACTACGTCGACCGCACGATGCAGATGCACCGGGGCGGCAAGATCTCGGTTGAGAACAAGTACCCGCTGAAGACGCGCGACGACCTCTCGATGGCCTACACGCCGGGCGTTGCCCGCGTCTGCCAGGACATCCACGACGACCGCGCAAAGGCCTTCGAGTACACGATCAAGAAGAACACGGTGGCGGTGGTCTCCGACGGCAGTGCCGTGCTCGGCCTCGGCAACATCGGCCCCGAGGCGGCGATGCCGGTGATGGAGGGCAAGGCGATGCTGTTTAAGGAGTTCGCCCAGGTCGACGCCTTCCCTATCTGCCTCGACACCCAGGACGCCGAGGAGATCATCAAGGCAGTCGAACTGATCGCGCCCACCTTCGGCGGCATCAACCTCGAGGACATCTCCGCCCCGCGCTGCTTCGAGATCGAGGACCGGCTCAAGGAAACCCTCGACATCCCCGTCTTCCACGATGACCAGCACGGCACCGCCGTCGTAGCCATGGCGGCACTCTTCAACGCGCTGAAGATCACCGGCAAGCCGATCGAGGAGCTGCGGGTCCTGATGGTTGGCCTCGGTGCCGCCGGGGTAGCGACGACCAAGATGATGCTCGCCTCCGGGGTCACCCACATCGTCGGCTGCGACCGTCAGGGGGCGCTCTCGACCAGCCGGTCCGACTACGGGTCCGGTGAGATGACCGGAATCAAGCGCTGGTATGCGGAGAACTCCAACCCCGACAAGCTGGAGGGCCAGCCCGACGACGTGATCGAGGGGATGGACCTCTTCGTCGGCCTCTCCGGCCCCGGAATCATCAAGCCCGAGTCGCTGGGGAAAATGAACGACGACGCGATCGTCTTCGCGATGGCCAACCCGAACCCCGAGGTGATGCCCGAGGACGCCGCTCCCTACGTGCGGATCATGGCCACCGGCCGCTCTGACTACCCGAACCAGATCAACAACGTGCTTGCCTTCCCCGGCATCTTCCGCGGCGCTCTCGACGCCGGCGCCCCCCGCATTACCGAGGAGATGAAGCTCGCCGCCGCCAAAGGCATCGCGATGGCGGTGACCGAGGAGGACCTGGCCGAGGACTACATCATCCCCAGTGTCTTCAACCGCGACGTGGCGCCTCAGGTCGCCCGCGCGGTGGTCGAGGAGGCGAAGCGCGAGGGGATCGCGCGTTTCAGCGAGGAGACGGGGACTTTCTCCACCGTCGAGGTCAACTGACCCTGTGAAGGTCCTGGTCACCGGGGCAAGCGGGTTCATAGGGTCTTCGCTCTGCGACGCACTGCTTACCCGGGGCGATGAAGTCGTCGGGCTGACTCGCGACCCACAGCGGGCACGCGGCACCAACCCGCGCGTCGCCTGGCACAGCTGGGAGCCCATGTTGGAACGTCCCACTCCCGATGCATTTGAGGGGGTGGACGGTGTCGTCAACCTGCTCGGTGAGCGCATCGACCAGCGCTGGACCGACGAGGCCAAACAACGGATCCTCGAGAGCCGCCGCACCGGCACCCACAACCTGGTCGGCACGATTGTCGGACTGAAGCAGAAGCCGCGTGTGCTCGTCAACCAGGCGGCGATCGGCTTCTACGGCGACCGGGGCGAGGCGATCGTCGACGAGTCCGCCGAGCCGGGAGAGGGGTTCGACGCCGAGGTGATCCGTGAGTGGGAAAAGGTGGCGCACGGCGTGGAGAGCAGCGGGGTGCGGCTGGTGATCATCCGCACCGGCCACGTGCTCGACCCCCGCGGCGGCCTGCTTGGCCGGATGATGAGGCCCTTCAAGCTGGGGATGGGCGGGCCGCTGGCGAGCGGCGACCAGTACATGTCGTGGATCCACATCTACGACGAGGTCGGGATCCTGCTCTGGGCTCTCGACAACGAGAAGGTAAGTGGCGTCATCAACGCCACTGCGCCGAACCCGGTGACCAACCGGGAGCTGTCGAAGTCGCTGGGGCGGGCGCTGAACCGCCCCGCCGTCGTCCCCGTCCCAGGCCTCACGGTGGACCTAATGTTCGGCAAAGAGTTCGGCGCCGTCCTACGCGGCGGCCAGCGGGTGGTGCCTCGCAGGGCACTCGACCTCGGCTACAAGTTCCGCCACACGGACATCGACGAGGCGCTGGCGGACCTGCTGTAGAAGAGGGCTCTCAGCGCAGCTCGTCGCGGACCGATTCGCGAAGGCTGCCGGAGCTTGTGTCGACGCTCCTGATCGCATCGAGGATCTTGTGCATCGCTTTAGAGCCGGGCATTTCCGGTAGCTGGGCGATGCCGGCTTCTTCGAGGATGGGTTCGGAGAAGCGAGTGGCGCGGGGTTCGACTTCGCCGATGTAGGCGATCGTCGAAGAGTCCTCCGTGGCCCGGCGGGCGTTGGCGCCAATCGTCGCCAGGTTGAAACGCCCGTTCTTCTCGACACCGGGGAGGCAGCGGACGCGAATACGCAACGAGCCGACTCGACCGCCCTCGTTCTCCACCGCGCGCTGCGCCTGATGGCAGGTGGCCGCCGCCGCATAGACCGTCACGGTCGCGCCCTCCCTAACCCCTTCCTCTCCTCCGCAGCCAGCAGCTACAAGGACCAGAGTCGCGAGGACAGCAAGGACGGCGGGCTTTCGCGATGCATGAGAGGGACGGGTGGCCCTTCCCAAAACACTCAAGAGCGGCCAAAGGCCGCTCGTTTTGGGAGGGGCCACCCGTCCCTCCCTTCGTCTAGCCAAAGAAGACCTCAGCCTCTTTGTAGAGCTCCTCGGGGACCGTCTTCAGCTCGGTGGTCGCCTCGTTGAGCTCGACCAGCTCGATGTCGGTGCCGCGCAGGGCGGTCATCGTTCCCCACTTGCCCGCGTCAGCCGCGTCGATCGCGTGCAGGCCAAAGCGGGTCGCCAGCACCCGGTCGAAGGCGGTCGGGGTGCCACCGCGCTGCACGTGGCCGAGCACAGTGGCCCGGGCCTCCTTGCCGGTGCGGCGCTCGATCTCACCCTCCAGCCAGTGGGCGATGCCGCCGAGGCGAACGTGCCCGAAGGCGTCCAGCTTCCCGTCCTGTGCCTCGGGCACTCCACCCACCGGTTCCGCCCCCTCGGCAACGACGACGATCGGTGCGAAATGGGCGTCGTAGCGACGGCCGACTAGCTCGCAGACGCGCTCGATATCGAATGGTTGCTCGGGGATCAGGATCAGGTTCGCGCCGCCGGCGAGACCAGCGTGGAATGCGATCCAGCCCGCGTGGCGCCCCATCACCTCGACGATCAGCACCCGGTGGTGGCTGTCGGCCGTCGTGTGGAGGCGGTCGATCGCCTCCATCGCGATGTTGACCGCGGTGTCGAAGCCGAAGGTGTAGTCAGTTGCGTTGAGGTCGTTGTCGATCGTCTTCGGCACGCCGATCACCTTGACTCCCCCCTCGGCATTGAGGCGGGCGGCGACCCCGAGCGTGTCCTCGCCGCCGATCGCGATCAGGCCGTCGACCTCCGCCGCCGCCAAGTTCTCGGCGATCCGCGCCGTCCCGCCATCCTCGGCGAAGGGGTTGGTCCGCGAGGAGCCGAGGATCGTGCCGCCGCGCGGCAGGATGCCCCGCACCTCGGGCACGCCGAGCGGCCGGGTGTCGTTCTCCAACGGCCCCCGCCAGCCGTCGCGGTAGCCGACGAACTCATGCCCATAGCGTTCGGTGCCTTTGCGGACGATCGCCCGGATCACCGCGTTCAGCCCGGGGCAGTCGCCCCCGCCGGTTAGCACGCCGATCCGCATCGGCTCACTTTAGGCACTCGGCGGCGCGCACGACGCGGTAGTTTCGAGTTGACCCCCCAAGGAGGACAGAGATGAACGACGCACCCCCGGATCTGGCAGCGGTAACCCAGGTCCAGCAGCAGATCTGGTCGAAGGGCGACTTCGCGATGGTCGCCGGCATCGTCTACAACGCCAGCGAGAACCTCGCCGAGGCGCTCGAGCTGATCCCCGACGAGCGGGTGCTCGATGTCGCCTGCGGCAGCGGCAACGGCGCAATCTCGGCGGCTCGGCGGACCTGGGGTGGCACGGTGGGCGCCGACTACGTTCCCGCCCTGCTCGAGCGCGGCCGCGAGCGCGCCGCCGCCGAGCGGCTGGAAGTCGAGTTCGTGGAGGCCGACGCCCAGGATCTTCCCTTCGAGGACGCCAGCTTCGACGTCGCGATGTCGATCTTCGGCGCGATGTTCGCCCCCGACCAGCCAAAAGCTGCATCGGAGCTGCTGCGGGTGGTCAAGCCCGGCGGCCGGATCGGGATGGGCAACTGGACCCCCGACGGCGCCGTCGGCAAGATGTTCAAAACAATCGCTAAACACGCGCCGCCGCCGCCCGGAGTCGACTCGCCGCTGCTGTGGGGCACCGAAGAGCGCCTGCAGGAGCTGTTCGGCGACGGGATCGCGGACTTGCGAGTCGAGCGCCGCATCTCACGCCAGCCGTTCCGCTCCGCCGACCACTACATCGAGTTCTTCCGCACCTACTTCGGCCCGACCCAGATGGCCTACGAACGGGTCGGCCCCGAGGGCGAGGAGGCGCTCACGGATGACCTGCGAGCGTTCCTGGAGATGGCGAACACCGCCGGCGACCGCGCGCTCGTGCTCGAGGCCGAGTACCTGGAGGTAATCGCGACGAAGGCCTAGCGCCCAGGCCCTGAGGGCTGGCTGTGGTCAGTCCTTGGAACCGAGGGTCTGCTGCGCGACACGCGCCGCGGCGCCGATGAAGAGCACCGTGAGGAAGACGAGGCCGCCTACCGGCCCGCCCTGGCCGAGCGCGTAGGAAACAGCCATCGCCGCGAGAGCCAAGAAGAAAGTCACGACCAGTCCCATTGCGGCGGAGAGATTACCCGGCGAGGGCGACGCGCGTCTCACCGAGGAAGGCGCCAACCGCCTCGGCGGCCACCTCAGGCGATCCGGCCTCGCCGGCCGCTCGAACCAGCCGGCTGCCGATGATCACACCGTCGGCGACCTCCCCCACCTGGGCCGCCTGCTCGGGGGTGCCGATCCCAAAGCCGACCGCGACCGGCACCGCCGCTTCGGCCTTGACGGCCGTGACCAGCTCGGCGAGGCCGTCCGGCAGCTGCTCGCGCTCTCCTGTCGTGCCGACGGTGGAGACGACGTAGACGAAGCCTTCGGCGCCGGCGCAGATTCGCGCGCGGCGCTCCTCTGGGGTGGTCGGGGCAAGCAGCGGGACCCGCGCCAGTCCCGCGTCCGCAAGGGCGCTGCGCACCTCCTCGTCCTCGCCGAGCGGCAGGTCGGGGACGATCACCCCGGCCGCCCCGGCTGCAGCGGCGCGCTGGGCAAACTCGGTTGGGCCGCCGTTGGCGAGCACCATGTTGGCGTAGACCATCAGCACCACCGGCACCCGGTCCGCGACCGACTCGCAGACCCGCATGGCGGTGTCCATGGTCGCCCCGGCGGCCAGCGCCGCCGTGGCGGCGGCATGGATCGTGGGGCCGTCGGCAAGCGGGTCCGAGAAGGGGACGCCCAGCTCGATCAGGTCGGCGCCGTTGGCGGCATAGGACTCGGCGATCCCCAGCGAAGCATCGGGGTCGGGAAAGCCAGCCATCATGTAGGGCATAAGCGCCGCCCTCCCCTCATCCCTTGCAAGCTGAAAGGCACGGGCTATGCGCTCTCCACCGGCAGTCGTGGAACTAGCGGACGCAGCTGTCGAGGGGGCCGGGGGGTGACTCTGGCGAGCCTCCCC
>JBBDYO010000012.1:0-8383 GCA_040901495.1 Solirubrobacterales bacterium
GTAGCCGACCGCGTCGGCGCCGAGCCGCACCGCGTCCTCGACGCTGGCGTTGCAGGAAGAGAACGCCTTGGCCGAGGAGGGGAGGTCGGTCTTGCCGTTGACCTTGAGGATCAGCGGCACCTGCCCGGCGTAGTCGGGGTAGTACTTGCTTGCCATCCCGATCTGGCAGGCGAGGGCCGAGTAGCCCGCCTCAGCCGCGAGCCGGAACTGGTAGTCGGGGTCCTTGGAGGCCGGATTGGGGAAGAAGTCGCGCGGCCCGTGCTCGATGCCCTGGTCAATCGGCAGCAACATCAGGGTCCCTTGGCCGGGTCCGAACTCGAACAGCAGCCGGTGCAGCCGGGTCCGTTTGCCAGGGGCCAGCTCGGCCAGCAGCGATTTCTGCTCGGTCAGGCTCTTCAACTCCACGACTAGATTCCTCCTCGAAGACGGGTTCACCCGCAGTATGCCATCGGCGACCGGCTGCCGAACGGTTGGGAGCGGGAGTTATCCTCGAAAGACCATGAGTGGGACTGAGCTCAGCGTGATCTGCAAGAACTGCGGCTCCGAGGTCAGTCCCTACGTCACGGAGTGCCCCTATTGCGGCACGCGACTGCGCAAGCGGGCGCCGAAGCTGGAGCGCCGCGGAGACGGGCTGGAGGCCAAGACCCGAGGCGCGACGGCGCGGTTCCGCCGCCTGCGCAAGCGGGCCGCCTCGATCGGGTCCGAGCGTCCCTACGTGACGATCTTCGCGATCGGGCTCTCCGCGGCCCTGCTGCTGATTCAGAAGGCAACCGGTGCCTCCCTGAGCGAGCTCGGCGCTCTTACCGTGCCGATCGAGGGCGAGTGGTGGCGGCTCGTGACGGGCCCGTTCGTCCACGAGAACGTCGGCTACCTCTTCGTCGTTGCGCTCGGCCTGGCGATCTTCTCAACCGGCCTGGAGCGGCGCTTCGGCAGCCTCAAAACCGCGGCTCTTCTCCTCATCGGGGGAGCCGCCGGCATGTTGTGTGCGTTGGGGGCCGCCAGCTGGATGGATGAAACGACCCTGATCGCCGGTGGCAACGGGATGGCCCTGGCCGCGCTGACCGGCTGGGCCCTGACGTCGAATGCGGCAAGAGCGCGGGACCCGTTCAACCATGACTACGACCGCATCGCAGTGATCGTTGCCGGAGCTGTCTTGTTCGTCTTGCCGATTGTCCAGACCACCGCCAGCTTCGCGGCTGCCGGCGGGGGCATCCTTGCCGCGAGTTGCCTCACGGTCGCTTGGCGCTGGCCCAAATAGGCTGAGCCCGTGCCTGGGAGCGATGAGGAGAGACTCAACGCCGCAATCGAGCGGCTGACCGACTCCGAGCGCTTCTCGGAGGCCGAGCGGATCGTCTCGAGGGCGGCGCCGCAGTTGCAGCGCGTCCTGGCCACCGCCCTCGCCGAGGGCGGCTGGTTCGGCGAGCCGCACAAATCGGAGGCGCTCAAGGCCGCCACCGTGCCCGACCCCGACGAGCGGATCGCCGCAATCAGCGCTCTGCTCGCCGAGGAGGCGAGAATGGCGATGATGGTTGGCGTTACCGTCGGCTGGGCATTACACGAAGAGATGACCGACCCCCAAGACCCCAAGGGAGAGGACTGAAGCGATGGAGATCAAGTTCCACGGCCATTCGTGCTTCGAGCTGAGCGAGGGGGAGACGACCGTCCTGGTCGACCCGTTCCTGAAGCCGAACAACCCGGTCGCCGTGGCTACCGCCGAGGAGGTCGAGCCGACCCACATCGTGATCAGCCACGGCCACGCCGACCACATGGCCGACGCGGTTCCGGTGGCGAAGCGGACGGGGGCGCACTGCGTCGCGGTCGTCGAGATAGCCAAATGGCTCGAAGGTCGGGGCATCGCCGAGGTCAGCGACCCGAACATCGGCGGCACGGTCGAGTTCGACTGGGGCTGGGTCAAGCTCGTCCCCGCCTGGCATACGAGCACGCTTCCGGGCTCCGCGGAGGCGCCGTTCAGCGCCGAGCACGGGACCGCGATCGGCACTGCGGCGGGCCTGCTGATCAACCTCGGCGGCGAGACCGTCTACCACGCTGGCGACACCTGCCTGTTCAGCGACATGAAGCTGATCGCCGAGCGCAATCCTGTTGACGTCGCGCTGCTGCCGATCGGCGGCCACTACACGATGGACCGCCACGACGGGGCGGTTGCCGCCGAGTTCATCGGCGCGGGGACGGTGATCCCGATGCACTACGACACGTTTCCGCCGATCGAGATCGACAGCGAGGCGTTCAAGTCTGAGGTCGAGTCGAAGACCTCCTCGCAGGTGGTGCTGCTGAAGCCGGGGGAGACGCACTCGGCCTGAGCCAGATACTGGCTGAGCAGCCAGTCTCGCGCTAGGCTCGCTCGAACCGCGCAGCCGAGTCGAGGGGAGAAGCAGATGGAGGCCAAAGAGGCGACCGGGATCCAGTCGAGGACCGAGCGAGCCGACTTCCAGGAGACCGCCGATCCGGCGCTGATGGAGGCCGCTGACCACACCGCCAACGTCAAGCTGCTCGACTACAAGGAGCTCTACCTGCTCTGGGAGCGCCAGCAGTGGCAGACCCAGGAGCTCGACTTCACCAGGGACCGCGAAGATTGGCACGAGCGGATCAGCGAGGAGGAGCGCTTCCAAAGGATGTACGGGCTCTCCTCCTTCTTCATCGGCGAGCAGAAAGTCGCCGAGGAGCTAGGCCCGATCATGCGCGCGGCTCCTACCGAGGACCAGAAAATCTTCCTCTGCACGCAGATCGCCGACGAGGCGCGCCATGTGCGCTTCTTCGAGCGCTTCTACAGCGAGGTCGGCGTGCTCGAGTCCGACAACCTCTCCCAGATGCTCGAGGAGACCTCCGAGCACCTGAACGACAACTTCGGCCGCCTCTTCGACGAGATGCTGAAGAAGCGCACCGATCGCCTCTCGGCCGAGCCAGAGGACACCGAGGCCCTGGTCGAGGCGGTGACCCTCTACCACATGGTGATCGAGGGAATGCTGGCCCTCACCGGGCAGCACTTCATCATGGATTACAACGAACGCGAGGGCCTGCTGCCGGCCTTCGTCGAGGGCTTCCAGAACGTCGCTCGCGACGAGCACCGCCATGTCGCCTTCGGCTCGGTCTTCCTGCGCGAGAAGGCTCACGAGGACGATCGCTACAAACAGGCGATCCAGCGCACCCTGGAAGAGGCGACTCCGGTTGCCGAGGGTGTGCTCTCGCCGCCCTGGGCACCCGAGGGAGACGACTGGGAACTGTTCGGGTACTCACTGGAAGACACCCGCAAGTTCGCCGCCACCTGCCTGATGCGCCGCCTCAAAGTAATCGGCTTGGGCTGAGCCCCGGCCCTAGAGGGGTTGGATCCAGGGCCGGTCGACTATTCGCCAGCGGGCGTCGCGCCAGAGGGCGCCGGGGCTTCCGGTTCGGCGGGAGGCGCCGATTCGGAGCCAGACCCAGAGGTTTCGCCCGAGCCTGAGCCCGCTGGGGGCGTACCGGAGGACGATTCCGACGAGGGCGGTCCGCTGGGCGGTGGCGGCGGAGCTTCCGCCGGGGGCGAAGAAGCGCCTTCGGCTGGCGGATTAGAAGGTGGCGGGCCACCCCCTACGGTGACGACCAAGATGCCGTCGGGGTGCGTCTCGGGCGGAGGTTTGGAGACGGTCACGCCCGGTGCGATCGGGTTTGTCGTCGCCACGGATTCGCTGTTTTCCCCAAGGGCGCTGGTTGGGCCGATCTCTTCGGTTTCCGAGGTGGCCTCCGGAGCGACTGGGATAGGGGCGGGCACCGGCGCGTCAGGTGGTGGTGCGACAGCCTCGACCGGGGGCCGCGGGATTGCGATATGCGGCGCAAGCGCAATCGACGGCGCGTGACGAGCACTGGAGGCGGATGCCTTCGAGCTCACCGGGGGCGGGGCAACCTGCTGCTTGACCTCCACGGCGCCGGCCGTGATGACCGCCGCGGTCACGACGCCGGCGACGGCCTTCGTCCCGATGGCCCCGCCAACCGCGCTGAGCCCTCCGGCCGCGCTGCCGCCGCTGAGTGCCGCGCCGACGGCTCCGGCTCCGGTCGCCGTTGCGCCGGCACCGGCCGCGGCACTTCCACCCGCTCCCGCTCCCGCTCCTGCGCCGCCAAACCCAAGCTTGGAAGCGATGAACGCTTTCAGCGCCAGCAGCGGCCCGATCGGGGAGAGCGCCGCCAGCACCTTGTCGTTTGAGCGAACCTGGGTCCGGAAGTCAGCGCACTCCTCGCAGTCGCGAACGTGGCGACGGACTGGACCGGAGACCTTGCGCAGGCCCTCGGCGGCCTCGGCGAGCTCAACCCGCACCTCGCCGCAGGTCAGCTGCCGTGCCTGGCTCGCCTCGGCTAGGGAGATCCGCGCCCGGACGAGCAGCGACTTGACCGACGGCACGCTGGTCTCCATCGCCTGCGCGATTTCCTCGTAGGACATCGCGTCCATCTCGCGCAGCATCAGCGCGCAGCGCTGGGTCTCCGGGAGTTTGCCTACGTCGCTGAGGAGTTGGCGGAACTCCTCGCGGTTGTGGACCTTCTCGGCAGTGGACGCGGCCTCGACCATCGGCACCATGTCCATCGATTCCTGGGCGTCCGCGGTCGGTTTGCGGAGGTGGTTGAGGCAGCGGTTGCGGGCGATGCGATAGAGCCACGGCCGCAAGTTGATCTCGCGGTCATCGGCCAGCATCGCCCGGTAGGCATTGACGAAGACCTCCTGGAGTACGTCCTCGGCGTCCTCGGTCGAGCCAAGCATCTGCCGGCAAAAGCCCAGCAGACGCCCCTGATAGCGATCGACGATCGCTTCAAAGGCCCCCGGGTTGCCGTTCCGGGCCATCGCGATCAGCCGATCGTCCCCCTGCAGCTTGAGCAGCGGTGATCGCCGGGCGAGAAGTCCGCGCTGACTGGCGTGGGTTAGAGCTGATGCCTCCAAGCTGCACTCTCCAGGGAAGGCGTGGTCTATCGCTAAGACACCGTAGCACTGGGGTAGTTGCGCTCCTACAGCACTTTTAAGGCAGGTTTAGATCCTGCTCGCGGGTACCATCGAGCGGGCCCGGGTGGCGAAATCGGTAAACGCGGCGCACTTAAAATGCACTGCCCTATTTGGGCTTGCGGGTTCAAGTCCCGCCCCGGGCACTTTCGACTTCGAGGGCATAGGCTCCCGGCTTCATGGATCACGGGGGGCGCCTTGTCGCAAAAGTGCTGAAGTCACGCGGGGTCAGCCATCTCTTCACGCTGTCCGGGGGGCATCTGTTCTCTATCTATGACGGATGCCTCGCGGAGGGCATCGAGATCGTCGACGTGCGGCACGAGCAGTCGGCGGCCTTCGCGGCGGAGGGCTTCGCCAAGGCGACGCGGCGGGTGGGGGTGGCGGCGCTCACCGCCGGTCCTGGAGTGACCAACGGGGTCAGCGCGATTGCGGGCGCCCAAGCCAATGACTCTCCGCTCTGCGTGCTCGGCGGGCGCGCGCCGGAGATGCGCTGGGGCTCCGGCTCCCTACAGGAGATCGACCACCTTCCCTTCGTGGAGCCGCTCGTGAAGTCGGCCGAGACCGTCAAGGACCCCGCCCAGATCGCTGCCCGGACCGCGGCGGCGCTCGACCTCGCACTCGCCGCACCGAGCGGTCCGACCTTCGTCGACTATCCGCTCGACGTCGTCTTCACCGAGGCCGAGCCGGAGATCCCGGCCCCGCCTGGTGCAGGGGATGCGCAGCCGGCCGCTGGTGTCGAGGAGGCTGCGGCACTGCTCGCCGGCGCCGAGCGGCCGGCGGTCATGGCCGGGAGCGGGCTCTATTGGGGGAAGGGCGAGGGGGAGCTGCGCTCCTTGGCCGAGGCGCTCGGGATTCCGGTCTTCCTCAACGGGCTTGGGAGGGGTTGTCTTCCGGCCGATCACGAGCTTGCCCTCAGCCGTGCGCGTGGCGCCGGGTTGCGAGGAGCCGACGTGGCCCTGGTCGTGGGCGTCCCGATGGACTTTCGCCTTGGCTTTGGCGAGAGCTTCGGCGAGGAGACGAAGCTGATCCGCCTGGACGCCGCCCCGAACGCGCTGACCGCGAACCGGGCGCCTGACGTCGACCTGGTGGGGGACGTCGCCGCCACCCTGGCGGCGCTTGGCGAGTCGGTCCAGGGCACCGCGCCTCGCACGGACCGCTGGCTCGAGGAGCTGCGCGCGGTCGATGCGGAGAAGCGCGCCGCCGAGCACGAGGAGTTGAACGACTCGCGCGCGCCCCTGCACCCGGTCCGCATCTACAAGGAGCTGGGGGAGGTGCTCGACCGCGACGCGATCGTGATCGGGGACGGCGGCGACTTCGTCTCCTATGCCGGTCGCTTCATCGACACCTACGAGCCGGGTTGTTGGATGGACCCCGGGCCCTTTGGCTGCCTTGGTGCCGGCCCGGGCCAGGCGATCGGCGCCAAGCTCGCCCATCCCGACCGCCAGGTGTGTCTGCTGCTCGGCGATGGCGCCTTCGGCTTCGCTGGGATGGAGTTCGACACAATGGCGCGTCACGGCCTCGGAGTGGTGGGGGTGATGGGCAACAACGGGATCTGGGCGCTCGAGCATCACCCGATGAAATTTCTCTACGGCTACTCGGTTGCGGCCGAGCTACGGCCGGAAACGCGGTATGAGGAAATGGTCGAAGCGCTCGGCTGCGACGGGATCCTGGTCCGGAAGCCGGAGGAGCTGCGGCCGGCCCTGGCGCGGGCCTTCGAGTCGGGGCGACCGACGCTGGTCAACGTCATCACCGACCCCGAGGTCGTCTACCCCCGCAAGTCGAATTTGGCTTGACAACAGCGAGTCTGCCGGATTCTCGATCTCCGGCCGCCGGCCGCCGGCGTCGATCTCCACACAAGAATCGACCGCCAGAGCTGGCGGTCGATTCCCGTTGGTCCCTCAGGACGGGCAGGGGTACGTCTTCAGGGACCGGTTCCTATTCAGTGGGCTCAGACGGCGGGAGGCGCCTGATGCGGCAATCGCCTGAACCCTGTGACCGGGTTGGCGGTGGGCCCTTGGACTCACCTCGTTCCCAGTGATCCGATTATGTGCTCGTCTATCCGATACGTCTAGGAGCGCTGTTTGCCACTACTGACAAGCAGGTAGGCCAAATTTACCCACTACTCTGGCTTCGGGTCCCCTCTTTACCCTTATGTCCTGCTGTATAGAACTCGTCTATACATGTAGTCCCAGGAAGTCCCAAGAAGCTTTTGTCCTTTAATCAGGGGTTTTCCACGTCCTCGAGCGCGGCGATCGCGCTGCCATAGAGGATGTCGTGCTCAGACACCCCCACCTTGTCCAGTGCGAAGGCTCGCATCGCCTCGATCAGGATCACGACCCCGGCGATGATCGTGGGGGCCCGATCCGGGTGCAAACCGACGATCTGGGCTCGCTCCTCGAGCGGGGCCGAGGCCAGTTGCGAGAGCAGTCGCTGGATCGATTGCAGCGAGAGGACGTGTCCGTGAACTTGCTCGGGGTCGTAGGGGTCGAGCTCCAGCTCCATGGCGGCGAGCGACGTCGGGGTCCCGGCGACGGCGATCGCCGCGCTGGGCCGGTGGGCGGAAGCATCGGCGATGGAGGCTTCGATCAGTGCTCGGACGTCGGCGGCAAGGGCCTCTAGCTCGACGGTCGCGGGAGGGTCGGTGGAGAGGTGGCGCTCTGTGTGTCGCACGACCCCTGCCTGCAGCGAAGCGTGGAAGGCAATCTCCTCGCCGGTGCCGATCACGAGCTCGGTTGAGCCACCGCCGATGTCGATGACCAGCGTCGGCTCGGTGGGCGTTCTCTCCGATGTGGCGCCCAGGTAGGTGAGGCGCGCCTCCTCCGCGCCGTCGAGCACCTGTGCGGTAAGGGCGAAGCGCTCCCTCAGCTCGGCGACGAAGGCGCTGCCGTTGGAGGCGTCGCGAACCGCGCTGGTGGCGATTGCCCGGATGACCTCCGCACCGGTCTCGCGGCAGATCGCTACGTAGTCGGCAATCGCGTCGCACGCAGCCTCGATCGCTTCGACGGCGAGCTGTCCCGAGAGGTCGACGCCGCGCCCGAGCCGCGTGACGCGACTGTGCCGCTCGACCTCCACAACGCGTCGGCCGGTGACATCGGCCACCAACAGCCGGGTCGAGTTGGTGCCGACGTCGATGACGGCCACTCTCTGAGCATCGCTGGGCATGAGCTCGGCACTCTAGAAGCGATGGCCGGCAAGCACGCATGCGCCCATCGCATTGCCACTTCCCAAGCCGGTCTTCGTTGCTAGCATGGGCATACGCCGCGGGGTGGAGCAGCCAGGTAGCTCGTCGGGCTCATAACCCGAAGGTCGCAGGTTCGAATCCTGCCCCCGCTATACGAAAAAGCCCCGCTAATGAGGCTGTCGCGCAAACCGCGCGGCAGCCAAGTGGCAGACGGATTCGGCTTGGTC
>JBBDYO010000013.1:0-48800 GCA_040901495.1 Solirubrobacterales bacterium
CACCGGCACCGACGAGCACGGCGAGCCGATCGAGAACGCGGCCGAGCGCGAGGGGATCAGCCCGCAGGAGCTGGCGGACCGCAACGCCGAGAAGTTCCGCGAGCTGATGCCGATCATCGACGCGACAAACGACTTCTTCATCCGCACCTCCGACCCGCGGCATAAAGACAAAGTCGCCGAGATCATGCAGCGCGTCTACGACAACGGCTGGGTGACGAAAGGGACCTACGAGGGCTGGTACTGCCCGCGCTGCGCCGACTTCAAAACCGAGCGCGAGCTGGGGCCGGGCCAGACCTGCCCGATCCACGAGATCCCGCTCGAGAAGCTGCGCGAGGAGAACTGGTTCTTCAAGCTCTCCGCCTTCCAGGCGCAGCTCGAAGGCCTCTACGAGGAGCGGCCCGACTTCGTCGTCCCCGAGTTTCGCCGCAACGAGGCCGTCTCGTTCATCAAGCAGGGGCTGGAGGACGTTTCGCTCTCGCGTCCGAACCTGAAGTGGGGGTTGCCGCTGCCCTGGGATCCCGAGCAGCGGATGTACGTGTGGTTCGACGCGCTGCTCAACTACGTGACAGCGCTGACCTTCGCCCGTGAGGGGGAGGACCTGACCGACCGCTTCTGGCCTGCCGACCTGCACGTGATGGCCAAGGACATCCTCAAGTTCCACGCGGTGATCTGGCCGGCGCTGCTCTGGGCGGCGGACCTCGAGCCCCCGAAGCGGATGGCGATCCACGGCTACCTGCTGATGGGCGAGAAGAAGATGTCGAAGTCGCTCGGCAACGTGCTCGATCCCTTCGCGGTGATCGATCGCTTCGGCGCCGACGCGCTCCGCTTCTACTGCTTCCGCGAGGTCAGCTTCGGCCAGGACGGCTCGATCTCCACCGCCGGCTTCGAGGCCCGGTACGAGACCGAGCTGGCCAACGACTTCGGCAACCTGGCGAGCCGGGTGCTGGCGATGGTCGACCGCTACCGCGCCGGCGTCGTCCCCGAGGCCGCGGTCGACGCGGTGCTGGCCGAGGACTTCGAAGGCATTGTGGGGCGCTTCAGCGAGCTGCTCGACCGCGCCGAGCTGACCCAGGCGCTGGAGGAAACGTGGAAGCTCGTCCGTCGCCTCAACCGCTATGTCGAGGAGACGAAGCCGTGGGAGCTGGCCAAGGACGAGGCCGACCCCGAGCGCCTCGACGAGGTCCTCTACAACCTCACCGAGGGGCTTCGAGTCGTAACCATTTTGCTCGTCCCCTACCTCCCGCAGACCAGCGAGAAGCTGCTGGCAGTGCTGAAAGAAGATGGCCGGGCCTTGGCCGAGCTCGGCTCCCGCCCCGGCGGCCAGCAGGTCGAGCGCGTCCCACCGCTCTTCCCCAAGATCGAGGCGCCAGCCTAGGCGAGGGCGTCCGGGGTGAGCTGGTCCGGGCTTGTGTAGCCGCAGAGGGCCATCGTCAGGTCGAGCTCGGCGAGGACCATCTTCAGCACGGTTTCGACTCCTGCCTGTCCCTCCAGCGCAAGGCCCCAGACGTAGGGGCGGCCGAGCAGGACGGCGTCGGCGCCGAGGGCGAGCGCCTTCAGCACGTCGGCGCCGCTGCGGACGCCGCTGTCGAAGAGGATCGCCAGCTCGTCGCCGACCGCCTCGGCTATTGCCGGCAGCGCGTCGAGGGAGCCGATCGCCCCGCCGACCTGGCGGCCGCCGTGGTTGGAGACGATGACGCCGTCGATCCCGCGCCCCGCCGCCTCCCGAGCGTCCTCGACGTGCTGGATGCCCTTGACGAGGATCGGCAGCGAGGTCAACTCGCGGAGCAGCGCCAGGTCGTCCCAGCTCAGCGCTGGGTTGGCGAGCACTCCCAGGTAGTGGCCGGTGGCGGCGCCGAGGTCCTCCTCCGGGGTCTTCTCCAAGCCGGCGCGGAAGACCGGGTCCTGGAGGTAGTTGCGGTTGCCCATGCCTTCCAGGAACGGCAGCCAGGCCTGCTGGAGGTCGCGGGGCTTCCAGCCCGGGATAAAGGCGTCGACGGTGACGACGATCGCTTCGTAGCCGGCCGCCTCGGCGCGGCCGACGAAGCTTTCGAGCAGGCCGCGGTCGTTGGGCCAGTAGAGCTGGAACCAGCGGGGGCTCTCACCGCCCGCCTCGGCGATCTCCTCCAGCGTGAAGTGCGATGCGGTGCTGGCGACCAGCGGCAGGCCGAGCGCAGCCGCGGCGCGGGCTGTTGCCAGCTCCCCCTCCTCGTGGACGACCTTCTGCACCCCGATCGGCGCCAGCATCAGCGGCGCCGGCATCGTCGTGCCGAGCACCGTCGTCGAGAGGTCGCGCTCGGCGACGTCGCGCAGCATTCGGGGGACGATCTGGCGGCGCTCGAAGGCGGCACGGTTGGCGAGCATCGTGCCGTCGCCTCCCGCCCCGGCGAAGACGTAGTTGACCGCCTTCTCGTCCATCGCCTCGGCGGCGTGGCGCTCCAGCTCCTCGACCGGTACCGGGATCGTGGGCGATTCCCCACCCAGGCCGCGGGCGTAGATCTCGCGGTAGTAGTCGGCGAAATCGGCCATTGCGGAAAGGCTATTTCAGCGGTGCCGTCCAAAGAGGGGCGGGTAGGCTGCGCCCTCGATGATCGACTCCCACACGCACCTCTTCCTCTGCGAGCGGCCCGAGGCCGAGGTGGTCGCCGGCGCCCGCGAGGCCGGGGTGGGGCGGATGCTCAACGTCGGGCTGGGCAGCGAGTCGAACGCCGGAGCGATTGCGGCCGCCGAGCGATATGAGGACGTGTTCGCGACGGTGGGCTGTCACCCCACCTCGGCGGGGGAGTTCGACGAGGCGCTGGGGGAGGAGATCGCGCGGCTCGCCGCGCACGAGAAGGTGCGGGCGATCGGCGAGACCGGCATCGACTACTACCGCGACACCGCCACTCCGACGGAGCAGCGCCGCGCCTTCGAGGCGCAGATCGAGATCGCCCGCGACAGCGGCTTGCCGATCGTGATCCACGCCCGCGACCCCGACGGGGAGACGACCGCCAGCGACGACGTCTTCGAGATCCTCGACGAGCGAGCCGGCGGGCACCCGGTGATCCTCCACTGCTTCCTGGCGCCCTGGCGGGTCGACGACGCAATCGAGCGGGGTTGGCACTGCTCGTTCTCGGGGATCGTCACCTACCCGAAGTCCGACGCGCTCCGCGAGGCAGCCGAGAAGCTGCCCGACGAGCTGCTCCTGGTCGAGACCGATGCTCCCTATCTGGCGCCGCAGCCGGTGCGCGGCAAGCCCAACGAGCCGGCCTACGTGGTCGAGACCGCCCGTGCCGTCGCCGAGCTTCGCGGCGTCTCCTACGAGGAGCTCGAGCGGACGGTCGAGGCTAACGCTCGGGCCCTGTTCGGCTGGTAGGGGCCCGAACGTGGTTAGGCTCGGGCAGAACTTCCTCGCCGACCCCAACCTGCTCGACGCGATCTTGCGCGACGCCGCCCTCGATGCGGATGACGTCGTGCTCGAGGTCGGGGCGGGGGAAGGCGTGCTGACCGAGCGCCTGGCCACCGTTGCTCGCCATGTCCACACGATTGAGCTGGACCGCCGTTTGGAGGAGGCGCTGGCGCCGCTTGCGGCCCGCACTGGAGTCGACCTGCACTGGGGCGATGCGATGCGGGTCGACCTCGCCGGGCTCGACCCGGCGCCGACCGCGCTGGTCGCCAACCTCCCCTACGCGATCGCGACGCCGCTGATCCTGCGCACGATCGCCGAGCTGCCCTCGCTGCGCCGCTGGACCGCGATGGTCCAGCGCGAGATCGCCGACCGGCTGCGGGCGGCGCCCGGGAGCCGCGTCTATGGGTCTCCGAGCGTGCAGGTGCAGCTTGCCTGCGACGCCTCCCTGTTGCGGACCGTCGACCCGGCGGTGTTCCGCCCCCGCCCGCGGGTCGAGTCGGCGATCCTCGCGTTGCGCCGCACCGGGCCCGGCGCCGACTCGCCCACCCGCGAGCTCGTCCGCGCCGCCTTCGCCCACCGTCGCAAGTCGCTGGCCCGCTCCCTGGAGCACCTCCGGCCCGGGTCCCTCAACGCCGCCCGGACGGCCTTGGCGGAGCTCGGGCTCCCCGAGGACGCACGGGCCGAGGCGCTGGCGCCCGAGCAGTTCGCCGCCCTGGCCGCAAAGCTTTGGCCCACGACCTGACGCATGTCAACGATCCTCGCCCCCGCAAAGCTCAACCTCTGTCTCTTCCTCGGGCCGCGCCGCGAGGACGGCCTGCACTCGCTCTGCTCGCTGTTTGAGCCGTTGGCGCTGGCCGACTTGATCGAGGTCTCCGAGGCCGACCGCGACCAGGTCCTCTGCCCGGGTGTCGAGGGGGAGAACCTCGCCGAGCGGGCGCTTGCCGCACTGCGCGAGCGCGGATGGGAGCGGCCGCCGCTGCGCGTCGAGATCGAGAAGCGAATCCCGGTTGCCGCCGGGTTGGGCGGGGGATCCGCCGACGCAGCGGCGATCCTGAGGCTGGCCCGCGATCCCGGGGGAGCCGCCGGCTGGATTCCGGGCCTAGAGGAGATCGCCGCCGAGCTTGGCGCCGATGTCCCCTCCCAGCTGGTCCCTGCCCTGGCGCTGGTCCAGGGCGCGGGCGAGCGGGTGGAGCGGTTGCCGGACCCCGCGCCGCACGCCGTCGTGCTGCTGCCGGAAGGCGGGGGGTTGAGCACCGCCGATGTGTTCGCCGAGGCCGACCGGCTCGGGCTCGGCCGCGACGCGGCGGAGCTGGACGAGCTCGCCGCCCGTCTCCGCGAGGCCGCCGGTGACGGCGCCTCGCCGCTCTCCTATGCCGGCCTGCTCGGCAACGACCTCGAGCCCGCGACGCGCTCGTTGCGTCCGGGCGTCGGAGACTCCCTCGACGCACTGCGCGAAGCGGGCGCCTCCCTGGCTCTGCTCACTGGCTCCGGGCCGACGACCTTTGGCCTGTTCGAGAGCCTCGCCGTCGCCCGGGCCGCCGCCGAGTGCCTCGGTCGAACCGACGCCATCGTCTGCGAAGCTGGCCGGGCTCCGTGAGGCTCCAACTGCCAGAGGACCGTCGCCGGCGGCGCCTTGTGCTCGCCGCGATGCTCGTCGCCGTCATGGCCGGCTACTACACGATCAGCCGCGTCGTGCCGCACGACGACCTCCAGGAGCTCCTGGAGGACGTCTCCAACACGCTTGGCGCCTGGACCTATCTCCTCGTCGGCGTCCTTGCCTTCGCCGAGACGGGAGCGTTCGTCGGCCTCGTCGTCCCCGGCGAGACCGTGATGCTGATCGGCGGCGCCGTCGCCGGCCAGGGGGCGGTCGACGTCTACCTGCTGATCGCAATCGCCTGGTTCGCGGCGTGGGCGGGGGATACGACCAGCTTCCTCATCGGACGCCGTCTCGGGCGCGATTTCGTCCTCCGCAATGGCCCCCGCTTCGGCCTTGGCGCCGAGCGCTTCGAACAGGTCGAGGATTACTTCTCCCGCCACGGCGGCAAGACGATCTTCATCGGTCGCTTCGTTGGGATCGTCCGCGCTCTCGCCCCGTTCATCGCCGGCAGCTCGGGGATGCGCTACCGCGCCTTTGTCCCCTACAGCATCCTCGGCACCGGGATCTGGGCCCCCGCCCACATCCTGATCGGCTACTTCTTCTCGCGCAGCATCGACACGGCCGCCAAGTACGCCGGCAAAGGGGCGTTCCTGCTCGGCACGCTGATCGTGGTCATCGTCGGGACGGTGGTCCTGGTGCGCCGCTTCCGGGTGGCGGAGAACCGGCGCGCCGCCGTGCGCTGGATCGAGCGCCGCCCGCTCGGCCGCCCGCCCGTTCGCCTCGCCAGATGGTTCCGCCCGCGAATGCAGTTCCTCTGGGACCGGGTCACGCCCGGCGGCACCTTCGGGCTCGAGTTCACGTCGTTGATGGCGATCCTCGCCGTCGCCAGCTTCGTCCTCGTTGGCTACACGGTGATCGTCAGCGGCGACGCGGGCCCGACCCCGGGCGACGTCACGGCCTTCGACATCTCCTCGAGCCTACGCACGGAATGGCTGGTCGACATCGCCAAGGTCGTGACCACCCTTGGCTCCCCGGCGCTCGTCTGGCCGCTCGCGGCCATCGGCGCCGTCCTGCTCGCCACGCGTCGTCGCTGGGCAGAGGTCGGGGTGCTGGTCGTCGGCATGCTGATCATCATCGCCGGCGTTCACGAGCTCAAGGACGCGGTCGCGAGGCCCCGTCCCGATGGGGGGCTGGTCTCAGTCTCCGGCTATTCCTTTCCCAGCGCCCACGCCGCCTACTCGACCTTCTACGTCTGGCTTGCGGTGACGATCGTGATGCGGTTGCGGACGGGGATGGCGCGCGGCACCGCTGTCGTCCTCAGTGGGATCGCGCTGACCGCCCTGGTCGGGCTCTCGAGGGTCTTCCTCGAAGTCCACTTCCTCAGCGACGTCAACGCCGGGTGGGCGCTGGGCGCCGCCGCCTTCTCGCTCTGTGCGGCGGTGGCCCTGATCGCCTCCACCCTCGAGTCCATCCGAAGACCGCCGCACACACCCGACGGCGGCTTGCGCCAGAATGGGCCGCGTGGAGCCGCTGCTGGCACTGCAGATGATCGAAAATGAGTACCTACTGTTCGGCGCCGCCGGGCTGATAAGCCTGGTCGCCTTCGTTGGCCTGATCTTCGTGCCGGCGGTCAGCTCCTTCGGCCGGATCTGGGAGAAGGCCGCCGCCGGTGCCCTTTCCCTGATTGTTCTCGTCGCCCTGCTTCTGCTCGGAATCGCGCTTGGTCTCGCCTTCGTCTACTACTACGACGAGCTCCTCAACCTGCTCAACTGAGCGGGGCCAGGCCGATCCACGGCATTACCGGACCGGCCAGGCTCAAACCCGGTCTAGAACAGGCTCTTAGCCGATAATTCTCAAATGACAGCCGTGTCAAAAGACGTTCAAACGCTCGACGCGCTGGCCGAAGCGGTCGAGTCCGGCACCGGGCTGCCCACGGTGGCGCGGGCGACGGCAAAGGTCCTCGACGCGAGCGTCGCGTTGATCGACCGCTCGGGCGCCGTGCTCGCGGTCGCCGGCGCTTCGTCGGACCAGGAGCAGAAGCTGCTGGCCGGGGGGGAGCAGGTGACGACGGTCGAGCTGCGAGTCGCCGACAGCGTGGTCGGGGAGCTGCGCTACCGCGCCAAGGCGGCCCCCGACCCGACGATCGCCCGGATGGTCGTCACCCTGCTCGCGCTCGAGGTGGAGCGGTCTCGCTCTCCCGAGTGGGAGAGCGAGGAGGTGGCGGGCGCCTTCGTGAGCGCCGTGCTCGCCCGCAAGGTGACCGATCGCGGCGACATCCTCGCCCAGGGGGCCGAGCTGGGCGCAAGCCTGGAGAAGGGGGTGGGGGTGATCGTCGTCCGCGCTGCCCCGCGCGCCGCGCAGACCGGCGAGTGGCGAGCCCGGGTCCTAACCCTGGCGATGCGGGCGCTTCGCTCCCTTGCACCCGGCGCGCTTGCCGCGACGGAGAGCGGCGAGCTCGCGGCGGAGATCGCCGTGATCGTTCCCGCCGAGGATGACGAGCGCTTGGCGCGAGCCGCCACCGGCCTCGAGCGGGAGCTGGCGGACTCCCTCGCGGGCTTTCACCTCACGATCGGCTGCAGCCGCCGTGCCGCCGACCCAGTCGACCTCTATCGGGCGGGAAGCGAGGCGAGGCTGGCGGTCAACGTGGGCGAGGCGGAGGGCCGCTCGCTGCTCGCATTCGAGGATGCCGGTTCCTACCGGCTGTTCCTGCAGGGGATGAGCGATGACCCGGGCGAGGTCGAACGCTTCTACACGGAGACGATCGCGCCGCTGTCCGCTTATGACGAGCAGTACGAGACCGAGCTGGTGGCAACCGTCGAGGCCTACCTCGACAACGACGGCAACGTCGCCGCCACCGCCAAACAGCTCTTCACCCACCGCCACACGATTCGCTACCGCCTCGAGCGCGTCCGCGAGCTGTGCGGGCACGACGTCTCCGCCACCGAGGGCCGCGAGAAGCTCGGCCTCGGCCTCAAGGCAATGCGCGTCCTCGGCATCGCCCCTCCCCGCGGCCCCGCCTTCGAACCAGGCGCCAAGGGCGGCAGAGTCCCCCGCTCCTCAGAGGAGTAGCGACGCGAGTTCCGGGGGGAGGACTTGAACCCCCGCTTCCTGGACCAAAACCAGGCGTGCTAGCCAACTACACCACCCCGGATCGCAAAGCCGAGCCTAGCGGTCCGCCAGTGGCTGACCGTGTCTGCGGTGGGGGTGCCGGAGATTGACATTGATATGCAATGTCAATCTCCGGCACCCCTTTGGCGAGGGCTGGTTTTCGTTCGCGGAGAGGGGTTGATTGCGTCCGTCTACGGGCATAGGGTCGCGGCATGGAGATGAGTGGAGCGTCGATGGACCCTGAGGTTCGCGCTGGCTTGGAGAAAGGCTGGAAAGGCCTGAGGATCGTTGGGATCCTGGCGATCGTTGTTGGGTGCGTGGCGATTCTGGTGCCTGCGGTCGCCTCGGTTGGGACGACGATCTTCATCGGCTGGATCCTGATCATCGCCGGCGCCTTCCTGGTTGCCGGCGCGTTCACCGCCCCTTCGATCGGGACCGTGGTACTGCGACTGCTGTGGGCCTTTCTCACGGTCATCGTCGGGTTCTGGTTCGTGATCGAACCGGACAACGTCACGCTGACGCTGACCCTCGTGCTCGGGCTCTACTTCCTCTTCATGGGGCTGACGAGAATCGCCGTCGCCTTTGCCGATCGCGGGCGGCCGGGCGCCGGGCTGGTCGGGCTCAGCGGCTTCGCCGGCCTGCTGATCGGGATCCTCGTTCTGGTCGAGTTCCCAAGCTCGGCCGACTGGGCAATCGGCCTTTTGGTCGGAATCGACCTGATCTTCGCCGGCTGGACCCTGACCAGCATCGCCCTCGTCGGCAAAGATCTCTCACGCGCTCAGTAGACCTACGGCAGAAGCCGCTCGCGTCTACGATTCACGGGTGAGTTCGCCTCTGGTCCTGGTCATGGCGGCCGGCGAGGGCACGCGCATGCGTTCCTCCCTGCCGAAGATGCTCCATCCCGTTTGCGGGCGGCCGCTGGTCGCCTGGTCGATCCTCGCGGCGCGGGAGGCGGGCGCCGGACGTGTCGCGGCGATCATCTCCCCAGGCCTCGACATATCCGCCGGCCTTCCCGACGGCACCGAGACCGTCGTCCAGCCCCAATCCGATGGGACGGGCGGGGCGCTTCGCTCCGCGCTCGAGCTGATTCGCGACTCCGAGACCGTCGTCGTCCTCTCTGGCGATCACCCGTTGATCTCCACGGAGACGATCGGCGCGCTGCTCTCCTCCCACGCGGAGGCGGGTGCGGCGGCGACCGTGATGGCGGCGGTTCTCGAGGACCCCGCCAGCTACGGGCGCATCGTCCGCGACGAGTCCGGCGCCCTGGAGCGCATCGTCGAGGCCAAAGCCCCCGGAGACGCGACCGCGGAGGAGCTGGCGATCCGTGAGGTAAACGCCGGCACCTATGTCTTCGACGCCGCACCCCTGGCCGAGGCCCTCGAAGGTCTCTCCAATGACAACGCCCAGGGCGAGTACTACCTCCCCGACGTCTTCCCGGCGCTGCGTGCCGGCGGGCACTCGGTCGCCGCCCATCTCGCCGATGACCTCGCGGTGACGATGGGCGTCAACGATCGCGCAGACCTCGCTGCTGTCGAGGTCGAGGCCCGCCGTCGCATCCTCGAAGGCCACATGCTGGCCGGTGTCACGATCGCCGACCCGGCCTCGACCTGGATCGACGTCGACGTGACGATCGCTCCCGACGCCCGGATTGAGCCGGGCACCAGCCTCCGTGGCCGCACCCAAATCGGCGACGGCTCGGTCGTCGGCCCGCTGACGACGCTGATCGACACCGAGCTCGGCAAGGGAGTGGGCGTCCCGCACTCCTATCTGGTCGAGTGCAAGGTCGCCGATGGCTGCAGCGTCGGGCCGTTCGCATACCTGCGCCCCGGCGCCTCGCTGGAGGAGGGGGCGAAGGCGGGGACCTTCGTCGAGATCAAGAACTCGCGGATCGGCAGGGACGCCAAGGTTCCCCACCTCGCTTACATCGGGGACGCCGATGTGGGCGAGGGCAGCAACCTCGGCGCCGGCACGGTCACGGCGAACTACGACGGATTCCGCAAGCACCGGACTGTGATTGGTGACAACGCGCGGATCGGCGTTGACACGATGCTGATCGCCCCGGTAGAAGTCGGGGCCGATGCCTACACTGGCGCCGGCGCGGTGGTCAAAGACGACGTGCCAGAGGGAGCGCTTGCGGTGAGCGACAACGATCAACGGAACATCGAGGGCTTCGCCGAGCGCAAAGCCGCCGAAACGCGAGAGGAAGGTTCATGAGTACGCTCGAGGAGCTGCCCCAGGAGGCGCCCACAGCCATCCCGCACGACTACTCGAAGCGGATGATGGTCTTTGGCGGTCGCAGCTCGATGGAGCTCGCCGCGAAAGTGGCGCACAAGCTCGACCTCGACCTCGGCCAGGTGACGCTGAAGACCTTCGCCAACGGCGAGGTCTACTGCCGCTACGAGGAGTCGATCCGCGGCGCCGACGTCTTCATCGTGCAATCGACCTGCGCCAACGAGCAGAGTGAGATGACCCCCAACGATGCGCTGGTCGAGCTGCTGACGATGATCGACGCGGCGCAGGGCGCCTCGGCGCACCGGATCATCGCCGTGCTGCCCTGGTACGGCTACGCCCGCCAGGACAAGAAGTCGGCGCCGCGCGAGCCGATCTCGGCGCGCATCGTCGCCAAGTGCCTGGAGGGGGTCGGCACCGACCGCGTCCTCACAATGGACCTGCACGCCGGACAGGTGCAGGGCTTCTTCCACGTTCCGGTCGATCACATGACCGCGATGCCGATGCTGACCCAGTGGTTCGCCGACCAGGAACTGACCGATGAGCTGGTGATCGTCTCCCCGGATGCCGGGCGGGTGAAGACGGCGCGCAACTTCGCCCGCCGGATCGGCACCCACTGGGCGGTGATGGAGAAGGAGCGTCCCGCGCAGCAGGTTGCCGAGATCGGCTACGTGGTCGGCGATGTGAAGGGCAAGACCGCGGTGCTGGTCGACGACATGATCGACACCGCCGGGACCCTCTGCGCCGCCGCGCAGACGGTGCTCGACGAGGGCGCCGCGCGGGTCATTGCCTGCGCCACGCACGGCGTCTTCTCCGGCCCCGCCTACGAGCGGCTCGCCGAGTCGGCGATCGAGCGGATCGTCGTCACCGACACGATCCCGCTGCGCCCCGGCGCGCCAGACAACATCACCGTGCTCTCCACCGCGGGCACCTTTGCCGACTCGATCCGGCGCATCTTCACCGACGACTCGGTTTCAGAGATCTTCGCCGGCGAGAACCAGCTTTTCTAGTGCCTGACGGATTGCGCCTGGTTGGCCACAAGGGGGCCGACCTGATCGCCCCCGGGAATACGTTGGAGAGCTTCCGCGCCGCGGTCGAGGCCGGCGTCGACACGATCGAGCTCGACGTGCTCTGGCTTCTCGATGCCCACCTTCCGCTCGAGCAGCGGGCGCCGCTGGTCGTCGCCCACGATTGGGGCGACGCTGAGCGGCGCACGCCGCTGGCGCTGACCGAGGCCCTCGACGCTTTCCTGGAGCCGCCGCTCGACCGGGTCGAGATCGACCTCGACATCAAGCTGGCGGGCCGTGAGGAGGAGATAGTGAACTCGCTGCGCGAGCGGGGGCTGATGGAGCGGGCGATGATTTCGACGATGGAGCTCTACTCGCTGGGGCGCATCCTCGAGCTTGCGCCGGAGCTGCGGCGCGGCTGGACTTATCCGAAAGTCACCAAGGACTGGAACTCGAAGCGCTGGGCGAAGGCGCCGATGTTGGCGGCATTGGTGGCGATGCGCCAGCGGCTGCCGGGGCTGGCCGCGCAGCAGCTGCCGAAGTTCGGAGTCGAGGCGATGTGGGTCTACCACCCACTGGTCAGTGCTCGCCTGGCGCGAATCACGAAGATCGCCGGGGTCGAGCTGATCGCCTGGACGGTCGACGACCTACCGCGGATGCGGAAGCTGGTCGCGATGGGGGTGGACGGGATCTGCTCGAACGATCCCCGCCTGTTCTCGTCGCTGGCGGATTAGTCCCGCCAGAAGAAGGCTCGATCCTCGTCGGGTGTGGATGGACCGCGGCTGTCGGCGCTTCTTGCCGGGGATTGAGCGCCTTCGCTTGACTTACAGATAACGCCGTTATATAAATAACGTCATTATGAGTTCGTTGGTCAAAGGGGAGGTTGCGCCTCGGCTCACCCGAGCTGAGGCCAAGGCGGAGACTCGTCGCCGCCTGCTCGAGGCGGCCGAGGCGGCGTTCCGGCGCGACGGCTACCACGGCGCCTCGCTCGAGCGAATAACCGCCGAGGCCGGTTTCACCACGGGAGCGATCTACTCGACCTTCGAGTCCAAGGCCGGTGTGATGATGGCCCTGGTGGCGGCCCGGGCGGAACGCAGGCGCGCCGCCTGGACGGAGGCCCTCGCCGCCACGGCGAGCGCCGAGGATTTCGTTACGGAGGTCTCACGCCAGGCCGCTCAGGAGGGTGCTGCGGAACGTGACTGGTGGGCCACGGTGATCGAGTTCATGACGGTTGTCGCACGCGACGAGCAACTGCGCGCCGACTACGCCGAGATCCACGAGGAGAGCCTCGCCGCCTTCGCTGACTCGATACGCACCTGGACGCAGCGGGAAGGCGACCACTTCGCCATTTCGCCGGAGCGGCTGTCGATCATCGTCAACGCACTCGGTCGAGGACTGGGGGTAGAGGCGCTGGTCGCGCCTGACTCGGTGCCAGAGGATCTGATCGTGGAGGCGGCGCTGACCCTGTTGCGCGGTGCGCAGGCGGGCGGGGAACCGGAGGCCGGGGGATGATCGAGCGGTTGCGGCGCCTGCCTGAGGTCGCCCGGGCTCTTCGCTTCTCGAGGGTGCTCGAATCCCACGACCAGTGGAGCCTCGAGCAGCTTCGCGCCCACCAGCGGCAACGGCTGCTGGCAATCGTCCGGTACGCGGCCGCCAACTCGCCCTACTACCGCGAGCGCTTCGCAGGCATCGAGCTGAGCGACGATCTCGACCTGGCTGCGCTGCCGAGGCTCGACAAGGCGACCATGCTCGAGAACTTCGACGATCTGGTGACGGATCGGCGCCTCACTCTGGCGGGTGTCGAGCAACACCTGACGGAGTTAGAGGGAGCGGATTCGCGCACCGACCCGATGCTGTTCGGCGAGTACCGGGCGATGGCCAGCGGTGGCACCAGCGGGCGGCGTGGGGTGTTCGTCTACGGCCGAGACGATTGGACGGAGGTCCTCGCCGGGGGACCGATGCGTGTCCAAAAGTCTTACTTCCACTTCGGCCCGCGCCTCCCCCGCCGGCGCTTCGCCACGATCTTCGCCGACCATCCCCTCCATATGACTGGGCGGATCAACCGCAGCTTGGACGTCGGTGTCCATCGCTTTCTGCGGCTCGACGCCCGCATGTCGCATGGAGAGTTGGTCGAAGCCCTGAACGCCTTCGGGCCCGAGGGCCTCACCACCTATCCGTCCACAGCCGCACTGTTGGCCGAGCGCCAGCTTGCCGGTGAGTTGCGAATCCATCCGCAGATGGTTTTCACCTCGGGCGAGGTGCGCACCCCGGAGATGGAGGAGCGGATCGTCGAGGCTTGGGGCCGGACACCCTTCAACAACTACGGCGCCACCGAGATAGGCCCTTACGGCGCCGCCGAGTGCGACCGCCATACCGGTTTACATCTCTTCGAGGACCAGGTTCTGCTCGAGGTTGTCGACGATGACTACCGGCCCGTTCCCGCTGGTGAGCCGGGCAGCCGTCTCCTGCTCACCAATATCTTCAACCGCACCCAGCCGCTGATCCGCTACGAGCTGAACGATCTCCTCACGGTCTCACCGGATCCTTGCCCGTGCGGACGCCCCTTTCCGTTGCTGAGGTCAATCGCAGGCCGCAGCGACGACGTGCTCGAGATGCCCGCCGCCGAAGGCGGCACGATCAAGGTCCATCCGCTCACCCTGCGCAGCCCATTGGCCGGGATCGCGACGCTATCGGAGTACAGGATCGTCTACGGCGCCGGCGAGCTCCGAGTAAAGGCAGTGCTGAACGGCGCCGACGGGCGGGTGTGTGGTGAGATCGAGGCGAAGCTTGGAGCGGCACTCGCCGAGCGGGGTGTGCAGGTGCCGCCGATCCTCGTCGAGAGCGCCGCGGAGATCCCCCGGCATCCGCATTCAGGCAAGCACAAGGCGATCGAAGTCCAGGGCGCGTAGGCAGGCCGCTCGTGCACCGTCAGCAAGACACGGAGGGTGAGGCCGAGGGATGATCGAGCGACTGCGCCGACTACCGGAGGCAGTCCGCGCCCTTCGCGTGGCACGAGGGCTCGAGGCTCACGAGGAGTGGAGCGTCGAGCAACTCTGCGCCCACCAGCGAGAGCGCCTGCTGGAGATAGTTCGGTACGCGGCAACCCACTCGCCCTACTACCGCGAGCGCTTCGCAGGCATCGAGCTGAGCGACGATCTCGACCTGGCTGCGCTGCCGAGGCTCGACAAGGCGACCATGCTCGAGAACTTCGACGATCTGGTGACGGATCGGCGCCTCACTCTGGCGGGTGTCGAGCAACACCTGACGGAGTTAGAGGGAGCGGATTCGCGCACCGACCCGATGCTGTTCGGCGAGTACCGCGCGATGGCCAGCGGCGGCACCAGCGGCCGCCGGGGAGTCTTCGTCTACGGCCGGGAGGAGTGGAGGGAAACCCTTGCCGGCTTGGTGAATTGCTGGAGCGTGTACTGCGACTTCGCCCCCCGACTACCGCGTCGCCGCCTCGCGGCGATCACTGCGGACAGCCTTCTTCATATGGGCGGTCGCTGGAATCGAAGCGTCGACGTGGGCCTGAACCGTTTGCTGCGACTCGACGCCCGTGCTCCGATCGCCGATCTGGTCGAGGCGCTCAACGCCTTTCGGCCCGAGGGAATCAACACCTATGCGTCTATCGCCGCGCTGCTCGCCGAGCGCCAGCTCGCCGGTGAGCTGCGGATTGCACCGCGGGTGATCGTGACGGGCGGAGAGGTGCTGACCGCCGAGATGAAGGAGAGGATCGTTACCGCCTTCGACCAGGCGCCATTTAATGGCTATGGCGCCTCTGAGACCGGGTACATCGCCTTCGAGTGCGATCACCATGCCGGCTTGCACCTGTTCGAAGACCAGGTCCTGATCGAGGTCGTCGACGACGACTACCGACCCGTTCCCCCGGGCGAGTCGGGAAGCCGCCTCCTCGTCACCAACCTCTTCAACCGCACCCAGCCGCTGATCCGCTACGAGCTGAACGACCTGCTCACAGTCTCGCCGGATCCCTGCCCCTGCGGTCGTCCGTCACCCCTGCTGGAGACGGTCGAGGGCCGCAGCGACGACGTGCTCGAGCTGCCGGCCGCCGCAGGTGGCACGGTCAAGGTCCACCCGGTGACCCTGCGCAGCCCGCTGGCCGGGATCGCAGCGCTGTCGGAGTACAAGATCGTCTACGGGGCCGGCGAGCTGCGCGTTGAGGCCGTGCTGAACGGCGCCGACGGGCGGCAAGCGTGCCGTGAGATCGAGGCGGGGCTTGGAACGGTGCTCTCCGAGCGGGGGGTGCAGGTGCCGCCGATCCTCGTCGAGAGCGTCGCGGAGATCCCGCGCCATCCACGCTCCGGCAAGCACAAGGTGATCGAAGTCCAGGCTTAGGCAGGTCGCCCTCGTAGCGTCAGCAGTGGCCAGGCCGTTACTCGTTGAGGTCGCGGCGGCGAATCAGGGCTGTGCCAAGCAAGGTCAGGCCTCCGCTCCAGGCAGCGAGAACGAGCCCTCCCGCGACCTGTCCAAGGCCTTCGTCGGTCGCTTCCGGCAGCCCGTGCAGAGACCCGGTCGCCTGCGCCGGGAAGTAGTTGCCGATGTCCCCCGGCAGCAGTTCCGGCAGGGGGGAGAGGATGAAGAAGAAGACGAGGGCGGCGATGATCGCGCCGACCTGGTTGCGGATGATCGCGCCGACGCCGAATCCGAAGGCGCAGAAAAGGGCGAAGGAGACGACCACCCCCGCGTAGACGGAAAGGATGTCCCCGGTCGGCGGCAGGCTCCCTTCCCGCGCCGAGAAGAGAGGCAGGGCGAGGCCGCTGTTGAGCGCGACGTAAGCGACGCCGGCGAGGGCCCCCGCGGCGAGCAGGGCGCCCAGCTTTGCCACCATCACCGGGTACCGGCGCGGCGCCGCGAGAAAGGTCGTGCTGGCCGTGCCGTGGCGGAACTCGGTCGTGATCGCGAGGACCCCGAGGACGAGCAGCATCACCATCAGCAGGCCGGTACCGGTCTGGACTTCGCGGATCGGGCCGACGTCGCCCAGCGGGACCAGGCCGACGTAGAGGCCGGCGAAGAGGCCCTCGACGGCCATCCCGATGCCGATCATCAGCCAGGTCGTGCGGACCGTGCGCAGCTTCAACGCCTCCGCTCGCAGCAGGTTCACCCGATCGCCTGCTCACCGGTCACCTCGAGGAAGCGCTCCTCGAGGCTGGAGCGCAGCGGCGCCAGCTCGCGGATCGCGATCCCGCCGGCGAGCGCCAGGTCCCCGATCTTCTCGCCGTCGGCTCCGCGCACGATGAGGGCCCCGTCGTCCTCGGGCTCGACGGTCGCCCCGCTCTCCGTCAGCTTCGCGGCGAGCGCCCCCGGGTCCGAGCAGCGCACGCGCATCTGGCTTACCGGGCCTTTGGTGAACTCATCGAGCGATGCTTTGGCGACGAGCCTGCCGTCGCGGATCACGATCAGCTCGTCGGCGGTCTGGGCGACCTCGGAGAGCAGGTGGCTGGAGACCAGGACGGTGCGCCCGTCCGCGGCCTGCGCGCGCAGCAGGTCGCGCAGCCAGCGCATCCCCTGCGGGTCGAGCCCGTTGGCCGGCTCGTCGAGGATCAGGATCCGCGGCTCGCCGAGCAGGGCGGCGGCCAGCGCCAGCCGCTGGCGCATCCCCAGCGAGTAGCCCTTGACGCGGCGGTTGGCGGACCCGGTCAGCTCGACCATCGTCAGCACCTCCTCGACACGGGAGGTGGGGATCCCAGCGGAGGCTGCGAGCACCCGCAGGTGATTGCGGCCGCTGCGGCCGGGATGGAAGGCGGTCGCCTCGAGGGCGACGCCGACCGTGCGCAGCGGGTCGGTCAGCTCGACCGGCGGCCGCCCTTCGACCAGGGCCTCGCCGGCGCTGGGCCTGACAAGTCCCAGCAATGCCCGCATCGTGGTCGTCTTGCCGGCGCCGTTGGGGCCGAGGAAGCCGGTCACCCGCCCAGCCTCAACCGAGAATGAGAGATCGTCGACGGCGACGGTCTTGCCGAAGCGCTTGCTCAGGTTTCGGACTTCCAGCTCAGGCATCGATGCCGCTCAAGGAGCAGCGCATTGTGCCAAGCCGCCGGGCGCGGGGATTAGACCGTGCCCGGGGTGGCTGTTGGCGGTGCGTTGCGGCCGCCGCGGGGCTTTACCGCTGACTCGAACTCCTCGGCGGTGAAGCCGCCGACCGTCTCGCCGTCGAGCGCGTAGCGGTAGAGCGCCACGCCGAAGACACCGCTGAGCGCGTTGCTGACCAGGATCGCGATCGCGAGCCCGATCACGCCGATCACGACGAGAAGCGCGCCGACGAAGCTTGCCGAAGCCCAGATCATGACCCCCGCCACGATCAGCAAGGCGCTGGGCAGCATGCCGAAGAGGAAGACGGCGCCGCCGATCGCGATGTTGCCGGTCACCTGCTGGCCCCAGCGCGATTTGAACAGGCTCGTGGAGCGCTTCAGGGTCTCGATCGGGCCGGTGCCCTCGAGCGCGATCACGGGCGCGGCGAGGAAGGTGATCAGCGACCAGCCGACCGCCAGCAGGCGGCCGAAGATCTGCCCGAGGACCCCCTGGTTCTCCAGCGCGCTGAGGACCAGGCCGACGACGGTCGAGATCGCCGCCCAGCCGGCTATCTGGGAGAAGCGGCTGCGCGCCACCGCGAGCCCGTCGGAGACCGTCGCCTCGCGACCTTGGAAGATCATGTCGGCCGTCGCGGCCAGGCCGACGCTGAAGTAGAAGCCGATCACGGCCAGCAGGTAGAAGCCGATCACCGCGAGCGGGCCACCGAAGGCAACCTGGCCGTCGTCGATCAGGTAGAGGCCGGGGCCGACCACGATCACCGCGCAGACGATCGTCGCTACGCCGCCGTAGAGCGGGAAGCGCATCAGCGACGGGTTCGCGCGCAGCAGCGCCCAACTTTTCTTCGTCAGCGCCCAACCGCGTCGAATTCTGCTCATCGCTGATCTCCTTCCAGGGATCGCTCGACAATCGGGGTCTGCTTCACGCCTCTTCCCTCGAAATACTCCCACTCCTCCTCGCCAAGCTCGGTTGCCGGCGGGTCGGCGTAGATCCACTCGCGCATGATCCGGTGCCAGTTGCGCTTGGCGCGCAGCTGGCCGAGCACGGCGACGACGCCGATTTCCATCCGCCGGCCCATCAGCTCCGCGGCCGGGATCGACTCGCGGCGCATCAGGTCGTAGTACTCGGAGCGAGGGTCGTTAGTCGACTCGATGATCTTCATCACCCGCCGGGCGCTGATCTCGATCTCGCGGTCCTCGACGAACCAGCCGCTGACGGCCATCATGTGCTCCATCAGCCGTTCGGCGTCGAGCTTCGAGGGGTTCTTGACGAAGCCGAGTTCGTGCAGGGCGCTGCGAAATGCCTCCGGATCGTCGTGGAAGGCGGCGTCGATCACCCGCTGCTCGAGCACGATCTGCTCATGGTCGAGCTTCTTCGTCATCCCGAAGTCGAGGAAGGCGACGCGGCCGTCGTTCATCAGGAGGTAGTTGCCGGGATGGGGGTCGGCGTTGAAGTGCTGCAGGTGATAGATCGAGCCGAAGCTGCCGCGGAAGATGATCTCGCCGAAGCGGCTGCGCTCCTCGTGGGGCAGCTCCTTGATCTGCTCGAAGTCCATCCCCTCGACGAACTCGGTGACGAGGACGCGGCGGCGCGAGAGGCGGGTGATCACTTCCGGCACGTAGATGAACGGGTGGTCGCGGTAGGCGCGGGAGAACGTGCGCTGGTTCTGGGCCTCGTACTCGTAGTCGAGCTCCTCCATCACCCGCTCGCGGATCTCGTGGGCAATCTCCTTGGCGTCCAGCCCGGGGGCGAGCACGCGGGCGAGCCTGACGATGGTGCCTGCGTTGCGAAGGTCGGCGTCGAGCGCCTCGGCGATGCCGGGGTACTGGATCTTGACGGCCACCTGGCGCCCGTCGAGCAGCTCGGCGCGATGGACCTGGCCGATCGAGGCCGCCGCGAACGCCTCCTGCTCGAACTCGGCGAACAGCTCCGAGATCGGTTCGCCGTCCCACTCTTCATCGAGCACTTTCTCGACCTTCTCCCAGGGCATCGCCGGCGCGTCGGTGCGCAGCTTCGCCAGCTGCTCCTGGTAAATCTCGCGGTACTCCTCGGGGATGAATTCGGTGTCGATGAACGAGGCGAACTGCCCCAGCTTCATCGCCGCCCCCTTCATCTGGCCGAGTGCGCCGACCATTTTCATCGCCGTCTCCAGGTGACGCTGCTCGAGCTTCTCCTTGCTCTCCTCCTCGGAGCGGGCCACGTTTGTTGCCTTCGTCCCTGCGTAGCGGGCGCCCTGAACCCCTACGATCGAGCCCAGCTTTGCCGAGCGGCGGATCCGTCCTTTAGGGATCTTCGAGTCGTCGGCCACGGTCGAAAGGGTGGCACACGAGTCGATGCGAAGCCCGCGGGCGGCCGCTTTCTCTATCCTCCCCCGTCGCGATGGCTCGTGGACGCGAAATATTGAAAGCTGCTCCCCGCGCGGAGTTCGGCTCGCGCAGCTCTCGGCGCCTGCGGCGTGAGGGGCTCGTGCCCGGCGTCGTCTACAGCGGCGGGAGCGAGGCACGCGCCTTTCAGGTCGGCGAACGAGAGGTACGCAACGTCCTCGCCAGCGGCCATGCGCTGTTCGATCTGGAGCTGGAGGACGGGAAAGCTGTCCCGGTGGTCGTCAAGGAGCAGCAGCACCACCCGGTTCGTGACCAACTCCAGCACATCGACCTTCAGGAGGTGAAGCTCGACGAGGCGATCCAGGCGGAGGTGGCGATCGAGCTCGAGGGCGCCGAGACGGCGCCCGGGGTCAAAGAGGGCGGCGTGCTCGAGCACGTCACCCGCGAGGTCACCGTCGAAGCTTTGCCGACCGAGATTCCCGAGCGGCTCATCGCCGACGTTTCCCAGATGCAGATCAACGACACCGTTCAGCTGTCCACGATCGCCGCGCCGGAGGGCGTCAAATTCGTTGCCGAGGATCCCGACGAGGTGACGATCGCGACCCTTTCGCCGCCGCGCGTCGAGGAAGAGCCCGAGCCCGCCGTCGAGGAGGAGACCGAGCTCGTCGGCGAGGAGGGCGAGGCCCCGGCTGCCGAGGAGGGTGGCGAGCAGGCCGAGGGCGGCGGCGAGTCGGACGAGTCCGGCGGGGACTAGTCCCCTGCCCCGTAACGTCGAACTGCGGATGACGGCCCCAGAGCGCCGCCATACTGCGTCCTCAGTCGCCCAAATAGCGATGCTATTCGGGCTCCCTGCGTCCTTGTCTGGCGACGCTTGGGTCTCGTCATTCCGCGGCCAACGTCACGGGGCAGGGGACTAACCGCTGTCGATCTTGCGCCGCCGCGGCAAGCGCGGCGAGGGTGGGGAGGGAGACCGCATCCTGGTCGTTGGGCTCGGCAACCCCGGCCCCGAGTACTCCGGCACTCGCCACAACGTCGGCTTCGAGGTGATCGGGGAGCTGGCCCGACGCTGGGACCTGCCGAGGGCCCGTGACAAGTTCCGCGGCCGTCTCGCCGAAGGCCGTGCCGGCCCCGGCGGCCCTCGGGTCGCCGTGCTGCAGCCGCTCACCTTCATGAACGCTTCGGGCGATTCTGCCGGTCCCGCCCGCGGCTCGCTGAAGGTCCCGCTCGACCGGGTCGTCGTGGTGCACGACGAGATCGACCTTCCGTTTGGAGAGGTCCAGGCGCGTCTCGGCGGTGGCCTTGCCGGCCACAACGGCCTCAAGAGCCTCAAGCGTGGCTTGGGCGACGTCGACTTCTGGCGGGTGCGGGTGGGGGTGGGACGTCCCGACTCGACCGACCCCGAGATCGTCTCCTCCCACGTGCTGTCGAGGTTCCGCGAGCCCCGCGAGGAGGTCGAGGCGCTGGTCGCCCGGGCCGCCGGCGAGGCCCAGCACCTGGTCGGGAAACTAGGCTCTCAAACCGATGAGCTCTGAGCGGACTTCCTACGAGGTAGACGGGCAGGGGGTGGCGGTGTTGCGCCTGCAGCGGCCCAAGGCGCGCAACGCGATCGACACGCAGATGCTGGTCGAGATGCTCGAGCACCTCGCGGTGGCGCGGGCCGACGACGCGGTGCGGGTGCTGGTTGTCAGCTCCTCAGACCAGATGGGGCTCTCGGCCGGGGCCGACGTCAAGGAGCAGCTGGACGATGAGGGCAAGGTCCGCCGCATGCAGCTCTTCGCCGATCTCTACGACGCGATCGTCGGCTTCCCGAAGCCGACCATCGCCGTCTGCCACGGCGACGTCGTCGGTGGCGGGGCAGAGATCGCGATCGGCTGCGACCTGCGCGTCGGCGGCGCCAACCTGCGCATGCGCTTTCCGGGCGCGGCGCTTGGCGTGCCGGTCGGCCCCGCCCGCCTGGTCACGCTCTGCGGCCTCGCCGCCGCCAAGTACCTGTTGCTGACCTCGCGGACGGTCGGCGCCGACGAGGCCTTGCGGCTAGGGCTGGTAAATCGGGTCGCTCCGGCCGCCGCCACCGAGGATGCGGCGCTCGAGCTTGCCACCGGCATCGCCGCGCATCCGCCGGAGGCGGTCACCCGCCTGAAGCGGATGCTGCACGAGTGGGACGACGTCGAGGGACGTTCCAAGAGCGAGGGCAAGGGCCAAGTTGAGTGGCAGCGCTCGGGCCCCGGGCTTCCCTACGGGGATTGACCCGACCCCCACGGGGCGACTTTGTTATCCATATGGAATACAAACTCGACCCGCGGGCGCGGCCCCACTGGGTCAGGCGGTTGCGGCCAGCTCGCCGACGCCGATTGCCATCGCCATGATCGAGACCTGGGGATTGACCCCGGGGCAGCTCGGGAGGATCGAGCCGTCAGCGACCCAGACCCCGTCCACCCCGCGGAGGCGGCCTTGCGGGTCGACCGGATGGCGGGCTTGGTCTGAGCCGGCGGCCGCGCTGCCGGTCGGGTGAAACCCGGCGATCCGGATGCGGCGGAGGTCGACGGCACCGACCGTCGCGTCGATCTCCGAGTCGCTGCGGACCGGCTTGGTGCCACCGCCCAGCTCGACCTCGCGAGCGCCCGCGGCGAGCAGCACGCGGGCCATTCCCCCGAGCGCCACGACCAGGCGCTTGCGGTCCTCGTCGCTCAGCTTGTAGGTGACCAGCGGCCAGCGAGAGCCGTGCACTCGGCCCGAGGGGGCGTCGGCGATCATCGCGCCGAGTGTTGCGGTCTTCGACGCGCCTTCCAGGCGCCGCAGGAGGTAGTCGCCGTAGCCCGGCGCCGAGGCCGCGCCCATGCCGGGGGGCGTTGAGGTGGCCTCGATCAAGACCCCCTCCTTCTCGTGCAGCTCCTCTATCCCGACGCTTTGCATCACCCCGCGCCAGGGGAAGACCTCGTCCTCGAAGGAGGCGGTGATGGCGGTGGCCGGGTGGATCGAAAGGCCGCGCCCAACCTGCGGATGAGCGCCCAGCCCACTGCGGCGAAGCAGCGGTGGGGTGCCGACCGCCCCCGCCGCGACGATCACCTTCGACGCCGAGATGCGCACCGTCGACCCGTCGGCACGGAGCGCTTCGACCCCGATGGCGCGGCCCGACTCGGTCAGGACGCGCTTCACGGTCAGGCCCGTGACGATTCTCGCTCCCGCTTCGCAAGCCTGCGGCAGCGCGTTCAGATGGACGCCGCCCTTGGCGTTGTTGGGGCAGCCGATCGCGCACTGGCAGGCGCCCCGGCAGCCGGTGGCGTTTCGCTGCATCGGCGCGGCGTGCCAGCCAAGGGTTTTTGCCCCAGCCAGCGCCAGCTCTCCGTTGCGACCGAGCACGTCCAGCGAAGCCGGGGCCACGCCAATCGTGTCCTCGACGTCGGCGAGCCGTGGGGCCAGGGCCTCGGGCTCTGCCAGCGCCAGCCCGTCGCCCTGGTGCCAGCTGCGAACGATGGGGTCGGGAGGGCGGTAGCAGGTGCCCGAGTTGATCACGGTTGTGCCGCCCACCGCCCTGCCCAGGGGTAACGCGATCGACGGGTTGCCGAAGGCCATCGTCGTGCCGCCGTCTCGGTAGATGGAAGCGAAGCGGTCGAGTGGGTGGGTGGCGCGGATGCGCTCGGCGCCCCAGCGCTCTCCCTCCTCGACGATCACCGTGTCGAGCCCGGCTCGGGCCAGGCTGCGGGCGGAGAAGGCGCCTCCCGCGCCGGAGCCGATCACGATCACGTCGCAGTGGGACGTCGCCGGCCACTCGGCACCTGGGACGATGCTCATCTGCGGGTCGGGGCGCGAGGGCTGGTGGCGGTAGGCGACCTCGGCGATTTCCTCGGCGAACGAGTCGGCTCCGTGCGCGAGCATGACAACCGACTTCAGCGCCTCGATCACGGCAGCGCCGCCGTTCCGCGCGACGGAAGCGATGATCTGCTCGCGCCGCTCCGGCGGAAGCGATCCGAGGGTGTGCCCGGTGCGAGCCACCGAGTACGCCTCGATCCCGACCAGGGCGGCGGCCAGCCCGGCCTGGGAGGCGCCGGGCATTCGCCCGATCATCCGCCGTGCGGAGCTCGCCAGTCGCTCGGAATCCGGCCCGCCGGCCTCCGGTGGCAGCAGGGCCGCGGCGAGGTCTCCGAGGGCCGACATGCCTCAGATACTAGGTTCGCGCGGCCATCGCACCCCTCTTGGGACGCTCAGCCGTCGCTCCAGCTGGTCGAGTCGAGGGCCGTGCCGTCCCGGAACGGCTCCGGATGCGCGAGGACATGATCGGCGACCTCAGCGCAGCGCGCCACCCAGACCTCGTCTCGCCGCGATGCCCGTGCCACCAGGTCGAGGAGGGCTTCGAAGCGGTCCTCGCCGAGCCAGTCGAGCATGAAGGGGTGCAGGATGATTGCCATATAGCCGCCGTCCCCGGCCAGGCTCTCGACCTCGCCTTCGAGGCTGGCGAGGAACGCGCCCGGGTCGAGCGGGTCGCTCGACCCCGACATCCGCTCGCGGACCTGGCCGAGCGGGGGGAGCACGCAGGTCGCGTCGACATGGCGCCACTGGAACGGCAGCAGCGCGATCCCGTCGACCGCACCGGCGCCCTCGCCGGCCGGGGAGCAGTAGCGCAGGCCGGCCTCGCGCAGGACATCGAGCCCGCCGGCGCCAAGGCCTCCACCGGGCGGCCGCAGGCCGGCCATCTCCAGCCCCAACTCGCCGAAGCCCTCCAAGCCCCGCGTCAGGTTCGCCGCCTGCTCGCCGGCGGAGAGCTCGCCCCACTGCTCGTGGCGCCAGGCGTGGTAGGCAAGCTCGTGGCCACCGGCATCGATCGACTTCAACGCTTCGGGGTAGATCTCGGCGTTGAGCCCCTCGACGAAGAACGTCCCCTCCAGTCCCCGGCTCTCAAGCGCTTGAAGGATGGTGGGGAGGACGCGGGTCGCGGTGAAATGCTCGCCGAGCTCCGCATCCAACCCGATCGCCCCCAGCTCGATTTCGGCCGCCTCGCCGAGGTTGTCGAAGCTGAGGTTGAGCGCGCCGCGGGCACCGCCCGGCCAGAGGGCGTCGCTCACGGCTCGCGCAGGGCCGGGCTCCAGCGCTCGGGCTCGAGGCGCGCCTGCTCCCGCGCCCAGCTGAAGTGGTGTCGAGCCGAGATCAGCAGGGCGGGGAAGTTGAGCACGGCGGCGACGAGGCCCAGCCGTCGCGACTTGGGGCTCGTCTCCGTCGCCAGGCTGAGCACGCTGCAGATCGCCCAGAACCAGAGAACGGAGTTGTAGGCGGGGAGCTGCTCCTCGGTGAGGCCCTCCGCTTCGTCGAGCATCGGCACGCCCTTGTGCAGCGACCAGGGCCAGGCCGCGAAGTGGACGGCGACTCCGGCGGCGCCGATCCCGGCGTTGATCGCGGAGAGCCTCTCGTGCATTCGCCCGCCCCGCGCGGCGCTCAGCAGCATCAGCGGGAAGAGGGTGGCCCAGAGGGCGTAGGCGCCGCGGCGGCCGAGCTGCGGCTCGAACACCAGTCCCACGCCGGCTCTTGTCTCGAAGCCATGGTGGGCGAGCGCGCCGAGCGCGGCGCCGGCGGCAAATGGACGTCGCAGTCGCATCTCGGGGCAGCGTAGCCCCTGGATCCAGTGCCGTGTCAGAATCGGTCGCTGCGCCCGGATCGGCCGATCCGGGCTCTTTCCATGCCATGAGCCTTCGCCCCTTACTGGAGATAGCCGCCGAGAACGAGCGCGTCCACGCGCTCGTCGGCGATGTGCACGCGGCGGCGGAGGGCGGCGAGGCGGTGGCCGTTCGGGCTTCGACGACGCTGCGTCCGCTGCTGCTGGCGGCTCTGCTGGAGGACGACCGGGGGCTCGCCGACCGCCCCGCCCTCCTGGTCAGCGCCGACGACCGGTCCGCCCGCGACCTCGCCGCCGACTTGCGCGCCTACCTCGCGCCGCGAGCGGTCCGCTTCTATCCCTCGCGCGGCACCGGCTACGCGTCCCATGTGACGCCGCCGCCCCACCTGGTCGGGCTGCGGATCGACGCGCTGGACGCCCTCCGGGACGGTGGGGACGCGGTCGTCGTCGCAAGCGCAACCGCGCTGGCCGAGGCCGTCCCCGATTCCTCGCTGCGCCCGGCTGGGTTCTCGGTGAAGCAGGGGGAGGAGATTGACCTCGATCGGGTGTCACGCGATCTGGTCGGCGCGGGCTATGAGCGGGTCGAGCAGGTGGAGGAGCGGGGTCAGTTCGCGGTTCGCGGCGGAATCCTCGACGTCTTTCCCGCCACCGAGGAGCGTGCCGTGAGGGTTGAGCTCTTCGGCGACGAGGTCGAGTCGATGCGCTGGTTCTCGACCTTCACCCAGCGCTCGCTCGGCGACGCGGAGCGGGTCGAGTTGGCGCCGGCCGCCGAGCTCGACTCCGAGCACCGCGAACTGGCGGAGCTCGCCGCGATGGAGGCCGCCGAAGAGGGATCGGAGCCGCCAAGCCTCGCCGAGGTCCTGCCGCTGGAGCGGTTCGGCGCTCCCCTCGACCTGATCCCCGAGGAGACCGCGGTGATCCTCGCCGCTGCCGAGGAGATCGAGCCCGCCCTGCGCGACCACTGGGAGGACGCGACCACCGCGATGCACGCCGAGGACGCCCAGCGCCTCTACGTAGACGTCGCGGAGCCGCTGAACGAGCGCGCCGTCCTCTCGATGAGCGGCGGGGGCGATGGGGACGCCGAGGCCTTCCGCGCGTCGCGGGCCGAGTCTCCGGCGCGGAGCGTCAAAGAGGCTGAGGGCGAGCTGGACAAGCTGCTGCGCTCCGGATACCGGACGGTGGTCGCCTTCGACAGCCGTGGCGAGGCCGAGCGCGCTCGCTATGGCCTCGATCGGCTCGACGCCGCTCTGCTCGACGGGGGGCGGGTTTCGCCCGAGCCGGGGCTCACCTTCGCCGAGGCCCGGCTCCGCGAGGGGTTCGTCAGCCCGGAGCTGAAGCTCGCCGTCTACCCCTTCCGGCGTCTCGTCCACCGGCGTAGCCGCGCCGCCGAGCGCGTCCCCGGCGCCGGCCGCGGCCGCCTTGCCTTCAGCGACCTGCGGGTCGGGGACCACGTCGTCCACGAGGACCACGGCGTCGCCCGCTTTGCCGGCTTCGAGACGCGCGAGGTCGGTGGGGTCACCCGCGACTACCTCTACCTCGAATACAAGGGCGAGGACCGCGTCTACGTCCCCACCGATCAGCTCGCCAAGCTGAGCCGCTACGTCGGCGCCGGCGGCGAAGCGGCCCTCTCCGCGCTCGGCGGAAAACGCTGGCAGAACATGAAGGCCCGCGCCCGCCGTGCGGCCGGCGCCCTGGCGGGGGAGCTGCTCAACCTCTACGCCGAGCGGCGGACCCGGAAGGGCCACCCCTTCGCGCCCGACGGCGAGTGGCAGATCGCGATGGAGTCGGCATTCCCCTACCGCGAGACGGCCGACCAGATCGAAGCGATCGAGGCGGTGAAGGGGGACATGGAATCCGAGCAGCCGATGGACCGGCTCATCTGCGGCGACGTCGGCTTCGGCAAGACAGAGGTCGCGCTGCGGGCGGCGGTGAAGGCCGCCGGAGATGGCAAGCAGGTGATGATCCTGGCGCCGACCACGATTCTCGCCCAGCAGCACTTCGGCACCTTCCGCGAGCGCCTCGCCGACCTCCCCTTCACGCTCGACTGGGTTTCGCGCCTGCGCAAGCCGGCCGAGGTGAAGGCGACGCTCGCCGACTTCGAGGCGGGCAAGGTCGACATCCTGATCGGCACCCACCGGCTGCTCTCTCGCGATGTGCGGGCCAAGGACATCGGCCTGCTGATCGTGGATGAGGAGCAGCGCTTCGGCGTCAAGCAAAAGGAACTGCTGCGCCAGCTGAAGCTGAAAGTCGACGTGCTCGCGCTCTCGGCGACCCCGATCCCGCGCACCCTGCAGATGAGCCTGGCCGGCCTGCGCGACATCTCCGTTATCGAGACCCCGCCGGAGGGACGGCGGCCGGTTCGCACCTACGTTGGCCCCTATGACGAGGACCTGGTGCGCAAGGCGATCGAGCGCGAGCTGGAGCGCGACGGCCAGGCCTTCTTCCTCCACAACCGGATCGACAGCCTGCCCGAGGTCGCCGAGCAGCTGCGCGGGCTCGTCCCCAAAGCGCGCATCGTCGAAGCCCATGGCCAGATGGACGAGGCCGAGCTCGAGCAGGCGATGCTCGGCTTCGTGCGCGGCGACGCCGACTGCCTGGTGACGACGACGATCATCGAGTCGGGCCTCGACATCCCGACCGCCAACACGCTGATCGTGGAGCGCGCTGACCGGCTGGGCCTCGCTCAGGCCTACCAAATCCGCGGCCGGGTGGGACGCTCTCGGGAGCGCGCCTTTGCCTACCTGCTCTACCCCTCGGCCGAGGCCCTGACCGAGGAGGCCGCCGCTCGCCTCTCGACCCTCGCCGACCACACCGAGCTCGGCTCTGGGTTCAAGATCGCGATGCGGGACCTCGACATCCGCGGCGCCGGCGACCTGCTCGGCGAGGAGCAGTCAGGCCACGTCGCCGCGGTCGGCTTCGAGCTCTACTGCCAGATGATCGACGAGGCGGTGGCCGAGGCCAGCGCCGCCGAGGACTCGGGCGAGGCGGCCCCCGAGCCGCTGCGGTTCGATGTTCCCGTCGACGCCTACCTGCCGGCGTCGTTCATCCCCTTCGAGGCGGCGAAGATCGACGTCCACCGCCGCATCGCGGCCTCCCGCGAGCCGGGGGAGCTGCGGGCGATTCGCGACGAGCTCGACGATCGATTCGGATCGCTGCCGCCCGAGGCCGAGAACCTGCTGGCGCTTCAGCGGGCGAGGATCGAGCTGCGCCTGGCCGGGGCGAGCCAGGTCGAGCTGCGCGGCGGCAAGCTCAGCATCATCGGCGTCGAGCTGGACTCCGAGCAGGCGACCGAGTTCCGCGAGGCGGTCGAGGGGGGCATGTACGAGTGGCGGGAGAAAGTCGCCTCCCTCCGCGTGCCCGACGATCCCGAGGCGCGCCTGGCGGCGGTGCTGGCGTTGGCGGACGCCTTAAGGGGAGCTAAAAGCTCCGTCATTGACAGTGAGGATGGGGATCGAGAGGGTAAGCTGCCCACGCTTTGACGGGGGACAAGCCAGTGTCAGGCAAGGCCGGGAACGGGAGCATCGGGGGCGGGCGCGCCGCCGCGCGCCGCCTCGGGCTTTTGGCCTTCGGTGCACTGTTCATCTTGCTTTTCGCGATCGTCGCGATAGCGGAGGGAGTCGGCGACCCCAGCATCCCAGCCGGCGACGCGGTGCTTGTCGAGGGAATCTCCAGCGAGATCGGCGAGATCTCCGAGGCCGAAGTCGAGCACTCGATCGAAGTCGCGGCCGTGCAGATGGGCGAAGAGAAGCCCCCCAGCCCCGGCGATCCCCAGTACCAGGAACGTCTGGAGACGGCGATGGCGGGCACCCTCGAAAGGGCTTGGATCCAAGGGCTCGCCGAGGAATGGGGCATCGAGGTAACCGAGGAGGAAGTCGCCAGGGAGCTGAAAAAAGCGAAGCAGCAGTTCAAATCGGAGAAGGAATTCCAGGACTACCTGGACGAAGCGCATTTCACCCCCGCCGATGTCGACACGCTGCTCGAGCTCGAACTGCTCAAGCCCAAACTCCAGGAGCGGCTGGCCGAAGGGGTGCCGGAGCCCAGCCAGGAGGAAATCGAGGACTACTACGAAGCGGCCAAGTCAAGCCAGTACACGCGGGTGGCGACCCGCGACACGCGGTCGATCGTTAACCAGGAACGCGAGAAGGCCGAAAAAGCGCTGACCCGCCTCGAAAAGGACAACAGCCCGAAGGCGTGGGACAGGGTCGCGAAGGAATTCTCCGAGGATGCCGCCACGATGCAAAAGGGCGGCCTGCAGACCGTCAACGAAGAATTTCTGGGGGAACCGCTCAAGGATGCGGTCTTCGGCGCTCCCGAGGGCCAGCTCGAAGGCCCGCTAAAAGCCCCGAACGGCTTCGTCGTCTTCGAAGTGGTGAGCTCCACGCCCGAGGGCTTCCGCGAGCTGGAGGAGGTCGAAGCGGGGATTGAGGGCACGCTTGCGCAGCGCCTCGAGGAGGAGTACTTCACCCAGTTCTCCGCGGCCTTCAACGCCGAATGGACCGTCCGCACGTTCTGCGCCGAGGGTTACGCGACCGAGCGCTGCGCCAACTTCAAGGGTGACGGGCGCCCTGAGACGGCTACGCCCGCCTGCTACGAAGCCGATCCGGAGGAGGGCCGGCCCGAGGCCTGTCCGGCCCCGGTCGCCCAGTCGGCTCCAGCTCTGCCTGGGTCGGTGACGCCGCTGGAACCGCAGGGCAAACCGCTGCCGCAACGCCCGCAGCCGGTGCCGACCGAGCAGTCAGAAGAAGCCAGCGCCGTTCCCCCGCCCATTGAATAGCCCCGCGCAGGAGCGCTTGGCCCGCCAGTAGATATGCTCCCGAACTCGTGAGTCCGAGTAACCGCAAGAGGCCCGCGTCGGGTAAAGGTGGAGGCAAGGGGCCCGCTGGGAAGCAGCCCCCCGACCGCGAGGCGGTACGGCGGTTTGGCCTGCTTGTCTTCGGGGTCGGCTTGGTCCTCCTCTTTGCGATCGTCGCGATCTCCGAGGGGATCGGGCATCCAAGCGTTCCGGACGGGGACCTCGCGCTGGTCGAGGACGTGCCGGACGGCGCCGGCGCGATCACGCAGGAGGACTTCCGCAGGCGCATGGAGCAGTCCGCGGCCAAAGGCGATTTGAAAGTTCCCAAACCCGGCGACCCCCAGTACAAAGAACTGAAGGAAGCGGCGGTGGGCGAACTGATCCAGGCGGCCTGGGTCAAGGGCCAGGCCGCCGAAATGGGCATCTCGGCCACGGACAAAGAAGTCGATAAAAAACTCGAGGAACTGAAGAGCCAGAGCTTCTCTTCCGAGGCGGAGTACAGGAAAACCATCAAGGATCTGAAATTGACGGAGGCCGACGTCAGGGAATTGATGGAATTCGAACTGCTGGTCGAAAAGATCCAGACCGAGGTCCGCGAGAGCTCTCCGGAGCCGAGCGACTCGGAAGTCGAGGGGTACTACGAGGAAGTGAAGGGGGAACCCCCGTACACGACGCCGGCAAGCCGCGACGTCCGGCTCATCTTCAACGAGGACGAGAAAAAAGCCGAAGAGGCAAAGGCGCTGCTGGAAAAAGACAGCTCGCCGGAGAGCTGGAACAAAGTCGCCAAAAAGTTTTCGACCGAATCCCCAGGCAAGGATGAAGGCGGCCTGCAACGGGGCCTCAAAGAAGGAAAACTTGAAGAGCCTCTCGATGCCAAGGTCTTCGAAACGCCGGAAGACGAACTCGAAGGGGTGATCAAAACCCCGAAAGGCTTCTATGTCTTCGAGGTCGAGAGCTCAACCCCGGAGAGCGTGCAGTCGCTCGATGACGCACGCGAGCAGATAGAGCCCCTAAAAAGCCAGAAACTGGAAGAAGCCTATTTCCAGCAGTTCGTCCTCGACTTCGAACAGACCTGGCGCTCGCGCACATTCTGCGCCGAGGGCTACACGATCAAAATCTGCGCCAACTACGAGCAGAGCAGCGACCCGGTGCTCGCAACACCCGAACCCGAAACGGAAAACTGCCGCAAAGACGTGCCGGCGAAACAGTTTCCAGAAGCTTGTCCAGCTCCGGTCTTCCAGGCGATTCCGGCCCTGCCCGGGTCGGTGACGCCGGTGGAACCGCAGGGCAAACCGCTGCTGCAGATGCCACAGCCACCCGGGCTGGAAGAAACCGAAGAAGAAGTCCCGAGCACGCCGCTACCGCCGATCACTCCGTAGCGCGTGAGCGCCACGATCGCTTCCATCCGTGCCCGCCAGGTGCTCGACTCGCGGGGCAACCCGACCGTCGAGGTCGAAGTGACGCTCAGCTCTGGCGCGCGGGCCCTGGCTGCGGTGCCTTCCGGCGCTTCTACCGGTGAGTTCGAGGCGGTTGAGCTGCGCGACGGCGGCGACGCCTGGGCGGGGAAGGGCGTCGCGCGGGCGGTTGCGAACGTCAATGGGGAGATCGCCGACGCGCTGAACCGAGTTGCGGCGACGGATCAGCGGGCCATCGACGAGACGATGATCGAGCTGGACGGCACACCGAACAAGGCTCGGCTGGGGGCAAACGCGATCCTCGGTGCCTCTCTCGCGGTGGCGAAGGCCGCCGCGGTTGACTCCGGCCAGGAGCTCTACCGCTACTTGGCAACGCTCGCCGGTGGCGGCGAGCCGACCGTCCTGCCGGTGCCGATGATGAACGTCCTCAACGGTGGCGCCCACGCCGACAACTCGGTTGACTTCCAGGAGTTCATGGTGGTCCCGGCGGGGGCCGCCAGCTTCTCGGAGTGCCTGCGGGTCGGGACCGAGGTCTTCCACGCGCTGAAGAAGAGCCTCGCCTCGAAGGGGCTCTCCACCGCGGTCGGCGACGAGGGCGGCTTCGCCCCGAACCTGGACTCCAACGAGGCGGCGCTGCAGGCGGTCCTGGCGGGCGTCGAAGCGGCCGGCTATGAGCCCGGCGCCGATGTCTTCATCGCCCTCGACCCGGCGACCAGCGAGGTCTACGAGGGCGGCGCCTACGTGCTCGAGCATGAGGGTCGTTCGCTGACCAGCGAGGAGATGGCCGCCTACTGGGAGGACGCCTGCTCGCGCTACCCGATCGTCTCGATCGAGGACGGCATGGACGAGGAGGACTGGGAGGGCTGGAAGCTGCTGACCGAACGGCTGGGCGAGCGCGTCCAACTGGTCGGCGACGACCTCTTCGTCACCAACCCGGAGCGGCTGCGCCGCGGGATCGAGCTCGGGGTCGGCAACTCGATCCTGGTCAAGGTCAACCAGATCGGCACCCTGACCGAGACCCTGGAGGCGATTCGTGTCGCGCGGGAGGCCGGCTACACGGCTGTCATCTCGCATCGCTCGGGAGAGACAGAGGACACGACGATCGCCGACCTGGCGGTTGCCACGGGCGCCGGCCAGATCAAGACGGGTGCGCCGTCGCGCTCGGATCGGGTCGCCAAGTACAACCGGCTGCTGCGGATCGAGGAGGACCTCGGAGCCGATGCGCGGTTCCCCGGTTTGCAGGCCTTCGTACAGCGGTCGACGTAGTGAAGGAATGCGGCCCCCGGCCGCAAAAGACGGGGGATGGCAGCAGGCGCGTACGCGCGAAAAAGGCCCGCCCCGGCGGTTCGACGCCGTCCGGCGGCTCGCCGCCGTCCTGCCGCACGCCGAGGCGCCAGCCGGATTCGCTGGGACCGGGTTGGCCGGGTTGCCCTCACCTTCGTCCTCGCAGCCGTCCTCTACTCGTACCTGAACCCGGCGATCAACTTCGTCAAGACCTACACCGCCACGACCGACGCCAAAGTCCAACTGCACGAGCTGCTGGACGAAAACGCTCGCCTGCACCGTCGGATCCAGTCGGCGGACGACCCGGTCGCCCTCAGCGGCAAGGCGCGCAACCAGGGCATGGTCGCCCCGGGCGAGACGCCGATCGTGATTCGCGGCCTAAAGCCCTGACCCCTCCCGCCGGTGAACCCCGGTGATTAGCGCCGGCTCCTACATCCTCAGCGCACTCTCGGTGGTCGCCCTGGCCCTGGCGCTTGGCTTCAGCGCCGTGCGCATCCGCCACCGCCTGCTCCCCGAATGGGACGGAGCCCCCGCCCACCTGGTGGAGTCGATCGTGGGAGTCGCCCTGCTGATCTGGCTAGCCGAGCTCCTAGGCACCCTCCAGATCCTCTACGCCTCGACCCTGCTCGCTGCCTCAGCTCTGCTGGCAGGGGCAATCGCCTGGCGCTGGCCAGCTTCAGCAATCCGTCCGGGGGGTGGCGACAGGTTGGGGGGTTTCGCGCCGGGCGAAGGCTGCGAAGGGCAAGATCCCAATCCTGCAGGGGGTTCGCCTCTCCGCCCGGAGCAGCGCGTAGCCCAAGCAGGGCCCTCCACCCCGGCACCACCTGCCGGCCAGAGTGCATTGGTCTTGCTGGTCACGGTCGGTGTCGTGGCCGTCGTGTTTGCCCATTGGGGATTGACGACAAAGGACGCGCTGGATCGCGGCATCTTCAACTTCGACTCCCTCTGGTACCACATGCCTTACGCGGTCGAGATGGCCCAGAGCCACTCGGTGACCGGCTTCCACTACACCGAGACCGTCTTCACCAACTGGTTCTACCCGCAGAACTCCGAGCTTCTGCACGCGGTCGGCATCCTGCTGACCGAGCGCGACACCCTTGCCCTGTTCATCAACTTCGGCTGGCTGGCGATCGCGTTCCTGGCCGCCTGGTGCGTTGGCCGGCCCTACGGCCGTGGCCACCTCAGCGTGATCGCGACGGCGATCGTCCTCTCGAGCCACACGCTCGTGGTGCGCGAGCCGGGCGCCGCCAAGAACGACCTGATGGCCGCGGCGCTGCTGCTCGCGGCGATCGCGATCCTGATCAACGCCTGGACGGCACAGCGGGCCAGCCGGGACGCTGATGGAGAGGGGGGGAGCGGCCTGCCGGTCGGCTGGCCGCTGGCGGCGGCCGGGCTGGCCGTCGGCCTGGCGGTTGGCACGAAGTCGACGGCGCTGGCGATGGCGGTCGCTCTGACCGTGGCCGCAGTGGCCCTGGCGCCGGCGGGAAGGCGAGTCGCGGCCGCTGGCTGGTGGTCCCTCTCCGCTTTTGCGGGCGGGGGCTTCTGGTACCTGCGCAACCTGATCGCCGCCGGCAACCCGCTGCCCCAGATCGAGGGGCTCGGCCCGATCTCGTTCCCCCATCCCGAGCGGCTGCAGACGGGCCGGCCGGACTTCAGCATCGTGCACTACGCAACCGACACGGGCATCTGGCGCGAGTACTTCGGGCCCGGACTGGAGAATGCCTTTGGCGCCCTCTGGCCGCTCGTCATCGGGGGGGCGGTCGCCGGTGCCGCGCTGGCGCTTCTGCGCGGCCAGGATCGGGCGGTGCGCTGGAGCGGGGGCGTTGCCCTGTTCGGGATGTGCGCCTACCTGTTCACACCGCTCAGCGCCGCCGGCGCAGAGGGGGCTCCGGTCGGCTTCGGGATCAACATCCGCTACGCGATCCCCGCCCTGCTCGCTGGCGCCGCCCTGTTGCCGCTTGCCCGCGGCCTCAAGAGCGAGCGCCGGCAGTGGGCGCTGATTGCCACCATGCTCGCAATCCTCGTCGTCACCGATCGCGCCGATGCGGTGCTGCGCGACCCCGCTCGCTTCTTCGGCCTGTTGGTGGCGACGCTCGCGGTGCTGGTCCCCTTGGCTTTGCTGTTCGCTTATCGTCGTGGCGCTTCACGGGGCGCGATTGCGGCGGGATTCGCAACCCTGGCGCTCGCCACCGTCGCGATCGGCTATCCCGTCCAGCGCGGTTACCTAGACGACCGCTTCGGGCCGGGCAGCGAAATCCCGGGCATGGACCTCGACTCCGCCTACGGCTGGGCGCGCGACGCCGAGGATGCCCGCATCGGTCTTGCCGGGACGACGGCCGGCTTCCTCCAGTACGGCTTCTACGGCACCGATCTCTCTAACCGGGTCGTCTACCTGGGTGTCAAGGGCCCCAACGGGGCCTTCAACGCCATCCCGTCCTGCTCCGGGTTCCGCGACGCTGTCAACGCCGCCGACCTCGACTATCTCGTCACATCTCCGTTCCTCAACTTCATCCATCCAGATGAGCCGGTCCCCTCGCCCGAGGCGGGCTGGCTGCGCGGCGCGAGGGGGGTGGCGCCGATTGAGCGAAGTGGCTCGGTCACCGTCTGGAGGGTCCGCGGTGAGCTCGACCCCTCCGCCTGCGGGCCCGCAAACAGGCCGTTGCAGCGTCTGCCGCAACAGCCGGACGCCTGAAGATGGCCCGGTTACGCCCCTGGCTTCCATGGCTCTGGGTGTTCGCGCCGATTGTCTGCGCGGCTCTCGCCTACGTCGTCGTTGAACCGCGCACCACCGATCTTGCGGCGCAGACGTTTCGCAGCGAGCTGTTCGCCTCACACGGGTTCCTGATCTGGAACAACTACTGGTACGGAGGGCACTATCTGCTGGGCTACAGCGTCCTCTTCCCGCCGCTTGGCGCGACATTGGGGATCGCTGTCGTCGGTGCTGCCTCGGCTGTCGTCGCGGCGGTGCTGTTCGCCCTGCTGGTGCAGCGCGACTACAGCGCGCACGTGCGCCTCGCGACCCTCTGGTTTGGAGCCGGGGCGATCGCCATGGTGTGCAGTGGCCGGCTGACGTTCGCGCTGGGCATCCCACTCGGGGTCGGGGCCCTGCTCGCGTTGAATCGGGGGCGATTGGCCATCGCCGGGCTGCTGGCGGCGGCCACCCCCCTTGCGAGTCCGGTGGCGGGGTTCTTCCTGCTGCTGTTCGGCGCGTCCCTGGTGCTCACCGGGAGCCGGGTGAAGGGGGCTGTGCTGGCTGTCGCCGCATTGACCCCCCTGGCGGTGATGGCCGTTCTCTTCCCGGTCGCGGGCGAGGAGCCATTCGTCGGCTCCAGCTTCCGGGGGACGCTTGTGATCATCCTCTTGGTCTTCCTGGCTCTTCCGCGGAGAGAGCGCCTGCTGCGCCTGGGGACCGGGCTGTACGCGGGTGCGGTCGTGCTCGCCTGGGCGATCCCAAATGCGATGGGGGGCAACGTCGTGCGGCTCAGCAATCTCGCCGCCGGCCCCGTGGTCGCCCTTGCCGTGGTCGGGCCGCGCCGCCGGCTGATCCTTGCCCTGCTCGCCCTGCCGCTGCTCTACTGGCAGTGGCAGCCGGCCTACCGCGACGTGCTCGCCGCCAAGGGCGACCCCTCGGTCGAGCGGGGGTTCTACAGCCCGCTGCTGAGCCAGCTGGAGAAGCAGACCGGCGGTGCGCCGGTTCGAATCGAGGTGCCTCCCACCGAGCATCGATGGGAGGCCCGCTACGTGGCGCCGGAGTTCCCGCTCGCGCGCGGCTGGGAGCGCCAGCGCGAGTCCGAGGACTTCGACCTCTTCAAAGGCGATGACCTCTCCCCGAGCTCCTATCTCTCGTGGCTGCGGTTGCACGGTGTGAGCTACGTCGCGCTCGCCGATGCGAAGCTCGACTACCTCGCCCAGCGCGAGGCGGAGCTGATCCGGGACGGCCTGCCCTACCTCGTGCCGGTCTGGAGCAACGAGGACTGGCAGCTCTTCGCGGTGCGCGACCCCACCGGCTTGGCGGACGGGCCGGTGCGGGTCACCGCTATCGGCCCGGACTGGTTCGAAGCCCAAGTCGATCGCCCGGGTCGTTACCTGCTGCGGATTCACTACAGCCGCTACTGGGCGCTCAGCGGGGTCGATGCCTGTCTTCAGGAGGAGGGGCCCTGGATGGCCCTCGATGCCCGCGCCCCCGGCGTGGTTCGCGTCGACACCCACTTCAGCCTCGGCGCGCCGCTCGGCCGGGACCGCATGTGCTCTTCTGCCAGCCGGGCGGGATCTCTACCCTAGGCCCGGTGAGCTACTCGCTCGAGAACGCGCTCTTTCAGTGGGAGGAGGGCTGGCGGGTCCTCCAGGGGATGCACGACAGCCAGGCGGAGAGGCGGCATGCCGACCGCGTCATTGCGGCTGTGAGCGATGGGCTGCGCCAGCGCATCGGGCCGACCTTCCGCGCGGCGGAGCTTGCGGAGCTGTACTCGCGGGGGACCGAATGGTGCCTGCAGGCGGCTATGGATGCCGCACCCGGCCTCGAGACGGATCCGCAATCGCTGGCGGATGCTGCTTTCTGGCTCTACCTCCGTGGCGCCAGCGACTTCGCCGGCGGGCGCCAACTACTCGTCTGAGTCGCCGGCTTCTGAGCCGTCTGCCTCGGCCTCGCCGGCCCCGGCGGGCCGGATGACAATCTGGTCGGCCTCGACCCGCACCGTAATCTCGCGCTTGCCGGCCCAGTGCTCGGCGTAGACCGGGTTGTCTTTGACGGAGGGATCGAGCCAGAGGCCGTAGCCGTCCTGTTCGCCGTGGTCGAACGTCCCCTCGATCTCTTTGCGCCGGCCACGACCGCCTCGCCTGCCGCGGCGCCGCCTGCGGCGGGGGGCTCCGCCGCCCTCGCCGCCCGTGCCCTCGGCGTCGGACTCCTGCTCCTCTGTCTTGTCGCCGTCCTTGTCCGCCTCGTCATCCTCTGCTTCGTCCGCTTCGCCGCCGTCTTTCTCCGTCTCCTCTTCCTCGGTGGCCTCTTCGGCCGTGGCGGCCTCGACCTCCGCCTCGATTTCGTCGCGGAGGTCGATTTCCTGAGAGCCCGTGTCCTCGTCCCCGGGCGTCAGCTCGTGCTGTTTGCGGAACTCCCGCAATTCGGACGCGCTGATTTCGAGCTGGTGCGCGATCCAGGCGTCGGTGCGTCCCTGCTGCACCCAGGCGCGGATCTGGTTGAGCTGTGGCTTCAATGAGCGTCGTGCCATCGGCGCGCGAGTCTATTCAACTGAGGGTGGTTAAGCGGAGTGGCGCAGGCTCTACGCCATCAAGATCGAGAGCGCCTCGAACATCGCCACCACGACCACGACCACGGTCGCGGTCAGGCAGACGGCGAGAACGCTGAACCTCACCTTGCCGTGCTGCTCGTTACGCGTCATGCGACGCTCGCGCGACCGGTGTGCGGCGCGGCGACGAAGCTGCTCGCGACGGCGGCGCTCCAACGATGTCTCCTGCTCGAAGGCAACCTCGAACTGGGAGATGCTCTGTCGCATTCTCATAAGTCGGGTGGCCCCAGGGGCCGGGGCGGACCGTAGCAAGGTGCAAAGAGCCATGCAGAGCAGCGATGTGTCAAAAGTTACGAGGAGGCTCAGGGCGAACACGAGCCCCAGAGCCCACGCCCGGAGCGTGCGGCACGCAGCTCAAGCCGCCGGAAGAGTGGCGCGAACCGGTCGTTGGGCGGGATCGTCAGCGAGCGGGCAAAGCCGCGCCGCATGAGGACCGCGTTGACGAATCGATGCCCGAGGTGGACATAGGCCAAGAGCCGCCCGTAGTCGTCGCGCCGCTCGACCCCGAAGAGCAGTCGCACCCTTCGGCCTTCCAGCAGGCCCTTGGTGAATCTGGAGGCGCGGGGGCCGAAGCACTGGACCTCAGTCCCCGGCTTCACCGTCTCCGGCGTGTCGACGCCGATCAGGCGAACGTCCTCGGTGCGTCCCTCGATCCGCACCTCGATCGTGTCGCCGTCGACGACCCGCGTCACATGGGCGGTGCCCCGCGCTCGGGTGTCGCCCTTGGAATCGAAGAGGCCGCTCAGATCGGGCCGCAGCAGCGCCAGAACCGCGACGACCAGCAGCACGCCGCTCCCGGCCCAGCCCCCATAGGCATTCGTGCTCATCTCTCTTCAAGACGCGAGCGGGGCGGGATTGACCCCCTCCAGATAGGATCGTGCCAGTGTCAACGGGGGAGGCATTGAGGCGTGTGGCGATCGGGCTGATCGCGTTCACGGTCCTTGCCTGGGCGGTCGTGCTCGGGTGGTTCCTGCACGACTGGCTGGCGGACGACGAGGCCTCGGTGACGGTCGATAGGCCGGTGCAGATCTACTCGCCGGAGACGGTCACGGTGGGTCGCATCCCGAACGTGATCGGCCTGACCGAGGAGGAGGCCCGCCGCGCTCTCAGCGATGCCGGGATCGAGCTCAGTGCGGTTTCGAGCCATGAGATTCCCTACGTCGGGCCTCCCAGCCTGGTCGTGGAGCAGTCACCGGCATCGGGGCAGCCGGTCGAGGACAGTGAGATCGAGCTCGCCGTCTCGACTCCAGCGCTGATGCCCGACCTGAACGGCGAAAGCGAAGCCGAAGCGCGGGAAGCGCTGTCGACGCTCGGCGCTCGGATCTCGATCGCCAACCAGTACCAGCCGGGAGCGTCCGAGGGGACCGTCCTGTCCACTGACCCGCCGGTCGGCGAGCCGATCGTCGACAAGGCGACGTTGAACGTGGCCGAGCCGCTGTCGAGCGTCTTCCTAACCCAGCTGTCACCGGAGGTCGCGACCTGCCGGACAGGAGAAGAAGGTGTGGTCTCCGGCACCGCGTACGCGGAGGCGATCGTCTGCGAGCCAGAGTTGGGGGCGAAGCCGCGCTCGGTGACCTACACGCTCGGCGGCCAGGTCGAGTCGTTCGAGGCGGTCCTCGGCCTCGACGATGGGGCGGATCCCGACGTCCCGATCGAGTTCAGCGTCGTGGTCGACGGTGCTCCGGTTCTCACCCGCAGGCTCGAATTCGGCGACAGCCTGCCGGTCGAGGTGCCGCTGCTAGGCAAGCTCCAACTGACTCTCGAGGCCTCGGCGCTTGGGATTCCCGGCTCGCTGCCGGTCGGGGCAGTGTTCGGCGAGCCCAGATTGGTCGGATCGCGCAGCGCCATCGACCTCGTCTCCGAAGGGCTGGGCGGGTGAGGTTCCCTCTTGCGGTGGCCGCTATCGCGGCGATCGCGGCGGCCATCGCGCCGCAGGTCTCCGCCGCCGAACCGTTGCCAGGACCGCGGCCGAGTCCGATCGCGATCGTCGTCGACACCTCGGACTCGATGAACGAAGAAGACGGCAGCGGCCGGATCAAAATCAACGGCGCCAAGATCGCGCTCCTCGACTTCCTTGGGCAAGTGGAACCGGATACCCCAGTTGGGCTGCGCACCTATCCGTACCCCGAAGAAAGGGGCGGAGGGGAATGCAGCCCCGGGGAACTGCGGGTCAGCAGCTCCGCCACGGATCGCACGGACATGGCGGCGACGATTCGCACCCTGACGGCGGACGGCGACACGCCGACCGCCGCCGCCTTGAAAGCCGCCGAGAAAGACCTCACCTCCCTCGGGTCGGGGCAGGGGGGCACGATCGTGCTCGTGTCCGACGGGGAGTCGAACTGCGGGCCGGACCCGTGCGACACGGCGCGCGAAATTGCCGAATCGGGATTCGACCTGCAGACGATCACAGTTGGTTTCCGCGTCTCGGGGGCGGGCGCGAAGGAGCTCCAGTGCATCGCCGAACAGACCGAAGGGAGATACCTGAGCGTGCATGACAACGCCGGGCTCGCCGAGGCGTTCGACGAAATCTCGAGGCCCGAATTGCGCCTCGAGGTTGACTACCCGACGAGGGTCACCGCGCAGGTTGGGAACGACCCCTCCGGCCTGGTCAAGATCGAGGCCAAGGTCTCAAACCCCAGCCAACACCTGGCGCGGGGCGTCGTCACCCGCATCCGCTTCGACGTGGCGTCCGGGGCGCCGGCGGTGATCCGCCCGGTCGTCCACCTCGGCAACCTCGAGCCGGGCGACTCGAGGAAGGTCTCCTGGGTCTTCCGGCCGGGGGTGCCGCCTCGCGATCGGAATCCAATGAAGTTGCGCTTCACCGTCATCGCGGGGGCGGAGAACACCCTTGCCGACGCCGAGTTCAAGAACACGATCGACGTCTACGACGCCTTCGAGAACGCCTCCGAAGCGGGCCCGATCCTGTCCTCACGGCACAAGATCGCGATCGTCGGGGACTCTTTTTCAGCCGGAGAGGGCGCCGACTTCTACATCGGCGATACCGACACGGACGCGAACCCCTGCCACCGCAGTCGCTTCACCTACCTCGTAGAAGTCTTCGATCTGGACGACTCCCGCATCATCGCCTGCTCGGGGGCGGTCGCCGCCGACGTCACCGCCGCTCAGGAGGACCGTACCGTCGGGCCCCAGGAGGATCAGCTCGAAGCCCTCCGCCGCCGGGCCGGTGTGGACGCGGTCGTCCTCACCCTGGGCGGCAACGATGTCGGGTTCGGCAAGATCGCGGCGTCATGCCTGTTCGGCCGCTCCGACTGCTCCGACAAGATCTACGAGGGCGCTCCCTTCTGGCAGTGGTCGGGCATTCCCACCCGCAAGTACCTCGAGGAACGAATAGGCGGCCTTGCCAGTGCTTTGCGACCGGCTTACAGGGCGATCAACGGGGTCGTCAACGGCCCCCAGGCCAGAGGCGGGCACGGCCCCGTGCCGATCCTCGTCCTCGCCTATCCCATGCCGACGCCGCTAACCCCACAGGATTGCCCGGAAATGTGGGACCTGCTCTCGCCGGGGGAGATCAAGCTCCTCAACGAATTGGTGATCGATCTGAATGGAATGATCGAGGGCACGGTCAAGAACGCCTGGAAGTACGACCACGTGCCCGCCTTTTTCGTGCCCAACACCGAAATGGCGTTCCAGCCCGATCACACCCTCTGCGATCGCGATCCGTACGCGCGCACCCTGGACAGCTTCAATGGCGCTGGGGTTGATGCCAAAAGGCTGAACGGCGTGATCGCAAAGTACTCCGGGCGCTCCGATCCGATCGCGGGCATAAAGCGGGAGCTCGAGCTCTCAGATGCGAAGTTCGACCGGACTATGCGGGCTGTGCAGGAGCTCGTCCATCCCAACCAGCTCGGGTACGCGGCTGAGACCCGCGCCGTGCTGCGCTGGTCGCAGAGCCCCGCTGCGATGGGCGCGGTGAAAACCCTCGAGAGCGCCCCGATCGACGTCCCCGCCGTGGTGGTCGTCGCCTCGGGCCCGGAACTGGGCCAGCTCGTGCCCGGCGAGACGCCGACCCTGCAGGGTGGGACGAGCTACCCGCTTCAGGCGGGGGGATTCGCTCCCGACTCACCGCTGACGATCGGCGTGCACTCGGAGTTCCAGGTCCTCAGCTACGCGACGGCGGACGGCGCCGGTGAGATCGCCACTCGGATTGCGATCCCGGAAGGCCTTGACCCTGGCGATCACACCCTGACGGTGTCGGGGGTCGACGCCGACGGGCAGTCGCGCACTGTCGAGATCCCCTTCGATGTCGCCGGCGGTGGCCTGCCGACCCTCGTCTCAGTGCTCCTCTGGCTCGCGGTTGCGGGCACCCTCGCGGCAGGACTGCTTCTGGCCGGACTCGCGCTATCCCGGCGGCGCGGCCCCCGTCCGACCTCAGCCGGTTGATGAGCGCTTCGGGACATGCCCCCGCATCGACCTGCCGAGCTTGCGGACAGCCGCTTGCGCCGGGGGCCGCCTTCTGCCGCTCCTGCGGCGCTCGTGTCCAGTCGGACCCTCCAGCTTCCGACCCTGCCCCACAATCTCCGCCTCCGCCTCCGCCTCCGCCTCCGCCGCAACCGCAACCGCAGTCGCAGCCGCCGAAGGCTCGCAAATCGCTTCAGACTTTCCTGCTGGCGGCGGGTGCCGCGGTGATCGTCGGTGCCGGCGTGGGCACGGCGGTCGTGCTGCTCGGCGGTGAGGACTCCGATGACGGTGGTCCGACCACCACGGCCCAGGAGACCGTCCCATCGACCGAGTCCCCGGTGACGCAGACCGGAGAAGGGACGACTACGACCCCCACGACGGGAGCCCCCACACAGCGTGTCGTGGGCGCGGTCGAAGCCGGTCGCTACGTGCAGGCGGGCTCATTCAGAACGGTGGCCGGCGCCGAGACCGAGCAGGCCCGCCTGGCCGCCGCCGGCATCCCCGTCACGGTCGTCGACTCCGACGCGGCGCAGGATCTGTTCCCGGGCTTCCAGGTGCTGCTCAGCGGGCCGTTCACGAGCTCAAGCGAGGAGGAGCAGATGCTCAAGCGGGTGAAAGGGGAGGTTCCCTCCGCGTTCGCCCGCGACCTGGCGCCGGCGCTGGAAATCTCCGGCCCTGGTGACGTAGCCGGGGAATGGACCGGGGAGCTGGAGCGGACGGGGACCGTCCGCAGCGGCCTCAACGACGATTTGTCGGCGGTGCTGTATGCCGCCCCGGATGGTCAGACGGCCTCTCTCGCCTTCGACGGGATCGACTGCGAGGTGGACCTCTCGTTGGTTGAGCTCACCGCGTTCACGCTCGGCTATGAGCAGGGCTCCGACTGCGTCGGCGGGGGGCGGTGGAGCCTGCGTCCCTCCGGTGTCGAGCTGATCGCCACGCTGCTGCCACCCGACACCGACGTGATCGTCGTCGGTAGCCTGCTCCGTCGTTGACCATGGGAGGAGCGAAGGATGAGCACTGAGGGGGCCTCGCGCAGCTGCGCCAAGTGCGGAGCGCAACTCGCCCCCGCCGCCGCCTTCTGCCGCAGCTGCGGGACGCCCTACACGCCCCCCGAGCCCGAGGCGCCGGCCAAGCCCGAGCCCCCGACCCAAGTCCTTCCCCCGACTGACCCGAAGCCCCCGGTCCACCCCCTCCCCCCAGTTAGGCCGGAGCCCCCGACCCAACCGCTGCAGCGCCCGCCCAGCCCGCCGCCTCCACCCGCTCCGCCTTCGCCCCAGCAAAAGACAAAACGGTGGGGCAGGGTCGCATTGATCGCCGTCGCCGCCCTGATGCTGTTCGGGGCAGGCGCGGGGGGCGCGGTTCTGCTGCTGGGCGGGGACGACTCGGGCGAGGAGACGGAGGAGCAGACGGTGGTCTCGAGCGTGCCGGTCGACGGGGACACCGCGTCGCAGGGCAGTGGCGAAGCGACCTCCGGGGAAGGGGGCTCCGAACTCGATGCGCAGAGTGAAGTCGAGATGGCAAGCGAAATTCAGACAGTGCTCCTTGCTTTTCATGAGCTAGTGGTTGCCGGCGACTATCGCGATGCTTGGGCGCTGCTCACGGATCGCAAGCGCCAGCAGTACCTTCGCGAAGGGGGTTATCCCAAGTGGGCCAACGCGCAGTCCACCCTGACCGAATATCTCGGCCCGTCGGGATTGACGGTGAGGGTCGATGGGATCGAAGCGGACGGCTCCGCTCGCGTGCTCCTCTCCGGGATGAGCTGGAGCGAACCGGGAGCAACTTGCACCGAATGGAATGGGCTGACCTGGGCCAATTACGAGCACGGGGTATGGCGCTATGACCCGGGTTACTCGACCAAGCCGGAGCGTCGCCGTGTCTGGGAGCCGCAGAAAATCGAGTTGCTCGGGGAACGCTGCCTAGATTGAGCTCTGGCCGCCGGGCTATCGCGGCTCTGGTTCCGATCGCGCTCGTGGCTGCGCTCCTTGCCGGCTGCGGTGGGGATGAGGCGGCCACCGAGCGCCAGGCTTTAACCGAAGCCAAGGGCAAGCCTTCCGCCGACGCGGTCGCCCGCGCGCGCATCGCCGATGGCCTGCGTCGCGGCGTCGAAGCGGCGGCCAAGCTCGGTGGGGACGTCGAGGCGGCGGCGATGCTGGACGGCTGGGAGGCGCCGCTGGTCGAGAGCTCCGAGCCTGGAGGCGGGGAACGGCCAATGCGGATGTGGAGCATGAGCAAGGTCGCGACGATGGTCGCCCTGCTGCGGGGCCTGGGCTGGGGAGAGCGGCCCGGCGCCCCGCCCTCGCCGGAGGTTGAGGACGCGCTGCAAGGGGCGATAACCAGGTCGGAGAACTGCCGGCAGCGACGTGTCGTCCTCGAGCTCCAGCGCATGGCCGGCAGCCCGGCGGGAGCGCGAGTCGCCCTGGCGGACGTCTTCACCGACGTTGGGGCCAGGGCACTGCCCGGCAGCGAACTGGAGCCACCAGAGTCCATCTGCTTGGACTACTTGCAAACCCAGCTCGAAGTCCGTGACCCGCTGGCGCCGGCGTTGCTGCTGGGCACCTCGACCTGGCGGATCTCGGACGCGGTCCGCTTGGTCCACGCGCTTTCGGTCGATGCCTACGGGAAGTCGATCTCAAAGCAGGTTCTCGGCCTGCTCGCCGAGCCGAAGCTCGCCAGTCGCGAGGTTCAGGCGGGCGAACTCACGGCTCCGCTCGACTGGGGAGTGGGGGCCGCGCTGCCCGGCACTCCCGCCTACAAGGCGGGTTGGGGCGGCAGCCTCAACGGCGACTTCCTCGCCGGCCAGATCGTGCTGGCCGAGGTGCCCGGGGGCGGGCGCCTGGCGATCGCCGCGATGTTCCACCCAGACGCTCAGCCTTCGCGGGACGATCCGGGAATCACGAACGCGCCGCAGGCTGTCGAGCTGGTCCTTGACTCGGTGTACGACGCAGCGTCGCGCTAAAGGCCGCTACGGAGCAGGAGGAGCTTCGGGGAGATCCGAGTCCTGGTCTTGGGGCTCGGGTTGCGGCTTGCGCTTCCCGTTGGAGCAGGCTTCAACCGCGAAGCCAGGTGCGCAGACGGTCCGTGATCGCCAGCGGTCTTCGAAGTCTTTGACGAATCGCTCGAAGGCCTTTCCTTCCCCCTGTTGTTTGAGCATGGCCCGGATCTGGTCTTCGACCTCATCCAGGGGCTGGACATCCCCATTGGGCTTGGTGAATTGGTCCGCCTTCACCTCTTCGTAGTAGTCCTCGATCTCCGAGTCGCTGGGCCGCGGAGAGTCCTCGCGGAGCTCCTTCTGGATCTTTTCCGTCAACAGTTCGAGCTCCATCAGCCCCCTGACGTCGGCTTCGGTGAAATGCAGTTCCTCGACGGTCTTCCGGTACTCCGCCTCCGAGTCAAAGCTCTGCTCTTTCAGCTTCTCGTGCTTTTTGTCGACTTCTTTGGCGGTCACCGAGATGCCCATTTCGTTCGCCTGCCCCTTGATCCACGCCGCCTGGATCAGTTCGCCCACCGTCGTTTCCTTCAGTTCCCTGTACTCGGGGTCTCCCGGCGCCGGAACCTTGTCGAGTTGGCCTTTCGCGGCGGCCTGATCCAGGTGCCGATAGAAGGTCCCCTCTGTGATCCGGCCGGCGCCCTCAGGAACTTCCATGACGAGCGCGATCGTGTCCGGGGGCAGGTCGCTTGGGGATGGGAGGGAGGAGCCGTCGTCCGAGCCACCCCTTGACGCCAAGGCGGAGATCGCCGCTCCCACTCCGGCGGCGGCGACCACGGCGATCACAACCCACAGGAGCGTGCGCGAGCTCTTCTCTTCGTGGGGGAGCTTCGCTCCCTGCTCCGTGGTAGACAGCTTTGTGCCGCATTCCGGGCAGAAGCTGCCGGGCGGGTCGCCCAGCTCCGCACCGCAGGAGTGGCAGAAGCGCGTCTTGGGCTGGCCTGCCGTCTCGGAGTCCCCCATCGCGGGCGACAATATCCGAGGAAGATGTACATTTCCGCGGACCGAGGACTAGGGAGGCCTGAGTGATGGCGGACAAAGCGTTTTGCGGCAGCTGTGGGGCGGAGATTCTCTCCACGGCGAAATTCTGCGCGCACTGTGGGGCGGGCCAGGCCGACTTCATCGAGGAGGAGGCCCCAACGCAGGTCGAGCAGCCCACCCAGACCAGCGAGCAGCCGACCGAGGTGGAGCCCCCGGCCCCAAGCGAACAGCCCACCCGGATCAGCGACCAGCCCACCCAGGTTTCACCAACGATCCAACCCGAGCCGCCGGCCCCTCCGGCGCCCCCTCCGCCACCGCCCGCGGCAGCGCCACCGCCACCACCACCTCCTCCGCCACCGCCCGCGGCAGCGCCACCCCCTCCGCCGGGAGGCCAGCCCATCGGCGCTCGCGAGAGTGCCGAGCGAGTCGCGCCCGGCGCCGGCGACCTCGCCGAGCAGCTCGTCCAGCAGCTCAACACCCCGGGCGTGGCCCTGGCCGGGATTTCGGCCCTGGTCGGGCTTGCCGCGTCGCTTGCCGTCGGTCTGGTGCTTTCGATCATCACTCCAAATGCGAGCTTTCTCTCGCTCGGTGGCTCTGGGCTGCTGAAGGAGACGCTTGCGCAGGCGGTGTCTTTCTCGCAGGCCAATCTGAACGGGAGCTTCGAGGGGCGGGAGACGTTCCGCCACGTTCCGGTGCTCTTCGTTCTGATCCCGATCCTCGGCGTCGCTCTCGGAGCCGCAATAACAGCAAGCCGGACCGTCAAAATGCCGGTGCGCGACCGGCTCCTCTGGGCGGCCGCGTCGGGCGTTCCCTTCGCGGTGGCGATGCTGGTGCTCTCGCTCAGCGTCGGCGAGATCGAGATCGACCAGATTCCCATCGAGGCCGACTTCTCCAACGGGTCGGTCTTCTTGCTCAGCCTCATCTGGGGGAGTCTGGGCGGGGTCATCGGGATGGCCTACGCGTTGCGACAGGAGGGCACGGCGATACCGAGCCTGCTCCCTGCTGGCCCAGCTCGCGCTGTTGCAGCGACCTGGACCGCCCTGCGCCCCCTGATCCTTGCCCTTATAGCGGTCGGGGCGATCGGCACTGCGATCTGGGCCGTCCAGATGGTGCGCGAAGACAACTACCGCGAGTTTCCAGAGCGCTCAACGACTGTGGCGGTGGGTGAGCAGCTGGCCTACGCTGGAGACCACGCGGTCAACATCCTCGCGCTCGGCGCGGGGGCGACTGAGCGTCTCCATCTCGTCACTGGCTACCCGGTGATCCCGATTTCCGCGGAGAGCATCTTCCCCGACCTGGTCGACGATGACGTCGACGACTCGGAGGAAACACCTACCTACAACGTCTTTGACTTCAGCGGGACGATGTCGCCGGCACTCTTCATCCCGATGCTGATCGTCCTAATAGCGATCCCGGCGCTGCTGGCGCTCTACGCCGGCTTCGCTGTGGCGCAGAGGGTGGGCGAGCGGCGTCCCGGCTTTGCCGCGGCGTGGGGCGCCATCGTTGGCCCATCCTGGGCGATCGCGATGGTGCTGCTGACGGCGCTCGCGCGCAAGGACATCGTCGGGGACCCGACCGGCGACAGCACCTTCGTCGCCTTCCTGTTCGGCGGCGCGCTCCTCGGCGCCCTCGGGGGCTTCCTCGGCGCGCAAAGCGCAAGCGGCCAGGAAGCGCCGCCGCCCCAGAGTGCGGTGGTGGTCCCGCCGCCGCCACCCCCGCCCGCGTAGGGCGGGGGGCTGTTCCCCGAAGAGCCTAAGGAGTACGGCGAACGCTGGAGAGCAGCGTCTCTTTGATCTGCGCGATGATCTCCAGCGCCTCGTTCCACTCGCGCTGCCAGACGTTGCGGCCGAAGATGACCCCGGAGCCACCCGCCTCCATCACCTCGCGGGTGTTCTGAAGAACCGTCTCGTCGTCGACCTTGGAGCCGCCTGAGAGGACGACCAGCGAGCGCCCGGCGGACTCGACGCACTGGCGGATCGCCTCCTCCTGTGTCACCTGCATCTCGTTGTAGGGAGCCTGCGCGTCCTTGTCCTTCTCGGGATCGATCTTCGGCATGTTGAGCTTGACCACGTCGGCGCCCATCTCCATCGCCATCCGCGCCGCGTAGTCGATCGCGTAGAAGGAGCTGGCGCCGCTCTTGCCGTCGATCGCTTCGCCGCGCGGGTAGGACCAGACGACCAGCGGCATGCCGAAGCGGTCGCAGTCCTGGCGCACCTGGCGCAGCTGGGCGAGGTCCTCGTCCTGGCGCGGCGAGCCGACGTAGAGCGTGTAGCCGACCGCGTCGGCGCCGAGCCGCACCGCGTCCTCGACGCTGGCGTTGCAG
>JBBDYO010000014.1:0-8274 GCA_040901495.1 Solirubrobacterales bacterium
TCCTGCTGATGGCGCCGCTGCACCACCACTTCGAGATGATGGCCTGGTCGGAGACCAAGATCATGCTCCGCTTCTGGATCATCGCCGCCGTCTGCTCAGGGATTGGTTTCACGCTCTACCAGCAGTCGATCGGGCGATAGCAAGGGAGGAAAATCCAATGCCAACCTGGGTACTGCGGGTACTGAGGCCGCGAAGAGTGTGCAAATGAAGGCGACTCCAAGTAGTGCGCCAGGACAGCTGCACTGGCTGCCTGGGCGCGATCACAGAGAGGGATAAGCGACTTGCGCCCAGTTGCGGAGATCGTGAGCGACGCGGTTGTAGCCGCCGCCGGAACGCCGATCTATGAGGGCCCGAAGTTAACGTCCGAGGCGAATCTAGTTTGGGCGATTAGTGAGGCGCTCAGAGTCGACCCCGACGTGCGGAGTCTGCGAACGGAGTATCCGTGTCCGCTCAAGGCGTGGACGAGGAACCCCGGCGGAATCGATCTCGCCGTCGAGCTCTCGAATGGAAGCTTGGCGCTATTGGAGATGAAGGTCGACAAGCCGGATGAGGCGCTTTGGGACGCGCTCAAGCTGGCCGACTTTGCCCTCTCCCGGCCCGATCTGGGGCCTAGTTGCTTCCTGATCTATGACGGGGCGCAGCCGATTTGGGCTCGTCCAGCTGAAGGCGCTGCGCTTTTCACAGTTGCAGGGAGACATTGGTCCGTCCGTGAGTTGATAGAGCGGTGGCCCACGGCGTGGCTCTCGCTGATGATTGGTGGGCGAGGAATCCGTCCTCAGCGGAGCGTGGCCGACATCCGCGTCGATCCGCTGCTGGGTGCCGGTCACGACTTCAAAGAGAACAGGATCCTGTACACGCTGCAAGTTGCACCGATGTCGGGGGCCGCAACCTTGGCCTTCGACAGTGATGGCTGGCCCGTTGGATACAAGCCGCCGAAAGGGCTCCGGGAGAAAGGTCAGCGGAAGGACCGGGAGCGGAAGGAAGGGGCGCCGTTAGAGCCGCCATCGACACCAGATCCGTGCCACGGCTATCCCTGGTACGCGCGATGGACGAGGGATCTCATACGGGAGGTTGCCCAACAGTCAGACGGGGAGGCCCGCGAGTGCCTTCGCAACCGACTTATCGAGGAGCGGCGCTGGACTGACGACGAGCTGGCTGACTGCGGCTTGGGGGATTGAGGTGCAATGGCGATGCCCACGGACGAGTACGAGACAGGTTCGCCGATGTAGAGGGCGAACCATGTCTGATGAGCGTGCCGCCGCCTAAGAAGCTTCGTCCTGAGCTGCCGGAGGGGCCGTTTCTGGTCGTTGGCCTCGCCCGCTCGGGGTGTGCTGCTGCGCGGTTGCTCTTGGGGCTTGGGGAGGAGGTGTGGGGGGTCGATTCCGGGCATCCCGATGCGGCGGCAGGGCTTTCGGCCGACGGTGTCGAAGTCGTGCTGGATACGGATGGATTGGCCCAACTGGACGGGATACGAACGGTCGTCAAGAGCCCCGGTGTGCCCCGGGAGGCGCCGGTGATCGTCGCCGCCCTTGAGCGTGGCATCGATGTGGTCGGTGAGCTGGAGCTGGCCTGGCGCGCGATCCCCAACCGCTTCGTCGCGGTGACCGGGACCAACGGCAAGACGACGACCGTCGAGTTGCTCGGCCACGTCTACCGGACCGCGGGGGCGCCCGTCGCGGTCGCCGGCAACGTCGGCACCCCGCTGTCCTCGCTTGCCGCGGATATAGATCCCGATGCCACGGTGATTTGCGAGGCCTCGAGCTTCCAGCTCGAGGACGCCGTTGCCTTCGCGCCCGAGTGCGGTGTCTTCCTCAATCTCGCCCCCGATCACCTCGACCGCCACGCCGACCTCGAGGCCTACCTCGCCGCCAAGCTGCGGATCTTCGCCAACCAGGGCAACGACGACGTCGCCGTCTACAACGCCGATGAGCCGGCGCTGGCCGGCGTCGACCTCGGTGGCTGCGCACGCCGGGCGTCGTTCTGCCGGGTCGCCGCTCCCGATTGCGAGGTCTCGCTGGCGGAGGGGACGATCTTCTATGACGGTGAGCCCCTGGTCTCGGCCGCCGAGCTTGGCCTGCTCGGCGACCACAACGTCGCCAACGCGATGGCCGCTGCCGCTGCCGCGCTCTCGATGGGGGTCGACCGCGACGCGGTCCGCGAGGGCCTGCGCAGCTTCGCCGGCGTCCCGCATCGCCTCGAGCTCATCACCGAGGTCGATGGGGTCGGCTACGTCAACGACTCGAAGGCGACCAACGTCGCCTCGGCCGCCGTCGGGCTGCACGCCTTTGAGAGCGGGGTGCACGCGATCCTCGGCGGCAGCGAGAAGGCCGAGCCGTTCGCGCCGCTGGCCGACCCGATTCGCGAGACCTGCGTCGCCTGTTATTTGATCGGCGCCTCCGCCGACCGGCTCGCCGCGGAGCTGGCCGGGGTCGTCGAGTCCGGTGTTCCGCTGTACCGCTGCGCAGACCTCGAGGACGCGGTGCGCCAGGCGGCTGCAGCGGCCCGCCCCGGTGACACGGTCCTGCTTTCGCCCGCCTGTGCCAGCTTCGATGCCTTCGAGGACTTCGAACAGCGTGGCGACCGCTTCCGCGAGATCGTCAAGGCGCTGTCATGAGCGCCTGGTCCCTGCCCCTGGGCAGCGCGGCGAAGCCGCGCAAGGCCGCGAAGAAAAAGGCGAAGAAGCGCTCCCGCGCCGCCAGCCTTCCGGCCGAGTACAACATGATGCTGACGGCGACGCTCTGCCTGCTGGCCTTCGGCGCGGTGATGGTCTTCTCGGCCAGCTCCACGACCAAAGTCCTGAGCGACGGCGGCCTGTCCGACAGCGCCTTCTACTTGAAGCGCACGCTGATGTTCGGGCTTGTCGGCCTGCTGGTAATGCATCTGACCGCCCGTCACGGGCTGCGGATAGTCCGCCAGCTGACCCCGGCGATCCTCGTCGGCTCCCTGGTCTTGCTGGTGGCGGTGCTGGGAATCGGCACGACCGTGAACGGGTCCAGCCGCTGGATCGGCTCCGGGTTTCTCCAGGTCCAGCCGTCCGAGCTGGCGAAGTTGGCGCTGATCCTCTACGGCGCCGACATGCTGGCGCGACAGCCGAAACAGGTCCGATCAATCGAGGGCCTGATGCCGTTCCTGCTGGTCGTCGGCCTCGCTGCGCTGCTGATCGTCGTCGAGCCCGACCTGGGCACGACGCTGGTCATCACCTTTGCGGTCACCGCGACACTGATCGCGGCGGGGGCGCGGATACGCGACCTGGCGCTGATCGGCTTAGCGCTCGCCTTCTTCGCGCTGCTGATGACCGTGATCGAGCCCTACCGAATGGCGCGGCTCACAGCCTTTCTCAACCCCGGAGCCGATACCACCGGCGCGGGTTTCCAGGCGGCCCAGGCGAAGATCGCGCTCGGGTCGGGAGGCCTCTTCGGGGTGGGCATCGGCAACGGCGTCCAGAAGGCCTTCTACCTGCCCGAGGCCCACACCGACATGATCTCGGCGGTGATCGGCGAGGAGCTCGGCCTGATCGGGATCCTCGGCGTCGTCGGCCTCTTCTCGCTGTTTGGCTATGCCGGCCTTCAGATCGCCAAAAACGCCAAGGACCGCTATGGCAAGCTGCTCGCGGCCGGCCTGACCGCCTTGATCCTCATCCAGGCAACGGTCAACCTCTTCGCGGTCATGGGGTTGGCGCCGCTCACCGGCGTTCCCCTGCCGTTCGTCTCTTACGGCAACAGCAGCCTGCTGGTCAGCCTCTTTGCCGTGGGGCTGATTCTCAACGTCGCCCGCGGGGGGACCGCCGCCGCTGGCAAACTGCGCGTCGTCGAGGGTGGGCGCAACACTGGGACGCGCGGAAGGAGCCGATCGAGCAGTGCCAGAAGTCGCAAAAGTGGTGGTGGCGGCCGGGGGAACAGCCGGCCACGTCGTGCCAGCTCTGGCAGTCGCCGACGAGCTTCGGGCTAGCGGCGCCGAGGTTTCCTTTCTCGGCACCCGTGAGCGGATCGAGGCGGAACTGGTCCCGGAGGCTGGATATGAGCTCGACTTCATCAAGGTCCGCGGGATCGACCGCGGCAACCCGCTGCGGGCGATCGGCGCGGCGGTCGAGGCGCTGGGCGCGGTCGGCGCGGCTCGCCGTGCGCTGCGCCGGCGCGACGCCGATGTCGTTCTCGGCGGCGGCGGCTTCGTCGCCGGGCCGGCCGGCCTTGCCGCCGTCCTCGGCCGCATCCCCCTGGTGCTGACCGAGGCAGACAGCCACCTCGGCCTTGCCAACCGGGTGCTGGCTCGCCGCGCCAGACGGGTTTGCCTGGCCTTTCCGATCGCGGGGCGGGACGACTCCCGCTACCTCGTGACCGGGCGGCCTGTGCAGGCCGCCGTGCTGGCGGCCGATCGCGCCTCCGCTCGCCAGCGCTTCGGGATCGCTTCGGACGCTCGCTGCCTGCTGGTGATGGGCGGGAGCCAGGGCGCTCGTTCGATCAATACCTCGACGATCGAGGCCTTGGTCGAGCGGCCCGGCCGTGACTTCGACGTCGTTCACATCGCCGGCCGCCGCGACTTCGATGAGCTGGAGCAGCGCCTGGCGGCAGCACCGCACGGCGACCGCTACAGGCTGCTGGCCTACGAGCCCAACCTTGGCGATTGCCTTGCGGCCTGCGACTTAGTCCTCAGCCGATCGGGCGGCTCGATCTTCGAGCTGACCGCGGTGGGACGCGCCGCGATCCTTGTCCCCTACCCACACGCCGCCGCCGGCCACCAGAGCACGAACGCTGAGTGGATGGCGGAGGCAGGGGCAGCGGTCGTGGTCCTCGACGAGGAGCTGAGCGCCGAGCGGATCGCCACTGAGGTCGGGAGCATCCTCGGCGATGCGGAAAGGCTGAGCACGATGGCCATCGCTTCGGTGGCGTTGGCGTTGCCGGATGCCGCGCGGCGAATTGCCGACCAGGTTCTGGCGGCGGTGAAGCCATGACCCCGCGCTCCGAGAAGGGCTCTTGGGTGTCGCGCCGGATCCACTTCATCGGGATCGGCGGCGCCGGGATGAGCGGCCTGGCCTTGGTCTGCAAGGAGCTGGGGGCAAGCGTGACCGGAAGCGACCGAGCCGACTCCTCTTATATGGAGCGACTGCGCGCTGCCGGCATCGAGCCGGCGATCGGCCACGACGCCGGCAACCTTCCCGAGGGCGGGGAGGTCGTGGTCTCGACGGCGATTGCCTCCGACAACCCGGAGCTGAGCCTCGCCCGAGAGCGGGGCCTTGCCGTGACGCACCGCGGCGAGCTGCTGGCGGAGCTCTGTGGTGAGAAGCGCCTGATCGCGGTCGCCGGCACGCACGGCAAGACGACCACGACGGCGATGCTGGTCTGGGCGCTGCGCGGACTCGGAGCCGACCCGGCCTTCTTCGTCGGCGGGGAGGTCCCAGGGCTGGGGCCCGAAGGCACGGTCGCCAACGCGGGCTGGGGAAGTGGCGAGTGGGTCGTCGCGGAGGCCGATGAGAGCGATAAGAGCTTTCTCGAGCTTCAGCCCGAGATCGCGGTTGTGACCAACGTCGAGATGGACCATCACTCTCACTGGGGCTCGCTCGCGGAGCTGCGCCACGCCTTCGATGAGTTCGCGGGGCGGGCGACAGCGGTGGCGCAGCCGGAGGACACCGACATTGAGCCGGGCCTCGCCGTCCCCGGGCATCACAACGTCCTCAACGCGCGCGCCGCGCTTGCCGCGCTGGAGCTCGCCGGCTTCGACATCTAAGCCGGCGCCAAGACGTTGGCCGACTTTCCCGGTGTCCACCGGCGGCTCGAGCTCAAGGGCACCAGCCACGGGGCTCGGATCTACGACGACTACGCGCACCACCCGACCGAGGTTCGCGCCGCCCTCTCGGCGCTGCGTGAGCTGGGGCCAGAGCGGCTGGTGGCTGTCTTCCAGCCGCATCTCTACTCGCGGACGAAGGCCTTCGCCGAGGAGTTCGGCGCGGCGCTGGCGCTCGCCGACGAGGTGGCGGTCCTCGACGTCTATCCGGCGCGAGAGGAGCCGGTGGGCGCGCTGGCCGGGGTCAGTGGGCTGGACGTCGCCCGTGCCGCCGCCGATCGCATGGGGGGGAAGCGAGTTTGGTGGCTGCCCACCGCTGAGCTGGCCCGGGAGGCGCTCGGCGCCAATCTCGAGCCCGGTCAGGTGCTGGTCACGATCGGCGCCGGCGACATCTTCAACCTCGCGGACGCCCTTGTCGCGAACGGGGACGAGGCGTGACCGCCCCCCCCGAGGGCGTCGAGCCCGACTTTCCGCTTGCCCGGCTGACGACGATTCGGGCCGGGGGCGCCGCCATGTGGTTTGCCCGGCCCGAGAGCGATGCGCAGCTGGCTGAGCTGTTGGCCTGGGCGCATGGGGAGGGGCTTCTGATCGGAGTGATCGGGTCGGGCTCGAACCTGCTCGTCGCCGATGAGGGATTTCGGGGCCTCGCGATCAAGCTGGCGGGGGGGCTGGTGACGATCGAGCACGAGGGCGACCGGATCCTCTGCGGCGGCGGTGCGCGCCTGCCTTCGGCGGCGGCAAAGGCGGCGGGCTGGGGCCTCTCCGGCCTCGAGTTCGGCGTCAACATCCCCGGCACGGTTGGCGGGGCGGTGAAGATGAACGCGAATGCCTACGGCGGCGAGCTTGCCCGGGTGCTCGAGTGGGTGGACATCTGCACGCCGCAGGGGCGCGATCGCCGCGAGCCCGATCAGCTCGACTTCGCCTACCGCCGCTCCAACCTCGGCCCCGAGGAGGTGGTGTCGCGTGCCTCTTTCCGGCTGACGCCGAGCGACCCGGAGGAAGTCAAGGCGACGATGGCCGGGATGCGCGAGAAGCGCCACGAGGCGCAGCCCGCGGGGATCAAGACCTTCGGCTCGACCTTCAAGAACCCTGAAGACGAGCGGGCCGAAGGCCAGACGGCGGGTCAGCTGCTCGAGGCGTCGGGCGCTCGCTCCCTGCGGGTAGGTGGCGCCCGCTTCTCGGAGAAGCACAGCAACTTCGTCGAGAACAGCGGCGAGGCCACCACCGCCGATGTTCTGGAGCTGATGGCCGAGGGTCGCCGCCTTGTCCATGAGCGCTTCGGAATAGAGCTGGAGCCAGAGGTGCAGCTGCTCGGCGACGTGCGCTGGCCGGATGGGTGGAATCTGTGAGGCGCTGGGTCTTCCTCGGCGTGGCGATCTTCGCGGGGCTGGCGGTTGTCTACCTCGTCCTGCTGCGGAGCTCGAGTGTCGCGCCTCGTCTGGTTGCCCCCTCGCCGACGTCGGTGATCGGGTCCGGAGAGGACGCCGTGGGGGTCTCTGCCATCGGAGTAATCCTGGCTTGGCAGCCCGCTCCCGAGGAAGGGTCGCTGCCGAGATTGCCGCTGTCCGAGCTCCCCGAGAATGGGCGGCTCGCCGGTCCGATGCTCCAGCAGGCTCGTGTTCTCGGGGGCGCGCCGCCGGCCCTGCGCCCCTATGTGGCGAGCAGCTACTACGGGGAAAGCGGGGTGGACGTCGAGCTGACCTCAGGGATCGAATTGCGGTTTGGGGATGCCTCGAGAATCGACGAAAAGTGGCAGGCGGCGGCCACCGTTCTGGCCGATCCGTCGATTACCGCGCTCGATTATGTCGACCTGCATGCACCGCGCCACCCGTCGATTTATGGGGAAGGCCACACGCTGCCGCCCGTCTCATGACGTCTGGGATCGGTTCTGGCACTGCACACGCGATCAGGCCGAATCGCCTGTTCTAGAGCGGTAATCGGGGCCTTTGAGGGGTCTTCTCCAGGCTCAAGGCCAAACCCTCGACCTCAGAGTTAGGTTCGCGAAACTCTAAAGTTTGCATTGAGGGTTTGTGGTTGCAGGATGCCTCCCGAAGGTTTGACAGAGGGCCAAAAATGCCCTACGTTGAGCGCAATTTCCGTGGTTCAAGTCATAGGCCGAACCCTTAAGCCTTGCTGAAGCCTCGGACAGAACAAAGGCTCAACTCAAACGCTAGCCCTGTGGGCCGGCGAGCTGGAGAAATCGGGAGATGGAATCCACTTATTTGGCCGTGATCAAGGTCGTCGGAGCTGGCGGCGGCGGTACCAATGCCGTCAGCCGGATGGTCGACGCTGGGATTCGTGGCGTCGAGTTCGTCGCGGTCAACACCGATGCGCAGGCCCTGCAGGCCTGCGATGCCGACATCAAGCTTTCGATCGGTCAGGAGCTGACCAGGGGCCTCGGCGCCGGTGGCAATCCGGAGATCGGCGCGGGCGCCGCCGCTGAGAGCCGCGACGAGATCAAGGAGGCGCTGAAGGGCGCCGACATGGTCTTCGTCA
>JBBDYO010000015.1:0-1246 GCA_040901495.1 Solirubrobacterales bacterium
CCGAGGTCGGAGAACTCGAAGATCGGCGCGTTCTGGTCCTTGTTGATCGCGAGGATGTTCTCGGAGCTCTGCATTCCGACCTTGTGCTGGATCGCGCCGGAGATCCCGGCGGCCAGGTAGAGCTTCGGCGCGACCGTCTTGCCGGTCTGGCCGATCTGGGTCGAGTAGGGGTACCAGCCGGCATCGACCACGGCTCGGGTCGCGGCAACCGCCCCGCCCATCGCCTCAGCCAGTTCCTCGCACTGTTTGAAGCCCTCGGCAGCGCCGAGCCCGCGACCGCCGCCAACCAGGATGTCGGCGTCCTCGATGTTGACGTCCGCGCCCCGCTGCTCACCGCGCTGGACCATCGTCGCCTTCGTCGACCAGGGCGAGAGCTCGACCTGAATGTCGACGACCTCGGCGGTCCCACCGCTCTCGACAGAGTCGAAAGCGTTGAGGCGGCCGATGATGATCCCCGGCTCGCTGACATAACCGACGTCGGCGATCTGGGAGTCCTGGAGGATCGGCCGCTCGGCGACCAGCTTGCCGTCCTGAACCTTGACCTGGGTGACCTCCATGGTCACGCCGGCGCCGAGGCGCGCGGTCAGGCCGGCGCCAATCTCGAAGCCGAGCAGGCCGCCACCGAAGAGGGCGTAGCTGAAGCCCTCGTCCTGAATCACCTTGGCCATCGCATCGACGATCGGCTGGGCGAGGCCCTCTGGGACGTCCTTGGCGCGATAGACCTTCGCCGCGCCCCAGTTGCCGAGCGAGGCGCAGGCCTCGTCGGAGATGTCGCCGACGACCATCACGCCGGCGTCGCCGCCGATCTGGTCGGCGAGCTTCTTCGACTCGGAGATCGCCCCGAGGCTGTTCTTGTTGAAGTTGCCCTCGTCGTCGTGGAGGGCGTAAGTCAGGATGCCTGCCATCTAGATCAGCTTCCTCTCGTCGAGCCAGGCGACGATCTTTTCGACCGTCTCGTTGGTGTCCTCGTCCTCGATGATCTCGCCGGCCTCCTTCGGGGGGGGCGGGTTGAGCGAGAGGACCGATGTCTTGGAGCCGGCCTCGCCGACCATGCCGCCGTCGATTCCAACGTCAGCGGTCGCCTTCGCGTCAAGCGGTTTTTTCTTCGCGCCCATGATCGCTTTCAGGCTGGGGTAGCGCGGCTCGTTGATCGCGTCGCCGACGCTGATCACGGCTGGCAACTCGACCTCAACCGTGTCGTAGCCGTACTCGGCCTGGCGCTCGCAGCGCAGCTTGCCGTCGGTGA
>JBBDYO010000016.1:0-7607 GCA_040901495.1 Solirubrobacterales bacterium
GACGGCGCGTGCTGTGGGCCTTCGACTTTGTCGGTCCGTCGTTCGGACGGGCTCCTCCTAGCCTTCTTGGAGTTCGACGTCCAGCTGTTGAGCTGCTTGGGTGACCTGGCCGGCGATCGCCTCCGCCTGCGCCTGGGCCTGTGCGCCGAGCGCGTCGGCCTGCTTGGCGGTGAATTTCTCGCCGCCCGCCTCGCGGTCGCGGAGATCGGACGCGAATTCGACCAGGTTTTCCAGCTCCTTCTTCGTCTGCGTCGCCTGCTGCGGGTTCTCGGCGGCGATCATCGGTTCGATCCCCTCGTAGGTGACGAGGATGCCGCTGAGGATGTCGGCGATGTCCGAGAGCCGCGATGTGGCCACGAAGCCGAGTTCCTCGGCGTCGTCTCCGGCGATGAAGCGTGAGTTCTTCCAGGCCTCGAAGTACTCGCTCATCGTCGGGGTCATGATCACGATCGAGGTGAGCGCGTCCGAGGGAGTCGGCTCGAACTCCTGCGCGTCGCTGTCCAAGCTCTTCGCCTGTTGTTCGAATTCGTCGAGCGTGGCCTTGTAGATGTCGGCGTCGGGCAGTCCCTCGCCGAACTCGACCTTTCCGTCGCCGTCGACATCCGCCTCCGCACCCTTCGCCTCGAGGTCGGGGTTGGTCCCGTACAGCGCGGTCTCGGTGAGGAAGAAGAGGTTGCCGGGCTGCTCGAGCTTCTTGCCGCTCGGCGTGGTCAGGGTGAAGGAAACGGCGTCTTCGGGGGTCGAGGCGTCCGACCCGGCATCGATGTCGACGTCGTAATGGGCAAGCCTCGGTACGCCGGCGACGATCCCCTCCATCTCCTCGTAGGCGGGGTTGGCGAGGACGAAGGCGTCCTTGGAGTTGCCCAGGATCTCAGCCACTTCGTCGCCGTGCTCGTCCAGAAGCCTTTGGTAGTCGAAGTTGACCGACTCGGCCAGCTCGTAGTAGTCGTCGGCGTTCCCCCTGAGGACTTCCACCTGCTCGACCAGCTCGGCCGAATGATCGGTGAGGTAGCCCTTGACCGGCTCAAGCTGAGCCGCGCCGGCCTCCGTGGCAGCGGTTTCCTCGCTGCTGTCGCTGTCTCCGCAGCCGGCGGCGATCGGTGCCGCGAATGTCAACGCCACGAGCGCCAACGCAAAGTTTGCTCTGGACTTCATCTATCGAGTGCCTCCTGGGGGGTCAGGGGAGCCTAATTAGGTCTCCCTAAATACCAAGCCTTAGGGCACCCTAAAGCAATCCGGGCCAATCCGATCTCCGGAGTCGGGAATCCTCCGCCGGGGGTCAAGCGCAGGCGTGGCGCGGGCTGTCCCTGCCACTCGTCAGAAAGACCGAGCGCGGATTTCCTCCATCGGTCCAAACACAGGCCAGGCGCGCGTTCATACCTTGGCGGCAATCGCCAAACCGCGACCGCTGGGCCGTGTGCCCCGCGGGCAAGGAGGAAGTTTTCGATGAAGAGAAAGTTGGGCTTGGCCGCGCTTCTCGCGGCGTTTGCCGCCCTGGCGCTGCCGACGGTGGCGTCTGCCGCAACGGTGGGAGAAGTCGCCGGCAGCCTCGAAGAAAAGGTCGTCGAGCTGGACATGGTCTGGGTCGCCGTCGCCTGCGTGCTGGTCTTCTTGATGCAGGCGGGCTTCATGTTCCTGGAGATCGGCTTCTCGAGACAGAAGAACGCCGGAACGGGCGTCGCCAAGGTGCTCGTCAACTTCGCGATCGTGACGATCGCCTGGTGGGCGGTCGGCTATGGAGTCGCCGAAGGAGGAGGCAACGACTTCTTCGGGACCAGCGGATTCTTCTTCCACTTCGATCAGACGGTCGGCCAAGGCGAAGAAGCGTTCAACGTAGCTGGGTCTGACGCGATGCTGATGCTCTACGGGCTGGCCTTCTGCGCGGTCTCGCTGGCGATCGTCTGGGGCACGACCCTGGAGCGGATCAAGTTCGGCGCCTACGTGATCTACGCGGCCGTCTTCGGCGCTGTGATCTACCCGTTGATCGCGCACGCGGTCTGGGGCGGCGGCCTGCTCTCCGACATCGGCGGCAAGCCGGTAATGGATTTCGCCGGCTCCTCGGTGGTCCACCTCACCGGTGCGGTGGGAGCCTTGGCGGCGCTGTTGCTGCTTGGCGCACGCAAGGGCAAGTACGACGCGAACGGCAACCCCCGGGTCATTCCCGGCCACTCGATGCCGCTCGTCGGCCTCGGCGTGATCATCCTCTGGATCGGCTGGTTCGGCTTCAACGGAGGCTCGACCTTCGAAACCTCCAGCTCCTTCTTCGGAGAGGTGATGCTGAACACGCAGCTCGCGGCGGCGGCAGGCGTGATCGGCGCATCGATCGCGGCCTACATGAAAAGCAGGACCCTCGATGTCGGCATGGCCGGCAACGGCGCAATCGCCGGCCTGGTCGGCATCACCGCCCCGTCGGGATTCGTCGAGTACTGGGCGGCGCCGATCATCGGCCTGATCGCCGGCATGATCGTCGTCTACGCGGTGCTGGCGATCGACAAGGTCCTCGACGACCCGGTCGGCGCTCTCTCGGCGCACGGCCTGGCCGGCATCTGGGGTACCCTCGCGGTGGGCATCTTCGCCTCGCCGCGGCTGATCGTCGAAGGGGCTGGGCCGGGCATCTGGTACGGCATCTTCGGTGACGAGTCCTTCAGCACGGCCATTGGCCAGCTGGGGGTCCAGGGCCTCGCCGTCTTGTTCACGTTCGTCGTCGTGTTCACGATCTCGATTGCGACGTTCGCGCTGATCAAGGCGACGATCGGTCTGCGGGTCTCCGATGAGGAGGAGGAAGCCGGGCTCGACATCAGCTCACACGGGATGTACGGATACCCGGAGCAGTTCATCCCGCAGCCGGAGTACTCCACCGGCTTGCCCAGCACAATGGGCAGTGGCGCTGCTGCTATTCCCGCAGCGGCACCTGCCCAGATGACCGCGACCGAGTCGCGTTAGGAGGGTTGAGCGCATGAAAAAGATAGAGGCGTTCATCCGCCACGAGGCATTCGAGCCGATCAGGGCCGAGCTGCTCGACAAGGGATTTCCGTCCCTGTCGATCGTCGAGGCCAAGGGCTCGGGCCGCCAGAAAGGGATAGTCGAGCAGTACCGCGGCTCGACGCTTACCGTCAACGTACGGCCGAAGTTGAAGCTGGAGGTCGTGGTCGAGGACAAAGACAAGTCCTTGGTCGTCGAGACGATTCTCAAGCACGCTCGCACGGGCGAGGTCGGCGACGGCAAGATCTTCGTCTTGCCAGTGGAGGAGGCGATTCGCATTCGCACCGGCGAGGGCGGGGAGCCGGTGCTCCAAGCGCACGAGGCCGCGGAGATTCCCACCTAAGCGCCCGCGGCGAAGGAGTAGCAATCGACCCGAGCGGGGCGGCAATGCCGCCCCGCTCGGCGTTGAGGCCCAGCAACTACTAGCCTCGACCCATGGCGCCCGACGAACCGATCAGCCTCAGCGAGGCGTCGCGTCGCTCGGGTGTCTCTTCCAGCACGCTCAAACGCTGGGCCGAGCAGAAGGTGGTCCCGGTCAGGCGCGGTCGGTGGACTGCCGCGGCCGCCGCTCAGGCACGCGTGGTGGCGCGGATGCGCGAGCGCGGCCACTCGCTCGAGGAGTTGAAGCGGGCTGGTCGCGAGGGGAGGCTCTCGTTCGGCCTGGTCGAGGACCTCTTCCCGCGCACGGAGGAGGAAGTGACCGTCGAGGACGTGGCGGAGGAGACCGGTCTCGAGCCCGAGCTGATCGAGCGGATCCTCGTCATCCTGGGCACGCCGCTCGGCCGCGAGCGCCTGCTCAACCCCGACGATGTCAAAGCGCTGCGGCACTGCGCGCGCGTGCTGGCCGCGGGCTTCCCTCTCGTTGCTTTCCTGCAGCTCGTCCGCGTCTACGTTCAGTCGCTGCGGCGGATCGCGGACGCCGAGGTGCGCCTCGTCCACCTCTATGTCCACGAGCCGATGATTCGCGACGGCCTCCCCGAGCTGCAGATAGCCGAGGAGATGGGGGAACTGGCCGCCGACGCCTTGCCGCTCGCCGCCCCGCTGACCGAGTACCTGCACACCCGCTACCTGCGCTATTTCCTCGAACAGGACGTGGTCGGTCACATGGAGAGCGACCTCGACCTGGTTGACCCCCGCCTCGGCCAGGTCCCGGTTGCGCTCTGCTTCATCGACCTGACCGGCTTCACCCGCTACACGGAGGAGGAAGGCGACCTCGAGGCGCTCGACGTGGTCGAGCGCTTCGTCGAAACGGTGGAGGCGACCCTGCCGCCGGAGGCGACGATCGTGAAGACGATTGGGGACGAGGTGATGGTCGTCTCTCCCGACCCCGGCTCTTTGACCGAGTGGGCCCTGGGGCTTCTCGATCGCTTTCCCGAGCGGCCGCGCCCTCGGGTTGGGATCCATTACGCGAACGCCGTCTACCGCGATGGCGACTACTTTGGGACCCATGTCAACCTCGTGCACCGCGTGGTCGGCCGCGCCCAGGCGGGCGAGGTGATGGTCACCGATCGCGTTGCGGAGGCGCTCGGGGACCGGGGCCTGGCCTGTGAGCCGATCGGCGAGGTCGTCCTCAAGGGCTTCCCGGACCCGACCCCGCTCTTCATCGTTCAGCGAGCGAGTCCGTCACGGTAGGGGTTCCGCTTAACTTTTTCCGAAGACAGCCGGCGGTCATCCGAAGGTTGCCGCGGAAAAAGTACAAGACGCTCCACCCCTACCGGGACGGACTCAATGGACAGTGAAGGCATGATCGAAGCGGTGCGTGAAGGGGGGCTGTTACAGCCTGGGACGCCGCTGGTCGCGATGCTCTCCGGCGGGCGCGACTCGGTCTGCCTGCTCGACCTCGCTGTGTGCCTGCTCGGCCCCGGCGCGGTGATCGCCCTGCACGTCAACTACCGGCTGCGCGAGGACTCCGACCGGGACGAGTCCCACTGCGGGGCTCTCTGCGAGCGGCTCGGGGTGGCCCTGGAGATCGTGCGCCCGGAGCGCCCGGGCAAAGCGGGCAACCTGCAGGCGTGGGCGCGCGACGAGCGCTACGCGGCGGCCGCCCATCTGGCGCAGCCCTCCGGCGCGGCGATTGCGACCGGCCATACCGCCGATGACCAGGTGGAGACGATCCTTTACCGGCTCGCCTCCTCGCCGAGCCGCCGCGCCCTGCTTGGGATGCGCCCCCGGGCCGGCAACTTGGTGCGGCCCCTGCTCCCGTTCACCCGGCAGCAGACCACCGCCTACTGCGAGGAGCGCGGGCTCGTCTGGCGCGACGACCCGAGCAACGAGGCATCTGCCTACGCGCGCAACCGTGTGCGACACGGGTTGGCTAGGGCGCTGTCGGATGTGCATCCGGCGGCCACGCAGAACGTCCTGCGCACCGCCGAGCTGCTGCGTGACGAGGCGGAGGTCTTGGATGCGCTCGTCGTCGCTGAGATCGACGGCTCGAATGGGTCGGCCGGGACGATCGAGCTCGAGCGACTGGCCGAGCTGCCGCCGGCCCTCCGCCGGCTCGTGGTCCAAGCGCTCGCCGACCGCGCCGCCGGACGGCCGGTGCCCGGCGCGGCTCGCCATGCCGATGAGGTTGCGGCGCTGCGTCGCACCGGTACCGCGATGCTGGACCTGGGCAGTGGGGTACGGGCAATCGTCGAGCGCGGAGTCCTGCGCGCCGAGCTCTGAGCCCCCGCCGATGGCCGAACCTTGCCGATGGGCCGATAAGTCCACTGTGGCTGGACTTATCGGCCCATCGGCCATCTATCTAGACTGCCGCGCGTGAGCCACCGATGAGCGATCCGGTGATCGGAGAGATCCTGGTTCCGGGCGATGACCTGAAACGGCGCGTCGCCGAGCTGGGCCAGCAGATCAGCGTCGACTACGACGGCCGCGACCTCGTGCTGGTCGCGGTGCTGAAGGGCGCCGTCATCTTCATAGCGGACCTGATGCGCAGCATCACGACCCCGTGCGAGGTCGACTTCATGGCCGTTTCCAGCTACGGCTCCCAGACCGACTCCTCCGGGGTCGTGCGGATCCTCAAGGACCTCGACGCCCCGATCGAGGGCCGCGACGTGCTGATCGTTGAGGACATCATCGACTCCGGCCTCACTCTCCAGTACCTGATGCGGAACCTGAACGCGCGCAGTCCGGGCTCGCTGGAGGTCTGCTCGCTGCTGGCGAAGCCCGACCGTTTCCGGGTCGACCTCAAACCCCGCTACGTCGGCTTCGAGATACCCAACCGCTTTGCGATCGGCTATGGCCTCGACCACGCTCAGCGCTTCCGCAACCTGGATTACGTCGCCGCGTTAGATGAATAGGCGAAAAACCGCCCTGGTACGCTGATTTTCTGTCTATGAGGCGTTTTTTCAAAAGCGCGGCATTTCCGATCCTCTTGGTGGTGATCCTTGCCTTCGTCGCCCAGAGAGTGATCAGCCCTGGGTCGGATACCGAGGCGCCGTCCTACAACGAACTGGTCAAACCGGAGAAGGGGTTGATCGCCCGTGGCCAGATCAAAGAGGTCACGATCAACACCAAGGACAACACGCTCGACGTCAAGGAAAAAGACGACGACAGCTTCACCACCGGTTATCCGTCGAACACCGAGCAGAGCCTGCTTAACGAGCTCGAGGCCTCCAACGTCGAGACGCACGTCAAGGGGAAGGGCGGCACCAGCCTGCTCTCGATGCTCGGCTACATCCTGCCGTTCGTCCTGATCATCGCCTTCTGGCTCTTCCTGATGAACCAGATGCAAGGTGGCGGCTCGCGGGTGATGAGCTTTGGCAAATCGAAAGCAAAGCGGATGTCCGTGGACGCGCCGAAGATCACGTTCCGCGATGTCGCCGGCGTTGACGAGGCGGTTCAGGAGCTCCACGAGATCAAAGAGTTCCTTGAGAACCCGAAGAAATTCCAGTCGCTGGGGGCACGCATCCCCAAGGGCGTCCTTCTATACGGCCCGCCTGGCACCGGCAAGACCCTGCTGGCCCGCGCGGTTGCCGGTGAGGCCGGTGTGCCGTTCTTCTCGATCTCCGGCTCCGACTTCGTCGAGATGTTCGTCGGGGTGGGCGCTTCCCGCGTGCGCGATCTCTTCGAGCAGGCCAAACAGAGCTCTCCCTGCATCATCTTCATGGACGAGATCGACGCGGTCGGCCGGCATCGTGGCGCCGGTATGGGTGGCGGTCACGACGAGCGCGAGCAAACGCTGAATCAGCTGCTCGTCGAGATGGACGGCTTCGAGATGAAAGACAACATCATCTTGATCGCGGCCACCAACCGACCCGACATCCTCGACCCGGCGCTGCTGCGGCCCGGTCGCTTCGACCGCCAGGTCGTCGTCGATCGCCCCGACCGCAAGGGCCGCAAGAAGATCCTCGAGGTCCACACCCGCGGCAAGCCGCTCGCCAAGGCGATCGATCTCGACACCCTGGCCGGGCAGACCCCCGGCTTCACCGGTGCCGACCTCGCCAACCTGATCAACGAGGCGGCGCTGCTCACCGCCCGCACGGGCCGCCGCGAGATCTCCATGCACGAGTTGGAGGAGGGGATCATGCGAGTGATCGCCGGCCCCGAGAAGAAGACCCGTGTGATGAGCGAAAAAGAGCGGCTGATCACCGCCTACCACGAGCTCGGCCACGCGATCGTCGGCCACC
>JBBDYO010000017.1:0-7396 GCA_040901495.1 Solirubrobacterales bacterium
TCGTCTCGCCGAAGTTGCCGGTGTTGGAGGCGCCGTCGCCGAACATGCAGACGGTGACCGAGTCCTCGCCCTTGTACTCGGAGGAGAGCGCGAGCCCGGCGGCGATCGGCAGGTTGCCGCCGACCACGCCGTAGCCGCCCATGAAGCGGTGCTCGCGATCGAAGATGTGCATCGAGCCGCCGCGCCCGCCGCTGGTCCCATCCACCCGGCCGAAGAGCTCGGCCATCACGTGCTTGGGCTCGGTCCCGCGGGCGATCGCGTGGCCGTGGGTGCGGTAGGTGCCGATCAGGTAGTCCTCGTCGCGCATCACCGAGGCGGTGCCGACGATCGTCGCCTCCTCGCCGATTCCCAGGTGCAGGAACCCCCCCGCTTTGGCGCGCTGGTACTGGCGCCCCGCCTCCTCCTCGAAGCGGCGGATCAGCGCCATCCGCGCAAGCAGCTCGTAACAGGTGGTGGCATCGGGCAGATCGGCCATCACGCCTGACCTTAGCTGGCTGCTTCGATCGCTTCCTCCACCCGATCGTCGCCCCAGAAGACCTCGTCGCCGACGAGGAGCGAGGGGACGCCAATCACGCCCAGCTCGGCGGCTTCGTCGGTCGCGTCGCGCAGGGCGTTCTTGACGCCTTCTGTCTGCACCGCTTTTTCCACCGCGTTGGGATGCAGCTCGCAGGCCGCCGCCGCGATCAGGACGTTGTCGGGGTCGGTGAGGTCACGGCCGGCGGCGAAGGCTTGGCGGAAGGCGGCGAGGGCAAAGGAGACGGTTCGGCCGGTCTGCTTGGCATAGGTCGCGGTGCGCATCGCGACCAGCGTGTTGCCAGGCCAGGGCTCAGGCCAGACGACGGGAGGCAGGCCGTAGGCGGAAGCACGCCGTTCGATCTCGGCCATCCCCTCCTCCCGCACCGGCGTCTGCGACCAGGAGCCGCGATCGAAGCGCTGGAACAGCCCACCGAGCAGGACCGGCTGCCACTCGGGCTGCTCCAGACCCGCTTCGCTGAACAGGCCGCTGATCCGCTCCGCGGTCAGATAGGCGTAGGGCGACCCGAGGTCGAAGTAGAACACACAGCGGCGGTTCCCTCGCCCTTGCTCGGTCGCACTCATGATCGCCGGAAGCCTCGCTCGCTTCCATGTCCGCGCCGCCTTGGACCCCATATGTAAGAACGGGATTGGGTGAAGGCACCCGAGCTGAGGCGACTTTTACGTCTATATGACGGATAAGTCGCCTCAGGATCCATGCGGAAATGGCGGTTAAGCGTGAGTGGCCCAGCCGTCGACGGCTCGGGCGGCGTCGAGGATCGCCTCGGAGATCGTCGGGTGGGGATGGACGATCCGGGCCAGCTCCTGGTAGCCGCCCTCGAGCGCCATTGTCGCGACCAGCTCGGCGATCATGTCGCAGGCTCGGTTGCCGACGATGTGGGCGCCGAGGATCTCCCCGTACTTGGAGTCGACCACCAGCTTGACCAGGCCGTCTTTGTCGTCGTAGACGGTCGCCGCGCCGACTCCCCCGAGCTTCAGCTTCCCCACCTTGATGTCGTGCCCGGCCTCCTTGGCGGCGGTCTCGGTCAGTCCGACGCTGGCCACCTGCGGTTGGCAGAAGGTCGCCCCGGCGATCAGCTTCTGGTCGACCGGGTGAGTGGGAGCGCCGGCGGCGTGCTCGACCGCGACGACGCCCTCCTCGGAGGCCTTGTGGGCGAGCGCCTTGGCGTTGACCAAGTCGCCGATCGCATAGACCTTCTGGTTCGAGGTGCGCCCGAACTCATCGACCTTGACCTTGCCGTTCTCCTCCAGCTCGACGCCGGCCTCCGATAGGCCGAGCGTCTCGACGTCGGGACCGCGACCGCCGGCCACGCAGAGGTAGTCGACCTCGACCGAGCTGTCTCCATAGGTGAACTTGACCGAGCCTTTGCCCGCCTCGACGTTCTCGACCGGAGTGCCGGTGGAGATCGTGATGTTCTGCTTTTTGAAGGCACGCTCGACGACCCGGGCCATGTCCTTGTCCTCGGCGGGGAGGATCTGGTCGAGCATCTCGATCAGCAGCACCTCGGTGCCGAAGCGCCCGTAGGCGGAGGCGATCTCACAGCCCGAGGCGCCCGCGCCCACCACGGCGATCTTCTTCGGTTGCTCAGGCAGTGACCAGGCGCCCCAGGTGTCGAGGACCCGGTCGCCGAACTCGACCCCGGGAATCGGCAGCGAGACCGAGCCGGTGGCGAGCACCACGGTGCCCGCCTCATAGACCTCGTCTCCCACCTTGACGTTCCCATCTGGGGTGAGCGCGCCGACGCCTTCGATCCACGCCACTTTGTTTTTGTCCCAGAGCATTTTGACCCCGCCCGAGAGGGAGTCCGAGACGGCGGCGCGGCGCTTGCCGAGTGCGTCCCAGTCGATCGAGGCGTCCTTGACGACGAGACCGAGCTCGGCGCCGTTGCGCGCCTGGTCGTAGAGCTCGGCCGTGTGGAGGACGGTCTTGGCCGGGATGCAGGCGTAGTTGAGGCAACGGCCGCCGGGTTTGTCGCTCTCGACGACCGCGGTCTTCTTGCCCAGCTGGGCGGAGCGGATCGCGGCAACGTAGCCGCCAGGGCCCCCGCCAATGACGATCACGTCGTATGAATCGGCCACGAACTTGAGCCTATAGAACGACCATCATCCGCCGCTAATCGCCTCTTCGGGTTGGCATCTGGATTCGTGCCATCGCCTTGACCATGAAGAAGAAGAAGGTGCCGGAGACCGCGAGCAGGCCGAGGGTTGCGAGGACCGTGCCGACGCTGGCGGCCTGCACGGCGAGGCCGAAGACGGCGCTGAAGATGAGGAAGGCGAGGACCAGCTGGAAGCCGAGGACCGCCCAGTAGCGCGCTTTCCACATTCCCCAGGCCATGATTCCCATCAACAGCGCCGGCGCCAGCACCTGCGCGAGCTTCGGCTTCTCCCCGTCGACCTCACCACCGGCGAGGTATCCGACGACGATCGAGATCGCGATCAGCGCCGAGATGACGGCGCCGATCGTCACCACCAGCGGCCGCTCGCCCTCGGCCAGCGGCTTCAGCGATTCGCGAACTTCTTGGTTGCGCTCCTCGGCTTTTGCGTAGCCGCGCTCCATCCGCTCGCGCGGGCTCGACGCCGCCGCTCCGCGTTCCTTGCGCTTGCGTTTGTCGTCAGCCACCGGGCGGCACCTTCTCTCCGTCGCCAAGGCTCGCCCGCAGCGCTTTGGCCGCGCTGGCGGGGTCGGCCGCATCGCGGATCGCCCGCACCACGCCGAGCCGCCGGGCGCCGGCGGCGACAACCTCGGAAGCGTTGGATGGGTCGATGCCGCCGATTGCGAAGAAGGGGTGAGGGGCGTTCGCCGCGGCGTGCTCGACCAGGCCGATCCCGACGCCAGGGCGGCCCTCTTTGGTCGGCGTCTCCCAGACGGGGCCGACGCTGATGTAGTCGACCGGCTGTTCGGCGGCTGCCTCGATCTGTTCCTCGGAGTGGGTGGAGAGGCCAACGATCGCATTGGGCCCGAGGATCTCCCGCGCCTCGTCGACCCCCATGTCGTCCTGGCCGATGTGGACGCCGTCGGCGTCGCAGGCCTGGGCGAGGTAGGGATCGTCGTTGACGATGAACAGGGCGCTGTAGGTGTCGCAGAGGCGGCGGAAGGTCTGGGCCGAGCGCTCGATCGCCGGCTTGTCGAGCTCCTTCTCGCGTAGCTGGACGATGTCGACGCCGCCGTTCAGCGCGGCCTCCAGTAGCGCCTCGGGGATCTCGCCGTTGGGACGCGCATCGCAGACGAAGTAGAGGCGCGCGGTGCGCAGCCGCTCGCGTCGCAGCGGACCTCGGGCCTCTGGAGGTGCCAGGCTCACCCGGTGATTATCGCGTTACGCGCTCTCGTGGAGGGGTAGCATCCCGAGTACGGGAGCCCGAGAGGGCTGAGAGGGTGGCACCGAGGCCACCGACCGTCTGGACCTGATCCGGGTAATGCCGGCGGAGGCAATCTTGAGCGAGCAGCGTAGTTACGACGCGATCATCGTTGGGGGCGGGGTCATCGGCCTCTGCTGCGCTTGGCGCATCGCGCAGAAAGGCGCGAGCGTCGTGGTGATCGACAAAGCGCAACCGCCCGCTGGAGCGACGCGCGTTGCGGCGGGGATGCTGGCGCCGGTCGGCGAGCTGACCTTCGGCGAGCCCGAGCTGCTGGCGATGACCCTTGCCGCAGCCGAGCTCTACCCGGACTTCGTCGCCGAGCTCGAGGCGGCGACCGGGATGCAGACCGGGTACGCGCAGCAGGGCGCCCTCCACGTCGCGCTCGATCGCGACGAGGGGGAGGAGCTGCGCCGCGTTCACGATCTCCAGCGCTCGCTTGGCCTGGACGCCGAGTGGCTGCCGCCGCGAGGTTGCCGCGAGTTGGAGCCCGGGCTCACCCCTTCCCTTAACGGCGGCGCGCACGTTCCCGGCGAGGCCGCTGTCGATCCACGCGCACTGTGCGAGGCCCTGCTCTTCGCGCTTGAGGCCGAGGGGGTCGAGATGCGGTTCGGCGATGGCGTCACCGCCGCGATATTCGATGGCGAGCGGCTCGCCGGCGTTCGCACGGGCGCCGGTGGGGAGCTGCGCGCCGCTTCGGTGGTGCTGGCGTGCGGAGCGTGGTCCGGGCAGGCGGAGTGGCTGCCCGTCGATGCGCGTCCCGCAGTCCGTCCCGTCAAGGGTCAGATCGCCGAGCTGCGCGCCCGCGAAGAGCCACTGCCCTGCGAGCGGATCGTTTGCTCGGAGCGCGTCTACCTAGTGCCGCGCGCCGACGGACGCCTGATCGTCGGCGCTACGGTCGAAGAGCAGGGCTTCGACACGGCGGTCACCGCGGGCGGCGTCCACGAGCTGCTGCGCGAGGCTTACCGGCTGGTTCCCGACGTGGCAGAGATGGAGCTGGTCGAGGTCACCGCCGGCCTGCGGCCCGGGACGCCCGACAACCTGCCCCTGATCGGCTCCGGCGGCATCGAGGGCCTGGTCTGGGCGACGGGGCACTACCGCAACGGCATCCTGCTGGCGCCGCTGACCGCCGAGCGCGTGGCGGAGACGCTGACCGGGGTGACGGCGTGAGGATCGAGCTGAACGGAAAGCCACGGGAGCTGTCTCAGGAAGCGACGCTTGCGGACGCTGTCCGCGAGAGCGGCGTTGAAGAGGCGAGGGGTGTCGCGGTCGCGGTCGACGGCGAGGTGGTCCCGCGGGGCGAGTGGGCCTCGACCCCGCTGGCGGAGGACCAGAAGGTCGAGGTCCTGGCGGCGATCCAGGGTGGCGCCGAAACCTGGGAGATGGGCGGTCGCGAGTGGTCCTCGCGGCTGATCGCCGGCACCGGGGGCTTTCGCTCTCTGGAGCAGATGGAGGAGGCGCTGGTTGCGTCGGGCGCCGAGATCGTCACCGTTGCCCTGCGCCGGATCGACCCCGTGGCGAAGGGGTCGGTGCTCGACGTGCTCGACCGGCTTGGGCTCTTCGCGCTGCCCAACACCGCCGGCTGTTTCACCGCCCGCGATGCGGTCCGCACCGCTCGGCTCGCCCGCGAGGCCTTCGAGACCGACTGGATCAAGCTGGAGGTGATCGGCGACGACCGCACTCTCTACCCGGACGCGGTCGAGCTGCTGGATGCCGCCGAGACGCTGGTCGGCGAGGGCTTCACCGTTCTCCCCTACACGAACGACGACCCGATCCTCGCCCGCCGCCTCGAAGAGGCGGGCTGCGCGGCGGTGATGCCGCTCGGCTCGCCGATCGGCTCAGGCGCCGGCATTCGCAACCCCTACAACGTCGCGATCGTCGCGGAACGGGCCAGCGTCCCGGTCATCCTCGACGCCGGCATCGGCACCGCCTCCGACGCCGCCCTGGCGATGGAGCTGGGCTGCTCCGCCGTGATGGCCGCCAGCTCGATCTTCGGCGCCGAGGACCCCCCGCGGATGGCCGCCGCCCTGCGCGATGCTGTCGAGGCCGGCTGCCAGGCCCGGCGCGCCGGGCGCATCCCAACCCGCACCCACGCCCAGGCCTCGACCCCCGAGCAGGGGCTGCCCGATCTCTCCTGATTACCATGGGCACCCTGCCCCTGTAGCTCAGTTGGTTAGAGCGGCGGCCTTTTAAGCCGCGCGGCGCGGGTTCGAATCCCGCCGGGGGCACTATGTGATGTGTCGAGACATCGGAGACAGATGTCTCGCGTCATCGTAGACATCTCAACCCCCTCCGATCGGCTGGTAGTCACGGTTGGGGTCGAGGGTCAGCCGCCGAAGCACCTCCCCCGTGCGCGCGTCGAGGACCCGGATGTCGCGATCGGCGATCAGCAGCTTGATCGGCAGACCCTTGTGGGCGCGGCCGAGGCCGATGTGGTGCAGCTTTGAGTCGTAGCGCAGGCTGACCTTTCCTTGGCCGTCGACTCGGTCGTGGCGAACGCGGAAGTGGGGCTCGTGCCCAGCGTCAGAGGCCGGCCGCGCCTTCAGGCGGGCGCTGTAGGCCTGTAGGGGCGTGCGAGCCCCCAGGGCCCGGTGGGGCCTGGTCGTGTTGTAGTAGTGGAGGAAGGCATCGAGTTGGCCTTGCAGCTCTGGGAGCGTCCTGGCCTGAGGCTGCTTTGCCAGGTAGCGCTTCAGCGTCTGGTGCAGGCGCTCGACCTTGCCGCAGGTCTGGGGGTGGTAGGGCCGTGAGTTCTTGGCAACCACCCCCAGCCGCTCCATCTCGAGCTGCAAGAGAACCTTTCCCCCGCGCGGTCTCGCGGTGAACACGGCGCCGTTGTCGCAAAGCAGGGAGGCCGGAGCGCCGTGCAGGGCGACGACCGAGCGAAAGGCCGCCGCGACGTCGGCCGCCTTGGCCCTCGCATGGGCACGCGAGGCGAGAAAGAGCCGGGAGTGGTCGTCGATCACGTTGAGGATCTCGGTGTCCTGTCCGCCGGCCAGGGACCAGTGGGTGATGTCGGCCTGCCACATCTCGTTGGGCAGCTCGGCGCAGAAGCGGATCAGCGAGCTGCGCGGGCGCTTTTGCGGCTGGGGCCTGACCAGCCCCTCGCGGCGCAGGATCCGCTAGATCGTCGAGACCGAGGGAACGGAGTCGAGCTCCTTGGCGAGGTGGTAGGCGATCGTCTCCGCGCCGCAGTCGTGTCCTTGGAAGAGCAACTGCTCTCGCAAGGACACGACTGCCCCCACTACTTCCTCGGAGGTTCTGTGTGGGTTGGAGCGTGGCGCCCTGGAGCGGGGCTCCAGGGCCTCGAAGCCCCCTTCGCGGTAGCGGGCCAACAGCTTGTAGATCCAGCTTCTATGGACCCCATGGGCCGCTGCCAGCTCGCTGACTGAGCGGCCCTCCAACAGATGCGCCTCGACCAGGTACCGCGCCTTTGCCACAGGAGAGCTCCCCTCATTCGGTGTCTCCTATGTCCTGACACAGGTGTCGCCTATGTGGTGACACCGGACAC
>JBBDYO010000018.1:0-18373 GCA_040901495.1 Solirubrobacterales bacterium
TGATCAACCTCGACTTCGCCGACGTGCGCACGATCATGCGCGACGCCGGCTCGGCGCTGATGGGTGTCGGCTCCGCCTCTGGCGAGTCGCGCGCCCTCGATGCGGCGAAGGCCGCGATCACCTCGCCGCTGATTGAGGAGTCGATCAAAGGCGCGACCGGGATGCTGCTCAACATCACCGGCCCCGAGGACCTCGGGCTGTTCGAGGTCAACGAGGCGGCGCAGCTCGTCCAGGCTGAGGCCGACGACAACGCCAACATCATCTTTGGCTCGGTCGTCGACCAGTCGATGCGCGACGAGATTCGCGTCACCGTGATCGCGACCGGGTTCGAGGGCTTCGAGCTCCTGGCCCGCTCGCCACAGCGAGTGCGCCGTCGCTACGAGAGCAAACCGCGGATCTCCCCGGAGGACACCGACATCCGCAAACTGCGCGTCAGCGACGACGACATCGACGTTCCTGGCTTTCTCAAGGAGTAGCCGCGGTCCCTCACGGCGAGCTGGTCAGTCAATAGCCTTGCGCGGCCGTGGAGCTGAAGCGCACACCCCTCTATGAGCAGCATGCTGAGCTGGGGGCAAAGCTTGTGCCCTTTGCTGGGTGGGAGATGCCGGTGCAGTACGAGGGGATTCGCGAGGAGCATGCCGCGGTGCGCACGCACGCCGGCATGTTCGACGTCTCGCACATGGGCGAGGTCGAGGTCGAGGGCCCGGGGGCGCTTGCCTATCTACAGCGCGTCCTCTCCAACGACGTCGCCTCGATCGAGCTCGGCGGCGCCCAGTACTCCTGTCTCTGCAACGAGGAGGGCGGCGTCCTCGACGACCTCTTCGCCTACCGGCTTGGCGGCGATCGCTACCTGATCGTCACCAACTCCGCCAACCACGAAGCCGATCTCGGCTGGCTGGGGCGCTGGAGCCGGGACTTCGAAGTCGCCGTCCGCGACGTTGCCGACCGCTACGCGATGCTGGCGGTGCAGGGTCCCCATGCGCGGGGGATCGTCGCCGGCACGCTTGGGGTCGAGCTGCCGCCGCGGATGCGGGTCGCGACGGCGCGAATTGGAAACCGCCCGGCACTGGTCTGCGGGACCGGCTACACGGGTGAGGACGGGGTCGAGCTGCTGATCGACCCCGAGGTCGCGCCGGCGATCTGGGCGGAGCTGCTCGATGCCGGAGTCGTCCCCTGCGGCCTCGGCGCCCGCGACACCCTGCGCCTGGAGGTTTGCTTCCACCTGCACGGCAACGACCTCAGCCCCGATCGCAACCCGATCGAAGCCGGGCTCGGCTGGTGCTGCAAAGAGGGGACGGGCTTTGTCGGCGCCGAGGCGGTTGCCAGGGCGCGCGCCGAGGGCACTGCCGAGAAGCTGGCTCCCTTCAAGATCGAGGGGGCCGGCATCCCACGGCCCGACAACCCGGTGCTCGTCGATAGCGAGCAGGTTGGCGTCGTCACCAGCGGCACCTTCTCTCCCTCATTGGAGGTGGGGATCGGGATGGCCTACCTGCGAGCAACACTGGGCACCGAGCCGGGAGCCGAGGTCGAGATCGACGTGCGCGGCAAGCTCCGCCAGGCCCAAATAGCCTCTAAGCCTCTTTACGTCAGCCCCTCGTCCCGGAAGGAGAAGTGAACTTGGCCGACGCGAGCTATCCCGAGGAACTGCTCTACCACGACCAGCACGATTGGGCTCGATTGGAGGGGGACGAGCACGCCGTCTTCGGCATCACCTGGTACGCGCAGGACAGCCTTGGAGAGGTCGTCTTCTACGACCCGCCGGAGGTCGGCGCGACGATCGACAAAGACTCCTCCTACGCGGAGGTCGAGTCGGTCAAGGCGGTCTCTGACGTGATCGCTCCGCTGTCCGGGGAGATCGTCGAGATCAACGATGCGCTGGCCGACGCGCCGGAGAAGATCAACGAGGACCCATACGGCGATGGCTGGCTGGTCAAGGTGAAGCTGACAGCGCCGGGGGAGACCGAGGCCCTGCTCGACGCCTCGGAATATCGCAAGCTGGTGGAAAACGGCTGATGAAGCCCCGCCCCTCGCTTCCGTAGCCTTAACGCGGTGAGCAGGTACACCTCCGCCACCCCCGACGACCGGGCCGCGATGCTCGCGGCGATCGGCGCCGGCTCGACCGCCGAGCTGTTCGACCAGGTTCCCGAGCCGCTGCGACTCGATCGCCCGCTGGAGCTGCCGCCCGGGATGAGCGAGGCGGAGGTCTTCGAGCGGCTGGCCGCGCTCGCGGAGACCAACGCCGACGCCGAAGAGCAGGTCTGCTTCCTCGGCGCGGGGATGTATGACCACTACGTCCCGGCGATCGTCGACGCGATCACCCAGCGCTCCGAGTTCCTCACTCCCTACACGCCTTACCAGCCGGAGATATCCCAGGGGGGCCTGCAGGCCATGTTCGAGTTCCAGACGGCGATGTCGGAGCTGACCGGGCTGCCGGTCTCGACCGCCGGGCTCTACGAGGGCCCCTCTTCGGTGGCCTCAGCTGGGTACCTGGCGATCGGCGCCACCGGGCGCCGCCGCTTCGTCGTCTCCCGCGGCGTCCATCCCCACAGCCGCGAGACGCTTGCCACCTACGCCGAGGGCTTCGGTGCCGAGATCGTCGAGGTCGGATTGGAGGGTGGAGTCACCGACGCCGCGGCCCTCGCCGATGCCGTCGACGATCAAACCGCCGCCGTCTTCCTCGAGAACCCGAACTTCCTCGGCGCGGTTGAGGATGTCGAGGCGCTTGGCGCGGCGGCGAAGGCCCAGGACGCCTTGCTGATCGTCGCCGCCGACCCGATGACGCTCGGCGTGCTCAAGCCTCCGGGCGAGTGCGGCGCCGACGTGGCGCTCGGCGAGGGCCAGCCGCTCGGCAACCGGTTGGACTTCGGCGGGCCATCGTTTGGCTTCTTCTGCGGCACCGAGAAGCTGATCCGGCGCATGCCGGGGCGGATCGCCGGCGAAACCGAGGACCTCGACGGTCGGCGCGGCTTCGTGCTGGCGCTGCAGACCCGCGAGCAGCACATCCGCCGCGAGAAAGCGACCCACAACATCTGCACCGCGCAGGCGCTGAACGCGCTGGCGGCGATGGTTCACCTCGCCTGGCTGGGCCGCGAGGGCTTTCGCGAGCTGGGCGAGTTGCTGGTCCGCCGCACCGCCTACGCCCGCGAGCGTCTCTCCTCGGTCGAGGGAGTCGAGCTGTTGCACGACACGCCGGTCGTGCGCGAGTTCGCGCTTCGCCTCGACGCGCCGGTCGGCCCTGTGCTCGAGCGCTGCGCCGAGCACGGCATTGCCGCCGGCTACCCGCTGGGCCGCGAGTACCCCGAGTACGAGGACGGGTTGCTGGTCGCGATCACCGAGCGCCGCAGCAAGGAGCAGATCGACGCGCTGGCCGACGCCCTCGGCGCCGCGGTTGAGACCGAGCGGGGCGCTTTCCTCTCGCATAGCGAGAGTAAGTCGCCCCAGCCCCAGGAGATCGCCTGATGGCCGCCACCGAGACCCCGATGCAGCGCGAACGGGCGGAGACGATCTATGAGAAGTCGAAGCCCGGTCGCCGCGCCGCCGTTCTCCCTCAGGCCGGCGTCCCCGAGCCCCCGCTCGAGGAGCTGATCCCGGCGAAGCTGCTGCGCTCCGAGCCGCCGCGCCTGCCCGAGATCGCCGAGCCGGAGATCGTCCGCCACTACAACCGGCTCTCGCGCCGAAACTTCGACCTCGACTCCGGCTTCTACCCGCTTGGCTCCTGCACGATGAAGCACAACCCGCGGCTCAACGAGCGGGTCGCGGCGTTGCCGGGCCACGCCCGCCTGCACCCAGCGCAGGACCCCCGGCGAGCCCAAGGGGCACTGGAGCTGATGTGGCTGCTGCAGGGGTCGTTGGCCGAGATCTGCGGCCTGCCTCACGTCAGCCTGCAGCCCTCGGCCGGCTCGCACGGCGAGCTCGCCGGCCTGCTGCTGACCCGCGCCTACCACGCCGATCGCGGCGAACAGCGGACCAAGGTGCTGGCGCCCGACACCTCCCACGGCACCAACCCGGCGACGGTGACGATGGCCGGCTACGAGGTGGTCAAGGTGGCGACCAACGAGCGGGGCGGGGTCGAGATGGACGACCTGCGCGCCAAGGTCTCCGACGAGGTCGCCTGCCTGATGCTGACCAACCCCAACACGCTCGGGCTGTTCGACGAAAACATCACCGAGATCGCCGGCCTGATCCACGAGGCCGGCGGCACCCTCTACTACGACGGCGCCAACCTCAACGCGGTGATGGGCCACTCGCGGCCCGGCGATATGGGCTTCGACATCGTCCACGTCAACCTGCACAAGTCGTTCAGCCAGCCGCACGGCGGGGGCGGGCCGGGGGCGGGGCCGATCGCCGTCTCGGAGCGGATCGAGCCCTTCCTGCCGCGCCCCCAGGTGGTCAGGCGCAAGGGCGGCAACGGCAGCGGCCCCTTCTACGACCTCGACTTCGACCGGCCCAAGTCGATCGGCCGCCTGCGCGGCTTCCAGGGCAACTTCGGGGTCTTCGTCCGCTCCTACGCCTACATCCTCAGCCTCGGCGCCGACGGCCTCGAGGAGGCCTCGGAGGTCGCCGTGCTGAACGCCAACTACCTGAAGGCAAGGCTGGCGCAGGGACGCGCGGGCAAGCACCTCCCGATCGCCTTTGACCGCCACTGCATGCACGAGTTCGTCCTCTCCGGCAAGCCGATGAAGAAGGAGCTGGGCCTCGCCACCCTCGACCTCGCCAAGCGCCTGCTCGACTTCGGCTTCCACCCGCCGACCGTCTACTTCCCGCTCCTGGTCGAGGAGGCGCTGATGGTCGAGCCGACCGAGACCGAGACCAAAGAGAGCCTCGACGCCTTCGCCGACGCGGTCGAGGAGATCCTCGCCGAGGCCGAGGGGGACCCGGAGGTCGCCAAGCAGGCCCCCTACTCAACCCCCGTCCGCCGCCTCGACGAGGTCAAGGCGACCCGCCACCCGGTCGTCCGCCAGCCTCTGGGTTGATCCCCCTGCCGGGGGTGAGCTCTCGCTGCTCAACCCTTACGTGGCCAATGAATTGAAGGCGACGAAGATGCAGAGAGGGAAGAGGCGATGGCCAAAAGTGCAAGCAGCCGGTGGCGGGATTGGCGGATCAACACCACGTCCGGACAGTCGATTCGCACGGATGACAATCGGGGCCCGGGGGCTCGAAAAGGCAGAAAGCGACGAATGGGCAAAGGCTGGTGGTGGACCCTGTCCAAGCACGAGACGAACTGCATGAGCTGCGGGGTGCATCTGCTGGCGCAGGAGAAAATCGCCTACCACCACAAGAAGGGAAAGATCTTCTGCCCCGATTGCGCCCAGGCGAAGCAAGTGTCGGAGATGTGCGAGCCGTCGCGCAAGCTCCTCAAGATAGGCAGCTGAGGAACGTGCGTGGCAGGCTCAGAGCTCGGGGAGCTTCTGCTTCAGCTCCAGCACCGGGGCGAAGAGGTCGCCGTGCTTCTCGATCCGTTTGAGGACGTCGGCCGCCTCGAAGACGAGCGAGTCGGCATCGTCGCGATCGACGGCCCGTTCGACCTCCTCCCAGGTGACCGGGGTCGAGACGGTGGGGCGTTCGCGGGCGCGCAGCGAGTAGACGGCGATCGTCGTTTTGCGTTCGTTGTTCTGGTACCAGTCGATCAAGACCTTGCCTTTGCGCAGGGTCTTTTTGCCCATTTTCGCGATCACCTCGTCGGGTGTCTGTTTGGCCAGCAGCTTGGCGAGCGCCTGCGCGAACGGCCTCGTCTCCTCGTAGCTGGTCGGCGTGTTGAGCGGCACGTAGAGCTGCATGCCCTTCGATCCCGAGGTCTTCGCGAAGCACTCGATCCCGACGTGGTCGAGCACCTCGCGCAGGCGCAGCGCCACCCGGGAGCAGTCGAGGATGCCGGCCGGGGGGCCGGGGTCTAGGTCGAAGGCGAGCACGGTCGGCTGCTCGGGCTTGCTCCCCAACGAAAGCGAGGGATGCAGCTCGATCGCCGCCAGCTGCGCCATCCAGATCAGGGTCGGCAGGTCGTCGCAGACGCAGTAGTCGATGTAGCCGGAATGCGGGCCGGCCAGCACCCTGGTGGTCTGCACCCACTCCGGCCGGTGCTTGGGGCAGCGCTTCTCGAAGAAGGCCGCGTCGGTGTCGTCGACGCCTTCCGGGAAGCGGCGCAGGGTCAGCGCCCGCCCGGCCAGGTGGGGGACGATCGCCGGGGCGACCTTCGCGTAGTAGTCGATCACCTCGCCCTTGGTGAAGCCGGCCTTCGGGTAGAGGACCTTCTCGAGGTTGGTGAGCTTCAGCTCACGGCCATCCACCTCGACCTGGCGGTCGGAGGCCACCGGTTACTTGGAGGACTTCGCCTTGGGGCGGGCGGTCGAGCGTTTGGGCGCGGCTTTTTTAGGTGCGGCCTTGCTCTTTTTCTTGGCCGCGGGTTTGCGCCGCGCCTTGCCGTTCTCTTTGCTTTTCACCGCGGCGATGCTCTCCTCCAGCGCGGTCATCAGGTCCGGCGCCTTGGTCGGACTGGCCTCCTCGGCGGTGGGCGAGGTGACGACGTCCTTCCCTTCGGCTTTGCGCTCGATCAGGGAAAGCAGTTCCTCGCGGTACTCGTCGCGGTAGGCGGTCGGGTCGAACTCGCGGGTCAGCGAGTCGATCAGCTGCTCCGCCATCTCCACCTCGCGCTTCGCGATCTTCGGCTGCTCGGCGGGGAGCACGTCCTCCAGCTCCTTGGGTGAGACGACCTCGTCGGCGAAGCGCATCGTGGTCAAGGTCAGGACCCCATCGGTGGGCCGGACTGCCGCCAGGTGCTCCTTGTTGCGGAAGACGAAGCGGGCCACGGCGACCTTGTCTGACTGCCCCATGGCCTGGGCCAGCAGCGCGTAGGCTTTCTCGGCGCCCTCCGCCGGCCCGAGGTAGTAGGGGCTGTCGAAGTAGATCGGGTCGATCTGATCGAGGTCGACGAAGTCGATGACCTCGATCGCCCGGCTTTTCTCGGGGGCGAGACCGCCCATCTCCTCCTTCGTCAGCGGCACGTAGCGATCCGGCGAAATCTCAAATGCCTTGACGATGTTCTCGAAGGGAACCTCCTCGTCGGTCCCTTCGGCGACGCGGCGGTGGCGGATGCGGGCGCCGTCAGACTCGCGGATCTCGCGCAGGGAAATTCCACGGCGCGCAACCGCGCTGTAGAGCTTCACGGGCACGTTGAGGAGCCCGAAGTTGATGGAACCGCTCCAGATCGCTCTTGCCATCAGCAAATCACCTACCCGGATTCTCGCAGTCGCTTACCGATGCTGCTTGAGTCCCTCGAGCGGCGGGACGCATCTTGCGCCCCCGCCGGGCCAGGTGCGCCCTCCGGCCCAGGTCAGGGCGTCTCGGCTGAGGCCGGACAGCACCAGCCCTCGATCCGGGGGAAAAATCCCTCCGACGTGCTTTCGCCAAGGTCGAAGGTGGCGGCGATCCCGCCGACCGCCCGTTCCCGACCGACGCCCTTCGCCACGACGGGGGTTGCGCTGAGGCCACAGCGCGCCAAGACGAGCAAGGCGATCGACAGAAACCTGATCGGTCATATTCCTCCGGCGCGTAGGCATCGCTATCGATACGGCCGAGCGGGCGCCAGAGGTCCCGCCGCCTTGGGGCGCCGAGGCAAACTGGCCTCGCCGCCCCCGTAGACTCGCCTGCGTGTCACGCCAGCAGCGCCTGACGCTGATCGCGACGATCCTCGGCTCCACGGTCGTCTTCCTCGACTCGACCGTGGTCAATGTGGCGCTGCCGGCGATCGCAGACGGCCTCGACGCGGAGCTCTCGGGCCAGCAGTGGGTGGTCGAGGCCTACATGCTGACCCTGGTCTCGCTGCTCTTGGTCGGCGGCTCGCTCGGGGACCAGTTCGGCCGGCGCCGGATGTTCGTCGCCGGCCTGATCGCGTTCGGCGTGACTTCGGCGCTCTGCGCGGTCGCGCCCAACGTCGAGTTCCTGATCGCCGCCCGGGCGCTGCAGGGAATTGCCGGGGCGCTGCTGGTGCCGGGCTCGTTGGCGATCGTCGCCGCCACCTTCGAGGGCGCGGACCGCGGCAAGGCGGTCGGCACCTGGACCGCCTGGACCGGGATCGCCACCGTGCTCGGGCCGGCGGGGGGAGGGGCGCTGATCGAGGCGCTCTCCTGGCGGGCGATCTTCTGGGTCAACCTGCCGCTGATCGCGCTGACCGTGGTGCTGACGCTGCACGCTGTGCGCGAGAGCCGCGACCCGGACGCGTTCCGCGGCATCGACTGGCCGGGGATCGGGCTCTCGGCCGCGGGGCTGGGAGGGCCGGTCTTCGCCCTGATCGAACAGCCGAGCCACGGCTGGGGTGATCCACTGGTCTGGGTTCCGATGGTCGCCGGGGTCGCCTGCTTTGCGCTCTTCATCCTGCGCGAGGCGCGCGCCCGTCACCCGATGCTCGACCTGGCGCTGTTCCGGATCCGCAACTTCTGGGTCGCAAACCTGACCACCCTGACCGCCTACGCCGGCCTGATCGGTGGGCTGTTCTTCGTCGGCCTATTCCTTCAGCAGGTCGCCGGCTACTCGGCGCTTGAGGCCGGCCTGGCGACGACGCCGATCTCGGTGATCCTCTTCGTGCTCTCGCCGCGCTTCGGCAAGATCGCCTCGGGCGTCGGGCCCCGCGGGCCGATGAGCGCCGGGCCGATCGTCGGCGGGATCGGCCTGATCCTGCTGTTGCGGGTTGATGCCGACCCGAGCTACGCCTCCGACGTGCTGCCCGCGATCGTCGTCTTCGGCCTCGGCTTGGCTGCAACCGTGGCGCCGCTCACAGCCACGGTGCTCGACTCGGTCGAGGAGCGCCACGTCGGCATTACCTCCGGCGTCAACAACGGGATCTCGCGGGTCGCCGGCCTGCTGGCGATCGCCGTGCTCGGCGCGGTGATCTCCGCCAGCTTCGGCTCGACGCTGGACTCAAATCTCGGTGACCGCCCACTGGGGCCGGGGGCAGAAAGCGCCGTCGCGGATGCCAAGCAGCAGCCGCTGGCGGTGCCTGCCACGGGGAAGCTGCCTCCCAGCCAAGCGGAGCGGGTCGAAGCCGCTTCGGTCGACGCCTCGACCTCTGCCTTCCACCTCGGGGTGCTGATCGGGGGCCTGCTGATGATCGCCGGCGGGATCGTCGCCGGTCTGGGGATCGAGAACCCGCGACGCAGGGTCGAGACGGTCCCGACTCGCGGCGCGGCCACAGCCGGCGAGTGCGGCCACGGCACCGACGCCGACCGTACCCAGCCAGAGCAGGCGCCTGCGACGGAGGTTGCTTGAGGCCTGCCCCGGCAGGGGTGGAACGTCTTGTACTTTTTCGTCGGTTGCCCTTGAGCGCTAGCCCAGCCGCGATCCACCGAAAAAGTTAAGTGGAACCCCTGCCGGGGCAGGCCTCTTGAATAGGCTCCGGCCGTGGGCGCTCCCATCATCTTTTCCGGCATTCAGCCGACCGGCCGTAAGCACCTCGGCAACTACATCGGTGCGATTCGCCAGTACGTCGAGGGCCAGGAGCGCGGCGACCCGGCGATCTTCTGCATCGTCGACCTGCACGCGATCTCGGTCGCCTTCGACCCCACCGAGCTGCGCGAGCGCCTCTTCGACACCGCGGCGATCCTGCTCGCGGCCGGCCTCGACCCGGAGCGCTGCATCTTCTTCCGCCAGTCCGACGTGCGCGAGCACACCGAGCTGACCTGGCTGCTCTCCGCGGTCACCTCCCATGGGGACCTCAACCGCATGCACCAGTTCAAGGACAAGTCGGCGAAACAGCGCGAGCTGGTCTCGGCGGCGCTCTTCTACTACCCGGTGCTGATGGCCGCCGACGTCCTCGCCTACCGCGCCACCGAGGTCCCGGTCGGCGACGACCAGCGCCAGCACGTCGAGCTGACGCGGGAGATAGCCCGCCGCTTCAACGAGCGCTTCGGCGAGACCCTGGTCGTGCCGGAGCTGGTGATCCCCGAGGTCGGGGCCCGGATCATGGACCTGCAGGAGCCCGAGAACAAGATGTCGACCTCGAACGCGAGCGAGGCCGGGACCGTCTACGTCCTCGACGAGCCCGACGCGATTCGCAAGAAGCTCGGCAGCGCCGTCACCGACTCCGGCCGCGAGATCGCCCGCGGCCCCGAGAAGGCCGGCATCACCAACCTGATCGACATCCTCGCCGTCGCCCGTGGCGTCAGCCCCGAGGACATCGAGCGAGAGTTCGCCGACGCCGGTTACGGCGACTTCAAGAAGGCGGTCGCCGAGGGCGTGGCCGAGCTGCTCACCCCAGTCCGCGAGCGCTACGCCGAGCTCCGCCCGGACGAGTCGGCCCTGGAGACGATCCTGGCCGCCGGCGCCGAGAAGGCCCGCGCGATCGCCTCGGGAACGCTGGCGGACGTCCGGGACCGCATGGGCATCGGCCCGTCGCGTTAAGTTGGGCTCGTGACAGTCGCCGAGCTTGATCTCGACCTCGACGTTTTCGCGGGGCCGTTCGACCTCCTGATGGCGGTTGTGCTGCGCGAGGAGGTCGATCTGCTGGAGGTCGAACTGGGCGAGGTCGTGGTCGCCTACGTCGCTCATCTGGAGCGCGAAGGGGAGCTGGAGCTCGAGGTGGCGACCGAGTTCCTGGTCCTGATCGCCGCACTGCTGGAGCTGAAGTCGCGGTTGCTGCTGCCGGGGGCGGAGGAGGAGCTCGACGAGCTCGCTCCCGAGGAGGCGGTCGAGGAGCTGATCGCGCGGATGCTCGAGTACCGGCGCTACCGGGACGCGGCCGAGATGTTGGAGAAGCGCTTCGAGGCCGAACGGGGATACCTCTACCGCTCGGCACCGCTGCCGTCCGAGCTTCGACGCGTCGCCCTGGAGGCGGCCACGGCGGCTTATGACCCCGATCAGCTGGGCGCTGCGCTTGGCGATCTGCTGACGCCGGTCCCGCCGCTCGACATCAGCCACATCCGGCCGACCGTTTCGCTGGAGCGCAGGCTGGGCGCGCTGCGCGACGCTCTCGCCGGGCGGAACAGCATCGACTTCGACGAGGAGTTCGGCGGCGAGGATCGCCTCACCCAGGCGGTGACCCTGTTCGCGCTGCTCGAGCTCTACAGGAAGGGCGAGGTGACCTGGAAGCAGGGCAAGCCGCTGGGGCCGATCGAGATTCGCAAGAGCGAGGCCGGGGCATGAGCGATCTCCCCCGCACGATCGAGGCGCTGCTGTTCCTCTCGCCCCAGCCGGTCAGCGTCGCCGACCTCGCCGAGGCGATTGAGGCCACCGAAGGGCAGGTGGCGGAGGCGATCGACGTCCTGCGCGAAGACCTCGCCGAGGGCAAGCGAGGCGTTGTCCTGCGTGAGGTCGCCGGCGGCTTCGCGCTGGCCAGCGATCCCGCCAGCGAGGTGGCGGCACGCAGGCTTCTCGCCAAGCCGCGGACACCGCCGCTGACGCAGGCCCAGGCAGAGACGCTGGCGATCGTCGCCTACCTACAGCCGGTCTCCCGCCCAGAGGTCGCCCGGATCCGCGGCGTCTCCTCGGAGTCCGCGGCCCAGACGCTGGCCGAGCGCGGCCTGATCGAGGAGTCGGGCCGCTCGCAGTTCGGCGCCGCGCTGTTCAAGACGACGGAGCTGTTCGAACGGCTCTTCGGACTCTCCGGCCTCGACCAGCTCCCCGACCCCTCGCGCTTCGATCCGACTCCCGAGGATGAGCGCGATCTGCGAGAGAGGCTGCTGAAGGCCTCCGAATCGCGGTGAGGCTGGCGAAGTACCTCGCTCACGGTGGCATTGCCTCGCGCCGCAAAGCCGAGCTGATAGTCGCCAAGGGCCGGGTATCGGTCAACGGCGAGGTCGTCACCGATCCCGCTCGGGACGTCGGCGAGGGCGACGACGTGCGCGTCAACGGCAGCCCGGTCGGCGTCGAGGCCCGCGAGGTCTGGGCGGTGAACAAGCCGGCCGGCGTCGTCTCCACCGCCCGCGAGCCGGGGTCGAGGCCCGCGGTGGTCGAGCTGGTCAGCTCGGAGGCGCGCCTCTACCCGGTCGGTCGGCTCGACGCCGACTCCACCGGCCTGCTGCTGCTTGCCAACGACGGCGAGCTGGCCAACCGCCTCACCCATCCCCGTTACGAAGTGGAGAAGGCCTACCGCGTCGTCTTGCGCCGCCCGGCCTCCGAGCAAGACTTGCGGCGGCTGGCGAGCGGCTTGGAGCTCGACGATGGCCCGACGGCGCCGGCCAAGGTGCGGCGGCTGGGGGAGCGGGAGATCGAGATCGTCCTGCGCGAGGGGCGGAACCGCCAGGTCCGCCGGATGGCGGAAGCCGTGGACAACGGCGTGGTCGCGCTCTGCCGCGTCCGCTTCGGCCCGATTGAGCTGGGCGATCTCCGCGAGGGCGCGGCGCGGCGCCTCTCGGCGGAGGAGGTCTCCCGGCTTTGGGAAGATGCCCAGTGACGCGGAGCGTAGGGAGCATCGCAATCTGACTCTTTGCGACCGGAGCGGAGCGGAACATTGATGGAGATGAGCTTGGACCCAGACCAGCAGCGGCTTTTTGCGGTGCGCGGCGCCGTGCAGGCGAACGCCAACTCGGCCGAGGCGATCCTCGCCGCGACGACCGAGCTGATGCGCGAGCTGCTGGAGCGCAACAGCCTGGCGCCGGAGTCGATGGTCAGCTGCCTGTTCACCACGACGGAGGACCTCGATGCCGAGTTCCCGGCGGTGGCCGCCCGGGGCCTCGGCCTCGAGTCGGTGCCGTTGCTCTGCTGCCGCGAGATTCCGGTCCCCGGCTCGATGCAGCGGGTGATCCGGGCGATGCTCCACTACTACGCCCCGGCCGGCCACACCCCGGCCCACGCTTACCTCGGCGCGACGCAAGAGCTCCGCTCCGACCTCCACGCCGCCCAGTAAGCGCCGCGTCGGCCACAATGGGCGCACTATGACCGTCACTTTTGCCGAGAAGCTGGCCCGCATTCCGGGCTACCAGGCCGGCGTGCCGACCGGAAAGGCGCCCGAGGCGATCGCCGAGGCCGGCATCGCCCAGCTCGCCTCGAACGAGTCGCCGTTCCCGCCGCACCCGAAGGTCATCGAGGCGATCCAGGCAACTGCCGGGGCGATGAATCGCTACCCGGACCCCGACGCCACCCTTTTGCGCCAGCGCATCGCCGAGCGCTACGAGTCCGAGCCGGGTCGGGTTGCGGTCGGCAACGGCTCCTGCGAGATCCTGCTCGCCGCCGCCGAGGCGCTCTGCGAGCCGGGCGCGGAGATCGTCTACGCCTGGCCCTCCTTCTCGATGTACCCCTATCTGGCGGCGCTGAGCGGAGCGCGCGAGATCCGCGTGCCGCTCGCCGAGGGGGATGCGCACGACCTCGACGCGATGGCGGCGGAGGTGACCGCGGCCACCCAGCTCGCCATCGTCTGCAATCCAAACAACCCGACCGCGACCCACCTGCCCGCCGCTGAGATCGCCGCCTTCTGCGAGCGCGTCCCCGATCACGTGACGATTGTCCTCGACGAGGCCTACATCGAGTTCCAGGTCAACGACGACCCCGACGCAACCGTCGACCTGCTCGGCGCCTTCCCCAACCTGGTCATCCTGCGCACCTTCAGCAAGGTCTACGGCCTGGCTGGGCTGCGGGTCGGCCTTGCGGTCGGCTCATCCAAGTTCCGCGCCGCGATCGACGCGGTGCGCCAGCCCTTCAGCGTCAACGCCGTCGCCCAGGCGGCGGCGGCCGAGGCGATTCTGCACTCCGATGACGTCTCGCGCCGGGTCGAGAGCACGATCGCGGAGCGAATCCGGGTCGAGGAGGCGCTGCACGAGATGGCCTTGAAGACCGCCGAGACCCAGGCCAACTTCTCCTGGGTCGACCTTGGCGAGGCGGACGAGGGAGAGATTGTCAGCGGCCTCGCTGAGCAGGCGATCGCGGTTCGCGCCGGCACCCCGCTCGGCGGCCCCGGCCACATCCGCGTCACCTACGGCACCTCCGCGGAGAACGACCGATTCCTTGCCGCGCTCGAGCAGCTGCTCGACTAACCGTTCCGCGCCTGCTACAAAGTCAGACAGTGAAGCGAACGGGCGATATCGCGAGCGACACCCGCGCCAACGGCGCCGCGCTTGCCCCTGTCCGCTCTTATCGCTGGTACTGGCGATTTAGCTAGGCGTCTGGCCTCGCGGCGCGCACTTGCCGCCGCAGATAGAAGTTCGGCCGGGCGCCTCCCTCGTTTGTGCGATCTCGTCGTGCGGCCTCCACATGCCGAGATCGGTTTGGAAAGTAAGGTCATGACTGTGGAGAAAGGCGGCAACGAAATGATGATCGGAATGCAAGGCGAGACTCGAGACCGGGTCCGCGACCAGCGGATCGACCGGGTCGTCGAGCTGGTCTCACCGATCAAGCTGCTCGAGGACCTGCCGCTCGGCGAGGAGCGCGAGAAGGCCGTGGTGCGAGGGCGAGACGCGGTCGAGAAGGTTCTCGGTCGCAGCGACGATCGCCTCCTGGTCGTCGTCGGCCCCTGCAGCGTCCACGACGTCGCCGCGGCGCTCGACTACGCGAAGCGACTCGGCGAGCTGGCCAAGGAGCTGGACGGCGACCTGCTGATCGCGATGCGGGTCTACTTCGAGAAGCCGCGCACTACGACCGGCTGGAAGGGCCTGATCAACGACCCGCATCTGGATGGGTCGTTCGATGTCAACGCCGGCCTGCGCGTCGCGCGCACGCTGCTGCTGGAAGTGCTCGACGTAGGCCTCGCGATCGGCTGCGAGTTCCTCGACCCGATCACCCCGCAGTACATCTCCGACACGGTGTCGTGGGGAGCGATCGGCGCGCGCACGACTGAGAGCCAGACCCACCGGCAGCTGGGCTCCGGCCTCTCGATGCCGATCGGCTTCAAGAACCGGACCGACGGCAACATCCAGGTCGCCGTCGACGCGGTACGCGCCGCCGCGGTGCCACACGCATTCGCCGGTATCGACGACAGCGGGACTCCGGCCATTCTGCATACGACGGGCAACCCCGACGGGCACGTCATCCTGCGCGGCGGCCGCGGCACCCCCAACTACGACGCCGAAGGGGTGGCGGGTGCCCTCGAGAGGCTCCGCACGGCTGGGCTGCCCGAGCGGATCGTGATCGACGCCTCGCACGACAACAGCGAAAAGGACCCCGCGCGCCAGGTGGTCGCGGCGGGTGAGATCGGCGAACAGATCGCGGCCGGCAATGGGGCGATCGTCGGCGTGATGCTCGAGTCGTTCCTGGTCGAGGGCCGGCAAGAGCTGGATGCCGGCGGGGATTTGACCTACGGCCAGTCGATCACCGACGCGTGCATCGACTTGGATCAGACGGATGCGGTGCTCCGCCGGCTGGCGGGCGCCGTCCAGGCACGGCGCGGCAAATGAAGGTCGCCGTTCTCGGCGTGGGCCTGATCGGGGGCTCGATCGGGCTCGGCGCCCGGCAGCGTCTGGGAGCCGAGGTGGTCGGTCACAGCCGCAGTCCCGCGACCGTCGAACGGGCGATCGAGCTGGGGGCACTCGATCGGGGCGCCGACTCCGTCGCCGAAGCCTGCGAGGGCGCCGAGCTCGTTTTCTGCGCGGGCCCGGTGGCGGTGCTGCCCGGACAGGTGCGGGAGGCACTGGCGGCTTGCGGCCCTGAGGCCGTGGTCACCGACGTCGGCTCTACGAAGGGCGAGCTGGTTGGCGAGCTTGGGGGCGACGAGCGCTTCATCGGCGGACATCCGCTGGCGGGCGCGGAGACGGCGGGTGTCGAGAACGCGCGCGCCGACCTCTTCGACGGAGCCCGCTGGTACCTGACCCCGACCGAGCAGTCCAGCGGAGTGCACTACGACCGCCTACAGCGTGCGATTACCGACCTCGGCGCGCGACCGGAGGCGATCCAGGCTGACGTGCACGATCGCCTGATGGCGACGGTCAGCCACTTGCCACACGTCCTCGCCAACGTCCTCGTGGGCCAGGCGGCCGCCGAGTTGACCCATGACTCCGAGCGGATGCCGGAGGTCGGCCCCAGCTTTCGTGACACCACCAGGGTCGCCGGCTCGAACCCGAGCATCTGGGGCGACATTTTCCTCACCAACCGTGAGTCGGTGGCAGAAGCGATTGACTCCGCCGTCGAGCGCCTGCGGGAGGCCGCGGACTTGATTCGTGCGGGTGACCGTGACGCCCTCACCGCCCGCCACGCCGCCGCCGGCGCCGACCGGCGCCGCCTGCTCGAGACAGGCGGCGCGGCAGGGGCGCTGCGCGAGCTCCGCGTCGTCGTCGCCAACCGTCCTGGAACCGTGGCGGAGCTGGCGCTGGCGCTCGGCGAGGCCGGCGTCAACATCGAGGACATGGCCCTCCACCCGGCGCCGGACATGAAGTCGGGCGCGATCTCGCTCTGGGTCTCCGGTGAGGAGCAGGCAGAGCGCGCGGTGGCGCTGGTCCGCGAGCTGGGCCACACCGTGACTGCACTCGACGACGGGGAGTAGGCGATGACCACCCGATTCGAGCCCGCCGGCGCGCTGCGCGGAACGCTGCGCCCACCGCCCGACAAGTCGGTCTCCCACCGCGCCGCGCTGATCGCGGCGATGGGAGAGGGGGAGACGACGATCGAGGGATACCTCGACGCCGCCGACACGCGCTCGACCTTGACGGCGGTGCAGGCTCTTGGGGCCGGGGTCGACCATGTTGGTTCCGGGAAGTTTGGCCTGGGGTTACGCATTCGCGGCATCGGCCTGCGGGGGGCGAAGCCGGCTGATATCGACGTTGGCAACGCAGGCACCCTGTTGCGACTGCTTCCGGGTTGGCTGGCTGGGCAAGGGGCAGGGACGTGGACCCTCGACGGCGACGAGTCGATCCGTCGCCGCCCCGTCGATCGGATCGCTGAGCCGCTGCGTGCGATGGGGGCCGAGGTGGGCTGCCGTGAGAATCGCTTCACGCCGGTGACGGTCAAGGGCACCCCCCTAAAAGGGATTGCCTACGAGCTGCCGGTCGCCAGCGCCCAGGTCAAGTCGTGCCTGCTCTTTGCCGGCCTGCTGGCCGAGGGTGAGACTCGAATCACCGAGCCGCTGCCAACGCGCGACCACACGGAGCGAATGCTGATTGCCGCCGGCGCCGAGATCGAATACGACGGCAATGCGGTTGTCATCCAGCCCGCCGAGCAGCTCGCCATTGACCGCATCCTCGTCCCCACCGACTTCTCCTCCTCCGCCTTCTTCATCGTTGCCGCCCTGTTGGTCGCCGATAGCGACATTCGCCTTGCCGGCGTCGGCCTCAACCCGACCCGCACCGGCTTGCTTGCGATCCTCGAGCGAATGGGCGGGTTGGTCGAAGCCGAGCGGTACGGGGAAGTGAGCGGCGAGCCAGTCGGAGCGATCGTCGTCCGCGCCTCCGAGCTGCAGGGGACCGAGATCGGCGGCGCCGAGGTGCCGCTGACGATCGACGAGCTGCCGCTCGTTGCCCTGGCCGCCTGCTTTGCAGAGGGGAAGACGACGATCCGCGACGCCAAGGAGCTGCGGCGCAAGGAGTCCGACCGCATCGCCACCGTCAGCGCCGCGCTGGCCGGGCTTGGCGGCAAGGTCGAGCCGACGGCGGACGGGATGGTGATTGAGGGCACCGACGGACTGCGCGGCGGCGCCATCGATTCGCACGGCGACCATCGCATCGCCATGCTCGGAGCGGTCGCCGGCCTGGCATCCAAGGAGGGCGTCGAGGTGACCGGAATGGACGCCGCCGCCGTCAGCTATCCCGGCTTCGAGGCCGACCTCGCCTCGCTGCTCGGCGGCTGACGGGCAGACTGTCGCCGATGGTTATCGCGATCGACGGCCCCGCCGGGGCTGGAAAGTCCACTGTGGCCCGCGCCGTTGCGACGGCGCTTGGCTTCACCTACCTCGACTCCGGCGCGATGTATCGCTGCGTGGCGCTGGCCGCGATCGAGCGGGGCCTCGACCTCGACGACGGCGAGGCCCTGGGGGCGATGGCCGATGAGCTGGAGATCAACTTAGACGGCGAGCAGGTGAGGCTGGGCAGTCGGGACGTCAGCGCTGAGATTCGCGAGCCGTGGGTGACCGAAGCCTCTTCGCGCGTTTCGGTCCACCCATTGGTTCGCGAGGCGATGGTGGCGCGGCAGCAGGCTCTGATCGCCGCCGGGCGCTACGTCGCCGAGGGCCGTGACATCGGCACCGTGGTCAGCCCCGACGCCCCGCTCAAGGTTTTCCTCACCGCATCCGCGGAGGAGCGTGCCCGGCGCCGGGCCGCGCAGACAGGAGAGGACAAGGCCATCGTGCTGGCCGCGCAGCGCGAGCGCGACGAGCGCGACGAGGGCCGCGAGCACAGCGCCCTGCGCGCCGCTGACGATGCGGTCGAACTCGACACCACCGGCCTGAGCCTCGCCGCAGTCGTCGATTGCATCGTTGTTCTGGCCGAAGAGCGAGGCCTCGTATGAGTTGGGGCGACTTTTTTTTTAAATT
>JBBDYO010000018.1:18383-44026 GCA_040901495.1 Solirubrobacterales bacterium
TTTGTTATCCATTTGGATAACAAAGTCGACCAGGGGGGCCTGGCATGAGCCGGCTGCCCACCGTTGCCGTCGTTGGCTTCCCCAACGTCGGCAAGAGCACGCTGGTCAACCGGCTCGCGGGCGGTCGCGAGGCGGTCACTCATGCCGAGCCCGGGGCCACCCGGGACCGCAAGCGCGTGCCGTGCGAGTGGAACGGGGTCGCCTTCGAGCTGCTCGACACCGGGGGGATCGACGTCGGGGACGCGAGCGAGATGGCGGAGGACGTCCAGCGCCAGGCCAGGATCGGGATCGCCGAGGCCGACGTCGTGCTGCTGGTTGGCGACGCTCGCGCCGGGGTGCGAGCGGGGGACGCGGACCTGGCGAAGACCCTTCGGGGCGGAGACGTCCCGGTCCTGGTCGCCGTCAACAAAGTCGACCGTCTTATCGACGAGCACCTGACCGCCGAGTTCCACAAGCTGGGGCTGGGCGAGCCGCTGCCGGTCTCCGCGACCCACGGCCTCGGCACCGGCGACCTGCTCGACCGGGTCGTCGAGGCGTTCGGCGAGCGAGCCGACACCGGTCCCGTCGAGGAGACGACTCGCGTGGCGGTGATCGGCCGCCCCAACGTCGGCAAGTCCTCGCTCGTCAACGCGTTCCTCGGCGACGAGCGGGTGATCGTCTCCGAGCGGGCGGGAACGACCCGGGACGCGATCGACACCGAGCTCGAGGTCGACGGCCGCCGGGTCACCCTCGTCGACACGGCCGGCCTGCGCCGCCGCTCCAAGGTTGCCGGCACGGTCGACTACTACGCTCAGCTGCGCTCCGAACGGGCGGTCGAGCGCGCCGATGTCGCGCTTGTCGTCTGCGATGCGGCCGAGGGGGTCACCTCCGAGGACCTGCGGGCGGCAGAGCTGTCGATGCGCGCCGGCTGCGCGACGCTGCTGGTGCTCAACAAGTGGGACGTCACCGCGACCGACATCGACGACGCCCGCGCCCGGGTCGAGCGCAAATCTCGCCTGCGCCCCGCGGTCATCACCTGCTCGGCAGTAAGGGGCCGAAACGTCGCGAAGCTGCTGCCGCACGCGCTGGAGCTGGCTGACCGCGCAGCCGTGCGGGTTCCCACCCCGGAGCTCAACCGCTTCGTCGGGGAGGTCGTCGCTACGACCCCGCCGCCGTCTCGCCGTGGCCGCCGCCTGCGCCTCTACTACTCAGCGCAGATCGGGGAACGTCCGCCGAGGATCGCGATCCAGGTCAACGACCGCCGCCTCATCACCCGCGACTGGGCCTACCACCTCGAGAACCGGATGCGTGAGGCCTACGAATGGGACGGTGTGCCGCTGATAATCGATTTCGTGCCCCACACGCGGCGTCAACGTTGAGAGACGTCTACTAGGCTTCCGTGCATGTCAAATAACCAGCCGCTCGCCGAGGGCGAGTACCTCTTTACGTCCGAGTCCGTCACCGAGGGACACCCCGACAAGGTCTGCGACCAGATCTCCGACGCGGTGCTCGATGCGGTGATGGCAGATGATCCCGAGGGCCGCGTCGCCTGCGAGTCCCTCGTCAACACCGGAATGGCGGTCGTCTCCGGTGAGATCTCAACCGACGTCCATCTCAATGTGCCCGAGCTGGTCCGCGAGACGATCCGCAAGATCGGCTACGACCACGGCGACTACGGCTACAACTGCGACCACATCTCGGTGCTCGTTTCGCTCGACAAACAGTCGCCCGACATTGCCCAGGGCGTCGACCAGGCACTGGAGACCCGCGTCGACCCCTCCGACGACGACGAGCTCGACATCGCGGGCGCCGGTGACCAGGGAATGATGTTCGGCTACGCCACCGACGAGACCGAGGCGCTGATGCCGATGCCGGTCCACCTCGCCCATCGGTTCGCCGAACGACTCGCCGCGGTTCGCAAGGACGACACCCTCGATTACCTCGGCCCCGACGGCAAGACCCAGGTCACGGTGCGCTACGCCGACGGCCGTCCGGTCAAGGTCGAAAAGCTACTGATCTCCACCCAGCACGCCGATGGCGTCGACTCGGAGACGAAGATCAAGCCTGACCTCTGGGAGAGCGTCGTGCTGCCGGTCCTCTCGGCCGAGGTGCCGGGTATGTATGACGAGGGCGATCTGCGCGAGGGCTTCCTTGTCAACCCGACCGGCAAGTTCGTGATCGGCGGCCCGGTCGGCGACGCCGGCCTCACCGGCCGCAAGATCATCGTCGACACCTACGGTGGGATGGCCCGCCACGGGGGCGGCGCCTTCTCCGGGAAGGACCCCTCCAAGGTCGATCGCTCCGCTGCCTATGCGTCGCGTCACGTCGCCAAGAACGTCGTCGCGGCCGGGCTCGCTCAGCGCTGCGAGGTCCAGGTCGCCTACGCGATCGGCGTCGCGCACCCGATCTCGCTGATGGTCGAGACCTTCGGCACCGGCACGCTGCCCGACGCGGAGATCTCGCGCCTGGTCGAAGCGGAGTTCGACCTGCGCCCGGGCGCCTTCCGCCGCTACCTCGACCTGCACCGTCCGATCTTCCAGAAGACGGCGGCCTACGGCCACTTCGGTCGTGTGGACGACGACTTCACCTGGGAGAAGACGGACCGCGCCGACGCACTGCGCGACGCCGCGAAGTCAGACGCCGTCCCTGCCTAGAGCCGATCCGGCAGGACTTCCACTTAACTTTTCCGAAGACAGTCTGAGCTGTCTGCGAGCCTAGCCGCGGAAAAAGTACAAGACGTTCCAGTCCTACCGGATCGGCTCTTGGCCAGGCGGCTGGGCTTCGCCGAGCCCTTGGGCTCCGGCCACTGTGGCGCCGGTGGCTTGGTCCACCTGGTGCACGACGTCACCGGGGTTGGCGACTCCCGCGAAGACGAAGTTGTAGTCGTCGGTCGCGGCGGTGTCGAAGTCGACGTCGCCGATCTGCATGATCCGCTGGTAGACGGACTGGCGGTAGTTGACGTTCTGCACTCGCTCCAGCCGCGTCTCCTGAATCTCCCGCGAGATGATCCCGCGCTTGATGTTGAGGCGGCGATTGGTGATCGAGTAAGTCGTGGCGACTCGCTTTATGAACCCAATCAGGACCGTTAGGCCGATCAGCACGGCGACGATCACGAAGACCACGCTGGTGCTGACGTCGAGGATGAGCTTGGCGATCGCGGCGACTACGGCGGCGATCAGGATCCCCTTCAGATAGAAGCCGAGGATCGCCCTCCAGGAGGGGTGCCCCTCGAAGATCATCTGCTCGCCGGGGCTCAGCTGGATTCCCATGGGACGGCAGCATAACGCGCTGTCCGCTTTCCTCCATACCGTGTGGAAGTGACTATTGCCAAGGTCGAGCCGCTGACGACTGCCCGCGCCCTGCGCGGGCCATTCGACTACCGCCTGCCCGCCGCGATGGCGGGCCTCAAGGTCGGCAGCGTGGTGCGAGTGCCGTTCGGCCGCCGCCAGGCGCTCGGCGTCGTCGTCGAGCTGGCGGAGACGTCGGAGTTCCCGCCCGAGCGCCTCCTCGAGCCGGTGGCCGTGCTCGAGCCCAGCGTTCCGCCGGAGCTGGTCCGGCTTGGGCAGTGGGTCGCCAGGGAGTACTGCTCGACCCCCTCCAGAGGGTTGCAGTTGGTGCTGGCGCCGGGCACCGGCGCAAGCGGGCAGCAAATGCGCGCTCGGGACGAGCTTCGAGCTGAGATCTCAGCCGACGGGCGGGAAGCGCTGGAGGAGGGCCGGCGCCTCGGCTCGCGGCAGCGAGCCGTCCTCGAAGCCCTGACCGCGGGTGAGATGTCCGCTCGCGAGCTTGCCATCGTGGGCGCCGATCGCCAGGTTCTGCGCAGGCTCGAGGAGCTGGGCTTGATCGCGACCCGCAAGGCGCGGGTGCTGCGGCGCGCGGAGCACCCTGAGGTAGGGGCGGCCGGGGGCCGTCCGGAGCTGCTCGAGGAGCAGGTGCACGCGGTCGCCCGGATCCTCGCTGCGCTCGAAGGCAAGGGGGAGTCGCGAAACCTGCTGCTCCACGGGGTCACTGGGTCGGGTAAGACCGAGGTCTACCTGGCTGCCGTGGAGGCAGCGCTGGAGCGGGGGAAGGGGGCGATCGTCCTAGTGCCCGAGATCGGGCTCGCCCCCCAGGCGGTGGCCCGCTTTCGCGCCCGGCTCGGCGATCGCTTCGCGGTCCTGCACTCCGCGCTCACGCCGCGGGAGCGCTACGACGAATGGCAGCGCCTTCGCGATGGGGAGGCAACCGTCTGCGTGGGGCCGCGCTCGGCGGTCTTCGCTCCCGTCTGCGACCTGGGGTTGATCGTCATCGACGAGGAGCACGAGCCCTCCTACAAGCAGGAAGGCGATCCGTGTTACGACGCGCGTGCCGTCGCCCGGCGGCGTGCATCGGAATGTGATGCGGTGCTGGTCGCAGGGACGGCGACCCCGCGGCCGGAGTCATGGCTCGAGCTGCCGCGGGTCGAGCTGACGCGCCGGGTCGACGGGCGTGGCATGCCGCCCGTCGAGGTGGTCGACATGCGCGACGCGGACCCGCACTGGGGGCCGCTGCACCCGACCACGTGGACGGCGCTGGACCAGGTGCGGCGCACCGGCACCAAGGCGATCGTGATGGTCAACCGCCGGGGTTTCGCGCCCTGGCTCATCTGCCGCTCCTGCGGGCGCCACTGGGGCTGTCCGAACTGCGACGTCTCGCTGATCGTCCACCGTGAGGCCAGCAGCGTCGTCTGCCACCACTGCGCGTACGCGGAGGCACTGCCGGACGTCTGCTCCGATTGCGGCTCGACGACGCTGTCGCAGGCGGGGATCGGGACCGAGCAGCTCGAGGGGCTGCTCGCGGATCGACTCGCTCCGATGCCCGTCTTCCGGCTCGATTCCGACACGGTCACCGGCCAGGGGGCGCACGCCCGAATCCTCGCCGGCTTCGGCGAGGCCCCAAGCGCCGTTCTGGTCGGCACCCAGATGGTCGCCAAGGGCCACGACTTCCCCGAGGTGACGCTGAGCACGATCATCGACGCCGACGCGACCTTGCGCTTCCCCGACTTCCGCGCCGGCGAGCGGACCTTCGCGATGGTCGCCCAGCTGGCCGGGCGTAGCGGCCGCGGCGAAGCCGGGGGCGAGGTGCTGGTCCAGACGCTGGCGCCGGAGGAGCCGAGCATCGCCCATGCCGCCCGCCACGACTCGTCTGGGTTCCTTGCCGAGGAGATCGAGCGCCGCCGGCTCCTGCGCTACCCGCCCTTCTCGCATCTGGTTCGGATAGTCCTCAAGGCGGAATCCGAGCAGCAGGTCGACACGGTGGCCGCGAAGCTGGCCGAAGCCCTGATCGAGGCCCTGCCTCGGGACACGGACCTGCTTGGCCCCGCTCCGATGTTCCGGGTTCGCAACCGCCACCGCCGCAGGCTGTTGATGAAGGCCGAGCAACGGGATGCCACGGTGGCCGCCATCGGGGACGTCGTCGAGGAGATCGTCTCCGATCGCTCCTTCCGCGATGTCGCGATCAGCGTCGATGTTGACCCGCAATAGCGGTTGGAGCGATCCATACAATCGGTTTGTGAGCGATAAGCAGGCCGCCAGGACCGACGAAGACGATCGCAAGGCTTCCGAAGCGGAGCGCTTGCAACGCCGCGACGAAGCCCTTGCCGAGGTCGTCAAGTTCGGCGATCCCGTTCTGAAGAGCAAGGCGTCTCCGGTCAAGGAGTTCGATCGGAATCTGCGGGCCGAGATCGACCGGATGATCGAGATCATGCGCGACGGGATGGGGGTTGGCCTGGCCGCCACCCAGGTCGGGATCCTGCGCCGCGTCCTCGTTTTCCAGGCCGGGCGCGACTGCGAGCCGACAGCGCTGATCAATCCGTCGATCGAGTGGCTCTCGGAGGAGGCCGTTGTCGCCGAAGAGGGCTGCCTCAGCCTGCCGGGCATTGCGCTGGACGTCGAGCGGCCCCTGCACGCCCGCTTCAGCGGTCGCGACGTCGATGGCGAGCCGGTCGTCCTCGAGACTTCTGGCCTCGAGGCCCGGGTGCTCCAGCATGAGCTCGACCACCTCGACGGCGTGTTGATCCTCGACCGCGCGCCGCGCGATCAAAGAAAGGGCGCGTTGCGAGCGCTGCGTGAAGGGGAGGCCTACAGCCCGCCCGAGAGCGAGGAGGGCGAGGCGCACGCGAGCGATGAGCATCGCGAGCCTCGCACCGACGCGTGAGGACGGTCTATCTCGGCACTTCGGATTTCGCCGCCGTCGTCCTGCGGCGACTGGCCGAGTCCCCCCACCGCCCGCTGCTCGTCGTAGCGCCGCCGGACCGCCCCCAGGGACGGGGACGCAGGACGCTGTCGCCCCCCGCCGCGGAGGTGGCTCGGGAGCTGGGAATCGAGCTCTTGCAGACGGGGGACGTCAACGACCCGGAGGCCCTGGGGCGGATCCGAGCGGTGAAACCGGAGGCGATCGCCGTCTGCGCCTTCGGCCAGCTGATCCGCGAGCCTCTGCTCTCGGAGGCGCCGCTCCTCAACGTGCATCCATCGCTGCTGCCGCGCTGGCGCGGCGCGGCGCCGATCGAGCGGGCGATCATGGCGGGCGACGAGCGCACCGGGGTCACGGTGATGCAGGTCACCGCCGGGTTGGACTCCGGCCCGGTCGCCTTTCTCGAGGAGCTCGCGATCGGGCCCGAGGATGACTTCGAAACCCTCTCCGGCCGCCTTGCCGCGCTGGGCGGTGAGCTTCTCGTCAAGGCCATCGATCTCCAGGGCGAGGGAAAGCTCGAGTTCGCCGACCAAGACGACGAGGAGGCGACCTATGCGGAGAAGATCGATTCGCAGGAGCGCCGTCTCGATCCGGCGAGGCCGGCGACGGAGCTGGCGCGCACCGTCAGAGCCCTCACTCCCCACATCGGCGCCTACCTCGAGACTGCCGGCGGGGGGCGATTGGGTGTGCGACGGGCGCGTCCGGTTGAGGTTGACGTGAAGGCCGGTGAGGTGCGGGCCGAGTGGGGCGCGCTGCTGCTCGGCTGCGGCCAGAGGGCGCTGAGGCTGGAGGTCATCCAGCCCGAAGGCGGCAAGCCGATGGCGGCCGACGCGTACCTGCGCGGTCACTCCCTGCCGACGCTGTGAGCGCGGAGCGCGGCGTCTCTCCTGCCCGGGCGGTCGCCTTTGCGACGATCCGGGCGACCTTCGAGGAGGACGCCTTTACCGAGCGGTTCTTCAGGGAGGTGGCGGAGGCGGAGGGCCTGTCCGGGCGGGAGCGCGCCCAGGCCCAACGCCTCTCCTACGGTGCCGTGCAGCGCCGCGGGACCACCGATGCCGCAATCGAGCGCTTCGCGGAACGCTCGCTCCGCCTGCTCGACCCGCCGGTCCTTGCCGCCCTGCGGCTCGGGCTCTATGAGCTGTTGTTCGCCGACGGGACCCCCGATCACGCCGCCGTTGACCAGGCGGTTGAGCTGGTCAAGACGGCCGGCGCCGGTCACGCGGCGGGCCTCGTCAACGCGGTTCTTCGCCGCGCGGTCCGTGAGCGCGAGAAGCTCGCCGCTGAGCTGCTCGGGGACGACTCGACCCCGGAGTCCGCCGCCACGGCCCACTCGGCGCCCCTTTGGCTGGCACGGATGTGGTGGGAGGAGCTGGGTGCGGACGGAGCCCGCTCGTTGCTGGCCGCCTGCAACGAGCCGGCCGAGCTCGCCGTCGCGGTCAACACCCTCGGAGCCGACCGCGATGCCGCGATTGCGAGCTTGCGCGAGGCAGAGGTGGAGGCGCGAGCCCCCGAGGCGCCCTGGCCGCTCTCTCCGCCCGAGTCGCTCGTTCTCTCCGGCCGGGCCGGAGGTGTGCTCTCCCGGCTGGTGGAGGCTGGTGTGCTGACTCCCCAGAGCCGCGGCTCGGCGGCGGTTGTCGAGGTGCTCGACCCGCAGCCGGGGGAGCATGTCTTGGACCTCTGCGCCGGGCCGGGGATCAAGACCGCGCAGATCGCGGCACGGATGGGCGACCGCGGCGAGGTGATCTCGGTCGAGCTGGCGCCCGAGAGGGCGACCGAAGTGGCGGACCAGGCGCGCCGGCTCGGGCTGCGCAGCGTCTCCGTGATCGAGGCGGACGCGACAGAGCCGATGATCAAAGGGTTCGACCGGGTGCTCGTCGACGCGCCCTGCTCCGACCTGGGCACACTCGCGTCCCGCCCCGACGCTCGCTGGCGCAAGTCGCCGCGGACACTGGAGCGCCTTGCGGAGGTACAGCGGGGCATTCTCGCCGGCGCCGCCGCGGCGGTTCGGCCGGGGGGCGTTCTCGTCTACGCGACGTGCACGGTGTCGCGGCGCGAGAACGAAGACCAGGTCGCGGCGCTGCTCGAGGCTTCCACGGCAGGAGCGGTGCCGCCGCTTACCGTCGAGGACCTGGGGGAGCGGGCGCCGGGGCTGGCGGCGCCGGGAGACTCGCGCTGCCTTCAGGTGCGCCCCGATCGCGACGGCACCTCCGGATTCTTCATTTGCCGCTTGAAGCGGGATGATGGCGAGCGATGAGCGCGGAGGGGGACAAGGCGGAAGGCAAGCTGCGCAGGCCCAGTTGCCCGGGCTGCGGTGAGCCGTGGCTGCGGCCGACGCAGCTGCCGGGCCGGTTCCGGTGCGTGTACTGCCTGTGCCGCTTCGAGCTCGTTTCCCAGTGCCCCAACTGCGGTGAGCACCAAACCATCGCGCGGATGAGCACCACCGAGGACATGAGCTGCCAGACCTGCGGAGACTCGATGCTCCGGGCCATCTGACCCGGTTCCTCTCGGTTCTTCCGGGGAGTCGGCTAGGTTCCCCGACATGAAGGACTTGCTGAACGAGCGGCGGGTCGCCCCGTCGATCCTCTCCGCCGACTTCTCTCGGCTTGGCTCCCAGATCGAAGAGGTGATGGACGCCGGGGCGCGGGTGATCCACTTCGACGTGATGGATGGCCATTTCGTGCCGCCGATCACGATCGGCCCGCTGGTGGCCGAAGGGATCGCCGAGCAGGTCCACGCCGCCAGCGGTGTGCTCGACGTCCACCTGATGGTCGAGGGTCCCGAGCGGCATATCGAGGCCTTTGCCGAGGCGGGGGCGGACTCGATCACGTTCCACGAGGAGGCGACGCCGCACGCCAATCGCACCCTGTCGGCGATCCGTGAGCTCGGCTGCCTGGCCGGCATCGCGATCAACCCCGGTACCCCGGTCGAGTCCGTGTCCGAGCTGCGCGACCTCGCCGACATCGTCCTCTGCATGACGGTCAACCCGGGCTGGGGAGGCCAGGCCTTCATCCCGACCTCGCCCGACAAGGTCTCGCGCCTCGCGGAGCTGGTGGGCGACGCCAAGATCGAGGTCGATGGAGGAATAGATGTCACCACCGCCGGCCCGATGGCTGAGGCGGGCACCTCTCTGTTCGTCGCCGGCTCGGCTGTCTTCGGCGCCGACGACCCGGCCGCCGCCTACACCAAGATCGCGGCGGCCGCAGGCGCGGCCTGAAAAGCGAGTCGGCCAGCGGCCTCCTGCCGCGCCATTAGCGCTCCATCGCCTCCATTCCCCGGTCGAGCATCGCGACGCTTGTAACTCCCTCGGGGACTGGAACTGCCCGGAAGGTGGAGGTTGGCAGCTCCAAGCGGAAGGCCGCTCGCCTGTCCCCATCGAAGCCGGTCACCAGGGGATTGTCTCCCCAGCTCACGATCCAGCCTCCTCCGGCAATCGGTCGCGCCGAGCCGCAGCAGTGGCTGGTCGTAATCCGCGGGTCGTTGAGCTGGCCGAGGTAGGTCGCCGTGTCCCGCTCGAGGTCGAGGCGGTAGGAGACGACCCGCGGGTGGCGCGGCCGATCCTTGCCATTGTCGTAGACGGTGATGCTGCCATCCGGGCCGAGGCGGGCATCGTGCTGGCCGCCGAAGCGCTTGTGTGCAGGGTCGCCTATGACGTGTAGCGACTCGTCGGTGTGGGTACCGCCCAGCTTCCAGCGGATGTTGCCCGTGGAGCGCTCGATTCCATAGACCGCATCGGTGTGTCGGGCTGAGATCACCACTTCTTCTGTTCCCCGTGCCTCGATCGAGTTGATGTGAACCGGATCGAATGTGGTGGCCCCGCCGACGCCAGCCTTGGCGTTGCTCAGCACGTTGTTCCACCACCGTCGAGTCTCCGAGAAGTGGATATGCCGGTGTGAGTTCCAGCGCCAGACGACTTGTCCCGCTGGGTCGATTTCCTGGATCTCGGCAAAGACCGCCGACGTTTGGGCCGGGCCGCCGAAACGTTTCAGGTCAACCCGCCCAGCCGGGGCGTAGGAATCCACCAGAACGTTCCCGTTCTCCAGTTCCTGGAACTCGTGGCCGTCGATGATCGTTCCCTTCGTTCTCACCACCCGGACCAGCTTCCCCGAGGGGGAGCGGACCTCATAGGCCATACGGGGATCGGACCCGTAGCCGTCGCCGAACGATCGAGCCCAGACGATGGTGCCATCCTTGAGCACCTGGCCCCAGAGGGCCCGCGTATCGGGGCTGTACCACCATCGCGGCGTCCCCTCGTGATCGAAGACAATCACCCACGGGCGGGCGTCTTGCGTCGACCTGAAAGCGACCACGAACAGACCCGAGTCGACGGGGCGAAGCTGTTGAAATCGCCAGCGCGGAAAGTCCGCTGGGAGGCAGCGCACCTGGTAGGAGGCATGACGATCGTCACGATCGGTCACGGCGATCTCGAAGTCTTCGCCGGGTCGCACCTCGGGCTCGACTCGGATGACACCCGTCTTCAATGCGGCCGAGTCGATCGCGACGCTCGTGCCGCGCGAGGCTTCGATCCGGATCGGCTCGGCTCGGCGCGGCGACCGCACCGAGAGACGTATCGAGTCCGGCCTGGCTCGAAGCTCGGATAGAGACCCTTGATTGTGACCGAGGCTGCTGAGTCCGAGGTGGCCCGATCGCCGCCGCAGCCCCAAAGCGAGAGCGAAAGCACTGCAAAGAGGCTCAAGGTTGTGACTGCAATTGCCTTGCCGATCACCCGGAGTCTAGATGTAAGACCCGACCACGTTGTTCAGCTCGGCGAGCCGAGCCCCGGGCGGCCTATGACTGAGAGAGCCGTGCGGTCTTCGCCAGTTATAGAAGTCCAGCCAGCCGGATAGCGCCGCGGTGCGCTGAGCGGAGTCGCGATAGATCGCTCCGTAGGCCCAGCCGCCGAGCATCGTGCGGATGAATCTCTCTGCCTTGCCGTTGGTCTGTGGCCGGTAGGGCCGGGTGCGCACGTGGCGGACTCCCAAGGCCCGGCAGGCGAGCGCGTGTGCAGTCGAGAGGTAGGCGGGGCCGTTATCCGTCATCACCCTCTCGACCTCGATCCCGTGAGCCGCGTAGAAGGCAAGGGCACGGCGCAGGAAGCCGATCGCCGTCCTCGCCTTCTCGTCGCCCAGGACCTCCACGTAGGCCAGGCGGGTGGCGTCATCGACGCAGACGTGAACGCGCTCCCAACCCGCGCCCTTGGCCTGGTAAGTGCGCCTGCCGGTGATCCGGTGCCCAGCGCCGCGCTGGATCCGCACCAGCTTCTTGACGTCGATGTGGATCAGCTCGCCCGGCTTGGAGCGCTCGTAGCGGTTTGGTGGCTCTGGGGGGCCCAGGCGGCTGAGCTTGCCGAGGCCGATCCGCCCCAGGACCCCCGAGACCGTGGAGCTCGCCATCTGCAGCGCTTCGGCGATCTCGGGGCCGGTCATCCGCAGGCGGCGCAGGGCGGCGATCGCCTCGACCCGTGGCTCGGGGGTGCGGTTGTGGACGACATTGGGCGCTGAGCTGCGGTCCTCGAGGCCCGCCTCCCCCTCGGCGCGCCAGCGGGCAAGCCACTTGGCGGCGGTGCGCTCGCTCACTCCGGCGGCCTCGGCCGCTTCCGTGAGCGACCATTCTCCTTCGAGGCGCTCTACGAGCAGGCGTCTGCTCTTCGGGCAGGTGCGGGCGTTACCGTGGATCTTCATCCGGTGTCCTCCTTGATCTGGGTGGCTTCAGCACCCCCAGCCTTCAAGGAGGCCCGGATGAACAACGTGGTTAGGAATTACATCTAGAGGCTTGACGTGGGTTATCCACGCACACGGATGACGCCGCATGCCTTCGCTGGATCGCCACCCTCGGTCTCGCGGGTAGTAACCACTACCCGCTTCGCCCGCGCGCGGCGCCCAGCTCGGCCTGCGACGCCCCCGCGCACGCGCCTAACCCACATCAAGCCTCTAGGGGTGAAAACGTCCCTACCGCTCCCATGACGGCGGTTCGACTCAGGTCACTGGGTCCGTCGCCGCGCCGTCAGCGGCACAACCAACGCCCCGGCCACCTCCTGCCACCAAGCCCGCTCCGCAGGGTCATCGTCTGTGCGGCCGGCGCGGCGTTCGCACCAGCGGGCCAACGACTGGCGACCGCCGAGCGCGACGATCGCTTCCGTCGTCAGCGCGAATCGGCCATCCGCAAGCGCCACGAGGGCGCTGGGGCGGTCCCGCCGACTGCGGAGAATCGAGATAACCGCGATCCCGTCGACCTCGCGCGGCGCCGAGGGATCCTCAATGTCACCACCCGGCCGCACGGTGAAGATTTGGGGGGCGCCCCGCGGTGGCAGTTGCGGCGGGGGCGGCGTGCCCACCGGGCCGTCGTGCCATTGCCGGGTCAGCATCTCGACCTCCTCGCGCAGCTCGCCACGGACAAGGATGTGCAGCTCGTCTCCCTCCTGTATCTCGGTCGACCCGCGCGGTGGTATGGCGCGGCCGTCGCGGACGATCACGTTGACCAACGCCTCGCGCGGCAGGCCCAGCTCTCGCACCACGTGCCCCGCCGCCGCCGCCCCGGGTTTCAGCCGGTAGGAGACGACGTCGCCGCCCATGCGGCGGATCCGCCCCGACTCGAGCAGCCTGCGAGGCAGGGCTGGCTCGTCGGTGGTCAGCCCGAGCCGGCGGGCCAGCGGCTCGAAGCTTGCCCCCTGGATCAGGGTCGAGGAGACGACGACGAAGAAGACGATCGCGAACAGCTCTTGCCCGGCCCCGACGCCGGCGACAACGGGGAAGGTGGCCAGCCAGATCGGCGTGGCGCCGCGCAGGCCCGCCCAGCCGAGCATCACTCGCTCCCGCGCGGTGAGCGAGGAGAAGAGAGTGGCGGCGAAAGCCGCCAGAGGGCGCGCGATCAGGATCAGCACGGCTGAGAGGGCCAGCCCTTCGACCGCGACGTCACCGAGCGTGCTGGGGAAGACGAGCAGCCCGAGCAGGATAAAGAGGGCAATCTGAGCGACCCAGCCAAGGCCCTCGTGGAAGGCGACGATGGTGCGACGGGCGGGGATGCTGGCCGAGCCGAGCGCGAGCGCGGTCAGGTACACGGCAAGAAACCCGGAGCCGTGGGCGAGCTCGGCCAGGCCGAAGGAGAGACCGGCGATCGCGATCGTTGCCACTGGGTAGATCCCGTCGGTTGGGAGGCGCGCCCGGTCGAGGGCCGCTGCGGCGACGCGACCGATGGCTACGCCGATTGCGGCGCCCAGGGCCAGTTTGAGGACGAGCAGGCCCGCCATGTCGGCGATTCCGTATCCGGGCTGCTGGATCCATTCGATGAAGCCGATCACCAGCAGTAGCGCGACCGGATCGTTCATCCCCGACTCTCCCTCCAGCGAGCGGGCCAGCCGCTTTTTCAGGGTCGAGCGGCGCAGGACGGCGAAGATCGCAGCCGAATCGGTGGCGGCGATCGCCGCGCCCACGATCATCCCTTCCAGCGTGGTGAGGCCGAAGATCCATTGCGCGGCAAAGCCGGCGGCGACCGCGGTGATGATGGTTCCGAGCGTCGCCAGCGAGACTGCGGTGCCCAGCACCGGGCGGATCTCCCGCCAGCCGGAGGTCAGCCCGCCCTCGAACAGGATCAGGATGAGCGCGATCGTTCCCAGCGTGCGGGCCAGCTCCGTGTCGCTGAACTCGATTCCGCCGATCCCCTCCGAGCCGGCGAGCATTCCCAGCCCGAGGAAGAGCAGCAGGCCGGGTATGCGCATGCGTTCGGCCAGCAGCGCGCCGGCGATGCCCGCGGCCAGCAGCGCCCCGGCTACGAGGATCAGCGCGGCGTCGTGCTCACCCATCGATCGACCCTACGATCCCTCGTCGGCTGCCGCCAGCTGGGTCTCCAACTCCTCGCTCGAACCGGCGCTCGGAACGTCCTCGATCCGCTCGTGGGGCCGCCGGTAGATGGCGAACAGCAAGCCCAGCAGGAGGCCGGCGGAAAGGGCGAAGCCAACCTCCACCCGGCGGAACTCATCGGCGATGAGTGGCAGGAAGCACCAGGCGATGAAGAACGCCGCGCAGGCGATCCAGCGCACCGCAGCACGCCGCACCTGTCCCTGCGCGATGCTGGCCTGGTTGATGGTCACCGACGCCAGGTACAGCCCCATCCCGGCGGTGACCAGCAACAGGCCGGCCCGGTCGTAGGTGAACTTGTCGCTGAAGGCGAGCTGCATCAACTGTGGGCCGGCGACGGCCATGGCCAGGACCACTACCGCCGTGAAAGCGACGATCGCCAGCAGCACCATCCGCACGGAGCGGTGGAACTCCGCCTCACTGCTGGGATCGGTGCTGCTGTGGAGGCTTGTCAGGTGGGGGAGGATGCTGGTCGAGACCGCCTGGAAGAGCTGCAGGGGCGCGCGGGCGATCATCAGCACGTTGAAGATGAAGCCGGCGGCGGCAGCCCCCTCGATTCCCCGCACGATTAGGGGACCGGCGTTTAGAAATGCCTGCTCGCTGAACATGATCAGCAGCACGGCGGCGGCGAAGCCGGTGCCGTGAGAAAGGGAAAACTCGGCCGGGCTCTCATCTTTGGGCGGGGGAGGAGGCGCGGCGCGTGCCCGGCGGGCGAAGGCCAGTGGGACGACGAGGAGGCTGAGCGAGGGTGCGGCGACGATGCCGACCGCAACCGCCGACTGGCCGCTCATCAGCCCGACCGCGACGAGGACGGCGAAGGACGTGCGGAAGACCGACTCGGAGAGGATCATTGCCGCGAAGAGTCCGAAGCGGCGGTGGCCCGCCAGGTATCCGCGTGCGAAGTAGCTGGCGGCGTAGAAGATCACCGCCGAGAGGAAGATCCAGTAGAGGTCTTCGTTGCCGCTCAGTAGGCCGTTCTGTATCGGGCCTCGGAGCGCCAGCGCGACGACGGCAAACGCGCCGGCGAGGGTGAGCTGGATCTTTGTCGCGACGAGGGTCGGCTCGCGGAGCGATTCTCCCATGACCAAGCGCTCGGAGATGTGGCGCGAGAGCAGTTGGTCAACCGGCCTGTAGAGGGTCGAGACCGTGATGAAGACGGCTGACCAGACGACGGTGATCTCTCCGTAGTCCGACTTCGAGAGCACGTGGGAGGCGATGAAGAAGTAGACGTAGGTGATGATCCCGGTCAGCCCTACACCGATCGCGAAGAAGCTGGCCGTCTTGCCGTAGGCGGAGGTCGCCAAGGTGCCGGAGGCGGGCGCTCGTCCGGCGCCCGGGATTCTCGGTCGGAATTTCATCAGCGGTCCTGCGGGTCGCGCTCGTAGTGGGACGGCTCCACCCCGAGGGAAAGCTCGATCCGCCGCACCCGCTCAAAGACCCGCTGGGTCATCACCCGTTGCCCGGCGAGCACGTCGCCGATGACCCCGAGAGCCAGTAGCTGCAGCGAGGCGATGAAGAGCACCGCGCCGAGGATCAGCGATTGGACGTGGCCGCTGCGGTCCCCGTTGAGGATCCAGTCGAGGAGGAAGGGCATCCAGGCGGCAAGCGCAAGGAGGCCGACGACCGCTCCGGCGGTGACGAACACGCGCAACGGCTCGTAGCGGGTGTAGATGCGGAGGATCGAGAGGGCGTTGCGCCGCACGTAGGCGCCGGTCGAGTCGAAGAGGCGCGACTCGCGCGTCTGCGCGTTGGTCGCGATCTCGACCTGGTCGACGGCCACCAGCATCTTGCCGGCCTGGATCAGGCTCTCGAGGGTGTAGGTGAAGTTGTCCACGACCAGCAGCCCGAGCGCGGCCTCGCGGTTGTAGGCGCGAAAGCCGGAAGTCGTGTCGGCGATCTCGGTGTCGGAGAACCTGCGCACGACCCAGCTGCCGAATCGCTGCAGGGCCTTCTTAGAGCCCGAGAAGTGGTCGATCTGGGCGACCTGGCGGTCGCCGACGACGATGTCGGCCTCACGGGAGAGGATCGGCGCCACCAGCTTCGCGACGTCGGCGCCGCGGTACTGGTTGTCGGCATCGGTGTTGACGACGATGTCAGCACCCAGCTTCAAGCTGGCGTCGAGCCCCGCCTGAAAGGCGGCGGAGAGGCCCTTGTTGTTGGTCAGGCGGACGATGTGCGGGACGCCGTGCTCACGCGCGACCTCGACCGTTCGATCGGTCGAGCCGTCGTCGACCACGAGCAGCTCGATCTCATCGATCCCATCGATTTGCCGCGGCAGGTCGTCGATCGTCGCGGGGAGCGTCGATTCCTCGTTCAAGCAGGGGATTTGGATGATCAACTTCATAGAGCTGGGCGGTCAGGGTATCCGTGGCCCCGGCGCGCGGGTCCTGTCACGGGGTGAGGGGGGCACTGCGGGCGGGTAAATCCGTCCTCGACCCCCTCACCCCATGCCACCCGCGCGAGGGGCGTATTCCAGCTCGCGCGGTACCATTGACTGACCAGTCAATCAATAGCTGGGTTCCCCTCATGAACGCGTCGTTGACAGATACGGATCGAGCTCACTTGAGGCGGGTGCTTGAGTTGGCTGGGGGTGGGCGCGGGCGGGTCAGCCCAAATCCGCTGGTTGGGGCGGTGATTGTGCGGGATGGTGAGGTGATCGGCGAGGGGTTCCATGCCGAGCTTGGTGGCCTGCATGCCGAGCGGGCGGTGCTGGAGGATTGCCGCCATCGCGGCGAGGACCCAGCCGGGGCGACGATGTACGTGACTCTTGAGCCCTGCGTGCACCAGGGCCGCCAGCCACCGTGCGTGGACGCGATCCTCGAGGCCGGGATCGCTCGCGTCGTGATCGGCTCCGACGATCCCACCGAGAAGGCATCGGGCCGCGGGCCCGGGATCCTTCGCGACGGCGGCGTCGAGGTCGAGTCCGCCTCCGGCGAGGAGGCGACCGCCGCGCGCTTGCTCAACCAGCCGTTCCGCAAGCGCGCTCGTACTGGCCTCCCGCTCATCACTCTGAAGATGGCGATGTCGCTCGACGGCCGCACAGCCGCGCCGCCGGGTGAGTCGCAGTGGATCTCCAGCGAGCAGAGCCGCGCCCTCGTGCACCGTTGGCGGGCGGAATCGGATGCGATCGCGGTCGGCATCGGCACCGTTCTGGCCGACGACCCCCTGCTCACCGCGCGCGACATCGACGGAGCTCGTCAGCCCGTCCGGGTGGTCTTTGACCGTTCGGCTCGCCTGCCCCTCGACTCCCAGCTCCTCCGCACCCTCGACCAGTCGCCGGTGATCGTCGTCGTCTCCTCTGGAGCCGACTCGGCCAGCCTCGATGCCCTGCGCGGCGCCGGCGCCGAGGCCATCGTCGCCGACGGCGTCCCCGCCGCGCTGGCGACACTTGGAGAACGCGGCATCGCCAGCCTCTTCCTCGAGGGCGGTCCGACCCTGGCGGCGGCTTTTACCGACGCCGGCCAGGTCGACCAGGCTCGGATCTTCGTCGCGCCCGTCCTGCTCGGCGGCTCGGAGCGCCTGACCGCCCTCGACCTGAGCGCTGGGGACACGTTGATCGATTCCCGGTTCAAGGAGTGGTGATGTTCACCGGCTTGATCCAGGGCATCGGGACGGTCGAGTCGATCGACTCCGGCGGAGAGGGGGCGCGCATTCGCATCGCCACCACTCTCGGTGGCGAGGTCGCATCCGGTGACTCGATTGCCGTCGACGGAGCCTGTCTGACGGCGACCGGCGTCGATGCGAGTGGATTCGAGACCGAGGCGATGAACCAGACGCTGGAGGTGACCGCGCTGGCGGCGCTGGAGGCTGGGAGCAAGGTCAACCTCGAGCTGGCGATGAAGGCCTCGGACCGGTTGGGCGGCCACATCGTGCAGGGGCACGTCGACGGGGTGGGGGAGGTCGCCTCGGTCGAGGAGGACGGGTTTGCCAAGCGATTGCGCGTGGAGCTCAAGCCCGAGCTGCTGCGCTATGTGATCGAGAAGGGGTCGATTGCGCTGAGCGGTGTCAGCCTGACCGTGTCGGCGTTGGCGGACGGCTGGGCCGAGGTCTCGCTGATCCCGGAGACGCTGGAGCGGACGACCCTGGGCGAGGCAGCCCCGGGGGACAGGCTGAACGTGGAGTGTGACGTTGTCGCTAAGTACGTAGAGCGGTTGGTGGCACCATCCCTGGAAAGGAGAAGGCGTGAGCCATATGACAGAGGCGCAGAAGACAGAGGGCGTTGAGGCGAAAGCGGGCAGCAGCCCGTTCTCGACGATCGAGGAGGCGCTCGAGGAGATCCGCCGTGGGCGGATGGTCGTCGTCTGCGATGGCGAGGATCGCGAGAACGAGGGCGACCTGGTGATGGCCGCGCAGTTCGCGACTCCGGAGGCCGTCAACTTCATGGCCAAGGAGGCGCGCGGGCTGATCTGCCTGGCGCTGACCGCGGAGCGCTGCGAGAAGCTCGGCCTCAACCTGATGGCGGCTAAGAACGAGGCGCCGCTGCAAACCGCCTTCACGGTGACGATCGAGGCGGCAGGTGGGGTCAGCACCGGCATCTCCGCCCACGACCGCGCCCACACGATCCAGGTGGCGATCGATCCCAGCTCCGGCCCGCGAGACATCGTCGTCCCCGGCCACATGTTCCCGCTGCGGGCCAAAGACGGCGGGGTGCTGGAGCGCACTGGCCACACCGAGGCCAGCGTCGACCTCGCCCGGCTCGCGGGGCTGATCCCGGCGGGCGTCATCTGCGAGGTGATGAACGACGATGGCACCATGGCCCGGGTCCCAGACCTGATCCCCTACTGCGAACGCCACGGACTGAAGATGGTCACCGTTGCCGACCTGATCGCCTATCGCCGCCGCACCGAGAAGCTGGTCGAGCGGGTCGTCTCGACCGCGTTGCCCACCTCGTTTGGCGACTTCACCGCGGTCGGCTACCGCTCTCTGGTCGACGACAAACACCACGTCGCGATGGTCAAGGGCGAGGTGGCCGGGGCCAAGGACGTGCTCGTCCGGGTCCACAGCGAGTGCCTCACCGGCGACGTCTTCCACAGCATGCGCTGCGACTGCGGCGAACAGCTGGCGTCGGCGCTGGCGATGATCGAGCAGGAGGGCCAGGGCGTTCTTCTCTACCTCTCCCAGGAGGGGCGGGGAATCGGCCTGCTCAACAAGCTCCGCGCTTACAAACTCCAGGAGGAGGGAGCCGACACGGTTGAGGCCAACCTCAAGCTCGGCCTGCCGGCCGACCTGCGCGACTACGGGATCGGCGCCCAGATCCTCGGCGACCTCGGCCTGAGCAGCATCCGCATCCTCACCAACAACCCGAAAAAGATCGTCGGGCTTGAGGGGTACGGGCTCTCGGTCAGCGAGCAGGTGCCGATCGAGGCCAACCCCAACACCCATAACGAGGACTACCTGCGCGCCAAGCGCGACAAAATGGGGCACTCGCTGCATCACCAGGGCCTGGCGCTCGACGAGGAGATGCTCCACGACGAGTCCGAACGCGACGCGAAGGGCGAGAAAGGCGCGGATGGCTGAGTCGACCGCCTTCCTGGAGACCTTTGGCGAGGATGAGCGGACCGCTCTCGCTGGTCTCGAGTTCGCGGTCTGCGTCGGCCGCTTCTACGAGGACCTGGCGGAACGGCTGCTGAGCGGCGCTCGCGAAGGCTTCGAGCTAGCCGGCGTCACGGCGTCCTCGGTGAGCGAGGCCTCCGTCCCCGGTGCCTACGAGCTTCCCTTTGCCGCCAAGCTGCACGCGACGAGCGGCCGCTTCGCAGGGGTTGCCTGCCTCGGGGTCGTGATCCGTGGCGAGACCGACCACTACGACTTTGTCTGCGCCGAGGCCGCGCGTGGGATTCAGGACGTGCAGCTGGAGACCGGCGTGCCCTGCGCCTTTGGCGTGATCACCTGCGACAACATGGATCAGGCGCTGGCCAGGGCTGGCGGAGGCAAGCGCGACCAGGGCCGTAACGCGGCGCTCACGGTCGCTCGCATGGCGTTGATGAAAAAAGAGGTCAACCCGTACCGCTGGCAGGTCGGTGGCGGCGGAAGCCTCTAGATGGCCGATTCCAAATTCCCGCACCCACGAATGACGCGCCTGGCGCGGCGCTGGTCGGCACCCACGACCTCGCGCGTAGCAGCGCTACGCGCAGCGGCCGCGTGGACCGTCCAGCTTGACCAGTCGCGCCCCCGCAGGCACGTTAATTTGGAATCGGCCATCTAGGCACCGACCTGTACCATCCACGATCCCGATGGCCAAGGTATGCCACAGCTGCGGCAAGGGACCGGCGTTCGGCCAGTCCCGAAGCCACTCGATGGTCGCCACCAAGCGGCGCTTCGATCCGAACCTGCAGAAGGTGCGGATCCAGGAGAACGGGCGCAAGCTACGCGCCTACGTCTGCACGCGCTGCCTGAAGGCCAACAAGGTCGTCAAGGCCGCATAGCCGGTTCATGACATCCGCGCCCGGCGGCTAGATTTCGGCCGATGGCCGATCCCTCGATAGCGCGGTTTCGCCGGGTGGTCACGTCCGCTTACGCTTACCTGGAGGAGCGTCGGCAGGAGGTCAACGACCTCAACGTCTTCCCGGTCGCCGACGGCGACACCGGCGACAACATGGCGATGACGATGCGCGCCGTGATGGAGGAACTCGATCGCCTCGATGGGCTTGAGGTCGACGAGGTCGGTCGCACCCAGCTCGTCCAGGCGCTGGCCAGAGCGGCGCTGATGGGCGCGCGCGGCAACTCCGGCGTGATCCTCAGCCAGATCGTGCGCGGCGCCGCCGAGGAGCTGGCCAGCCGCCCCGGTGAGCTGATCGACCCGGTCCTCGTCGCCTCCGCCTTCGCCAGCGCCGCCGACGCGGCCTACGCCTCGGTGCGGGACCCTGCCGAGGGGACAATGCTGACCGTGTTCCGCGAGATGGCGCACTCGATAGCCCATCAGCTCGCGCGGCTGGACGCTGAAAAGCAGCGGCTCGATCGCGGTGTCAGCGACGCGCAGCAGGACGCGGTGCTCGCCGAGATCCTCGAGCGGGCGGTCGCCGACGGGCAGAAGGCGGTCGAGCGGACGCCCGAGCAGCTCGAAGTTCTGCGCGAATCGGGCGTCGTCGACGCCGGGGGCTACGGCCTGGTGCTGATCCTCGCCGGCGTCGTCGCCGGCCTGCGGGGCGAGCACGACGGAGCGCCGCAGATCTCCCACCAAGAGGCGCCCCGCCTCAGCCGTCCCCACCACGAGGACAGCCGCTACCGGTACTGCACCAACTTCATCGTCTCCGGAGCCGGCCTCGACTCACGTGACTTCCTGCCCCGCCTCGAGGGGCTGGGCGACTCGGTCCTGGTGGTGGGCGATGAGGCGACGATGAAGGTCCACGTGCATACTGACGACCCCGAGGGGGCGGTCGAGCTCTTCGCCGATGCCGGGCAGGTGACGAACCTCGACGTCGCCGACATGCGCGAGCAGATCGCCGAGCGTCGCGCCCGGTTGACGTCCGGGCGGACCGGGGCGCTGGCGGTTGCCGCCGGAGGGGGCTTGGAGAAGCTGTTCGGTGAGCTCGGGGCGCACGTCGTTCACGGTGGCGAGACCCTCAACCCGTCGACCTATGAGCTGCTGGCCGGGATCCACGAGGTGCCGGCCGAGGAGGTCCTGGTCCTACCCAGCTCCTCGAATGTGGTGATGGCGGCTGAACGCGCCTGCGAGCTCTCTGAGAAGCCGGCTCGGGTGGTCGGCGCAACGACGCAGCAGGCGAGCCTGCTCGCCCTGGTCGAGCTCGACTCCGACGGCTCCGTCGAGGAGAACGCGGACCGGCTCGAGGCGGCCCTGGACAGCATTGCCTGTGGCGGCGTCGCCCCCGCCGCCCGCGACGACGCCCAAGGGCGCTTCCGGAAGGGCGACGCGGTCGGCTTCGTCGACGAGACAATCGTCGCCTGGGGCGGCGCTGGCTCGACCCTTGCGGCGACCGTGGAGCGCCTTGCCGAGGATGCCGAGATCGTCACCGTGCTGGCCGGAGCTAACGCGCCGATTCCCCCTGCTGAGCTCGACACGCACGTCCCAGACGGCGTCGAGGTCGAGATCCACGACGGCGGTCAGCCGAGCTGGTGGTGGCTGCTCGCGGCCCAGTAGCCATCCGCGCTTTCGCGGGCGCCTCTGAGCTCTCAGAGGCAGAGCTGCGCGATGCGCCGCTCCACTGGCCACGCCCCAGTGCGCTGGATGCACCCCTTGGCGTTCTCGATCAAGTCGGCAAAAAGCTCGCCGAGATGGCTGCGGAGACCGGCATCGCGACGATCGGTGACCTACTCAGGCACATCCCCCACAGCCACCGCGACCACTCGATCGTTCCCGTCGCCGACCTCGAGCCGGGAAAGCGAGCGACCATCCAGGTTGAGGTACTAGCCAACGCTTCCCGCCCATTCCGCCGAGGCAAGCTTTCGATTACCTCGGTGAAAGCTGGAGACGACTCGGGCGCCATCAGAGCCAGCTGGTTCAACCAGCCATGGGTCGCCCAGAAGCTCACGCTGGGCACCCGATTGCTCCTCACCGGCTCTCTCGGCAAACGCGACTTCCGAGTATCCGAGTACGAGTTGCTTCCATCCGCGGGTGGCGTCGAGGATGGGTCGTCGCCCGCAGCTTGCGAGGACGACGAGACATCCTCGGCGACAGGACCCGTGGGCGGGAACCTCGTTCCCGTGCATCGGGCGACCGAGCAGCTAAAAGCGCAGCGGATCAGGCAGTGGGTGGAGCAGGCGATTCGCTGGGTCGGGAATGTGGTCGAGCCGTTGCCGGCGGAGCTGCGGGCTCGCCGGTCGCTGGCCGGCGCTGGGGACGCGATCAAGGCGGCCCACTTTCCGGAGAAGGAGGAGGACATAGAGCAGGCGTTGGATCGCTTGTCCTTCGAAGAGCTGTTTCTCTATCAGGCCATTCTGGTTGCGCGGATGAGGGCGCACCGGGTGGCGCGGCCCGCTCCGAGGCTGGGCGCGCCCGGGGAGACGATCGGCCGCTGGACCGAGTCGCTTCCGTTCGAGCCGACCGGGGACCAGCTCGGAGCCTTCGCGGAGATCGACACCGATCTCGACTCCGGTGAGCCGATGCAGCGCCTGCTGATGGGGGAGGTTGGGTCGGGGAAGACGGTCGTCGCGGTCTACGCGATGCTGCGGGCGTTGGAGGCCGGCTTCCAGGGGGTGCTGATGGCGCCCACGGAGACCCTCGCCGAACAGCATGCGGAGACCCTCGATCGGCTGCTCAAGCATGAGATGGTCCCGTTCGCACTGCTGACGGGATCGACTTCGGCGCCGCGGCGCAAGGAGGCCCTGGAGCGATTGGAGACCGGCGAGCTGGGTCTGGTGGTGGGCACCCACGCACTGATCGAGCCCTCTGTGCGGTTCGCCCGGCTTGGCGTTTGCGTGGTCGACGAGCAGCACCGCTTCGGAGTCGAGCAGCGCCGGGCGCTGGACTCCAAGGGCGCCGAAGGAATGGCGCCGCACGTTCTCCACATGACCGCGACGCCGATCCCTCGAACCCTCTCGCTGACCGTCTACGGCGACCTCGACACCACCGCGCTACGCGAGCTGCCGGCCGGGCGCCAGCCGATCGAGACCCGGCTGGTCGGTGATGGCGACCGCGCCGCCGCCTACGAGTTCATCCGCGAGCAGCTTCGAGCGGGTCGCCAGGCCTATGTCGTCTGTCCGCTGGTCACCGCGTCCGAGAAGCTCCAGGGCCGCGCCGCGGAGGAGGAGGCCGCGCGGCTGGAGGCGGAGGAGCTGCGCGGCTTCAAGCTTGGCGTGCTGCATGGCCAGATGCCCACGGACCGCAAGGCGGAAGCGATGGAGGCGTTTGTTGCCGGCACCCTGGACGTTCTGGTCGCCACCACGGTGATCGAGGTCGGGATCGACGTTCCCAACGCGACCGTGATGCTGGTCGAGGGGGCGGAGCGCTACGGCGTCTCTCAGCTTCACCAGCTGCGAGGGCGGGTCGGCCGCGGCGAGCATGCGTCGCACTGCCTGCTCTTTGCCGACGAAGCGGGGGAGCTGGCACGCCAGCGGTTGCGGGCGATCGTCGCCGAGCGCGATGGCTTCAAGCTCGCCGAGGTCGACCTCAGCCTGCGTGGGGAGGGGGAGGTGCTCGGCACCCGCCAGAGCGGCTTGCCGCGCTTCGCGGTGGCGGAGCTTCCCGAGGACACGCCGACTCTGGTCGCGGCACGCGACGAGGTGCTGGCGCTGCTGCGCACCCATGGCTCACTCGACGCGCCCGCGCTTGGTCCCTTGATGGAGGTGGCACGACGTCAGTTCGGCGCCGGAGCCGCCGACCCGATACCACTCTGATCGATGAGGATCATTGCCGGAGAGCTTGGTGGTCAGCGACTTGTCGCTCCACGCGGCTGGAAGGTGCGGCCGACCTCCGACCGGGTTCGCGAGGCGGTCTTCTCCGTACTCGGCGTCAAGGTGGACGGGGCCCGCGTCCTCGACCTCTACTGCGGCACCGGTGCCCTGGCGATCGAGGCGCTCTCGCGCGGCGCCGCCGGGGCGGTGCTCGTCGATCGCGACGACCGCCCGGCGCGCGGCAACGTCGAGCGCCTCGGGCTGTCCGAGCGCGTCGAGCTGATCCGCTCGGACATCGGCCGCTGGCTCACCGCGCGTGCGGATGAGCCGGATGCGGAGCGCTTCGACATTGTCTTCGTCGATGCCCCTTATAGACTCGCCGACCGCGTGGGGCAGGAACTCGACACCCATCTGTCACGGCTTCTGGCGCCCGGCGGCCGCGCGGTCATCGAGAGTGCTGCCCGGGGGCCGCTGCGAATCGGATCCCTAGAGTGTCTGCGGCAGCGGCGCTATGGGTCCACCGACGTCGCCTTCTACGGAGAGCAGCCCTGATGGCCAAACAGAACGGAACCGTCGTTTGTCCCGGCAGCTATGACCCGGTCACCAACGGGCACCTCGACATCATCGCTCGCAGCGCGGCGGTCTTCGAGAAGGTCGTGGTCGGAGTCGTCGACAACCCGATCCGCAAGGAGAAGACCCTCTTCACGGCCGAAGAGCGGCAGGCCTTCATCAAGGACGCGACCGCCGACCTCGACAACGTCGAGGTCCAGATCTTCTCCACCCTGCTGGTCGAGTTCGCGCGCGAACAGGATGCGATGGCGATCGTCAAGGGCCTGCGGGCGATCTCGGACTTCGAGTACGAGTTCGAGATGGCTCAGCTCAACCGCAAGCTCGACCCGGGAATCGAGAGCATCTACATGATTGCCTCGACCCAGTACAGCTTCCTCTCCTCGACGGGAGTGAAGGAAATGGCCACGTTCGGGGGCGCCGTATCAGATCTCGTTCCGGACCCGGTGGCGGCCGCGATGGCGGAGCGCCTGCCCGACAGGTAGGCTTTCGCGGCAGTTGCTCGGTTGGGCGAGAGTTTGCAAAAAGCCGAGGAAATCACGGCTTCTTCACCGAATATGCCTCAGACGCATAGGCTTACGATCTGCTGATGGACGTACTCGTTCTCATAGACAAGCTGGACGACGTCGTCCACAACGCCCGCCCCGTCCCCTTGACGGACCAGGTGCGTGTGGACCGCGAGGAGATCTACGACCTCCTCGACCAGATGCGCGCGACGATCCCCGAGGAGATCAAGCAGGCGCGCTGGAT
>JBBDYO010000019.1:0-43769 GCA_040901495.1 Solirubrobacterales bacterium
TGGACTGCCCCCGGTTTCGACGACACCTGACCGCTTGGGTCGAAAGACTCAGGCAAGGAGGAGTCGACGATGCCACCCACCAAGCCGCCATACCCGCCGGAGTTCCGGCGCGAAGCAGTCCAGCTCGCCCGGACCAGTGACAAGCCGATCGCCCAGATCGCGCGCGACCTGGGCGTCTCAGGCCAGACCCTGCACACCTGGATCAAGCAGGCCGATGTCGATGCTGGCAAGCGCGAGGGCCTGACCAGCGAGGAGCGAGAGGAGCTCAGGCGCCTGCGCCGTGAGAACCGAACGCTCTTGCAGGAGCGAGAAATCCTGAAAAAAGCCGCGGCCTTCTTCGCCCGGGAGAGCGAGGGGCGGTGACCGATGCCTACCGGTTCATCGCCGCGGAGAAGGCCAACTACCCGATCTCGTTGATGAGCCGCGTGCTCGGGGTCTCCCGGCAGGCATTTCACGCCTGGGAGCGGCGTCCTCCATCGCAGCGGGCGTTGGAGGACGCCTTTCTGATCGAGCGCATTCGGGAGATCCACCGAGCTGCCCGCGGCGTCTACGGCGCCCGGCGCATCCACGCCGAGCTGCGCATGGCCGAGGGGGTGAGGGTCTCGCGCAAGCGGGTGGAGCGACTGATGCGTGAGGCTGGGATCAGCGGCTTGGTGCCCAAGAAGCGCGGTCGCACCACAATTCGGGTGCCAGGGGTGAGGGTCGCCGATGACCTCGTGAAGCGTGACTTCCATCCCGCCGCTCCTAACGTGCTCTGGGTGGCTGACATCACCTATCTGCGCAGCTGGGAGGGCTGGGTCTACCTGGCAGCCGTCCAAGACGCCTTCTCGCGGCGGATCGTCGGCTGGGCGATGGCCGAGCACATGAAGGCCGAGCTGGTGACAGACGCGCTGCAGATGGCGCTTGCCCGCCGCCAGCCCGAGGCCGGCCTGATCCATCACTCAGACCAGGGATCGCAATACGTATCGCTTGCCTTCGGCCAGAAGGCGCGTGACGCCGGCATTGCGGTCTCGATGGGCTCGCGGGGCGACTGCTTTGACAACGCCGTCGCCGAGAGCTTCTTCGCCACCCTGAAGAAGGAGCTGGTCCGTCGTCGCAGTTGGCCCCTGAAGCGTGAGCTGCAGAGCGCCGTCTTTGACTACATCGAGTCGTTCTACAACCGCGAGAGGAGGCATTCCACCCTCGGCTATCTCTCCCCGAGGGAATTCGAGATGATCTCAACAGACCAGCAAAGAGGAACTGAAATAGTCAAGCCCTAACCTGTCGCCCGAACCGGGGGCAGTCCAGGGGTTCGAGAGTCGTCCGGCTAGCTCCATCGCCAGAAGCCCCTGCAACTCCACTCGGGGAGTTATTGGATGGCACCGAATCGGGCGAGACCGATCGCCGGGCACCTGGGTCAGCCCTAGCTATCGGGGGACGCCCAGCGGGAGGGGCCGCTTTGGGGTCGGGCGCAATGTTTCTGCCCTGGGTCTCAAACCGAACGGCGGCGTCCTACCCCGAACGCTCCTGAAGCGACGACGTCTCTGCTCGGAAGGGCCGGGTGACCGCACGCCCGAATCGCTCGGCCAACGCCGCGTCGGTACTGGCATAGATGAGGCCAACGTCGTTTAGCCCGGTGACGGCCAGGGTGCGGCTTACCTGGCCCGAGGGATTGCAGATGTGGAGGCGTCGGCCCCTGCTCGCCATCAGCTTGTGGGCCCGGACGATCGCCGCGATCCCGGTGGAGTCGATGAAGTCACACTGCTTGAGGCACACGAGGACTTCGACTTCCTCCATGGCTGCGGCGTCGAGCCGCTCTTGAAACTGGTCGGCGACGGAAAGGTCCAGCTCGCCCTCCACTCGCATTTCGCGACATTCGGGGTCGAGATCAACCTCGCTGATCCTAAACGGACGCATTTGCGTGCCCCGCCATAGAAAATTCCGCCTTCGGCAAGCTGGTACAGCTTCGAAGACCGCAGTCGTAACACTGATGCACAGACAAAGGAAACCTCCAGATCGACCTGCTTGTGATGGAGGCCCGCAAACCCGGCAGGCTTGGCCGGATCACTTGTCTCGGTACGACTGGAGGAGCTTCGGCGCGTGTCCGTTGCGTCCCTTCGTTGAGAATAGCGCAGTCCCGCGCATCCCTCTGCTGTGTGCGAGAATTTTCGCCGATGGAGGGGGAATCAGAAGGGCATCACGGGCGCCTGGCGGCCATCTCGCGAGAGGTTGTCGTTCTCCTGAAGAACCTGATCGGCCGTGGCCCGACTAAGTCCAAGACCTACATCCACGACGATTGCGTCGTCCTGCTTCTTCGCGAGGGACACACGAGAGGCGAGGAAACGATGTTCGAGGGCGGGAGCAGCCGGGCGGTGGCACAGGGGCGCGTCGATATCTCGGAGACGATCCGCCGCCCCCTGGTCGAGGTGATCGAGCGCCATACGGGCCGCAAGGTCGTCGGCTTCATGTCCAGCAGCCAGCAGCACCCTGACCTCCTTTGCTTCGTCTTCGTGCTCGATACCTCCCCACTGCTAGAGGTGATCGACGGAGAGGGGGAGGGAGAGGGAGAGGGTTTAGGCTGACCCTTGAGCGGTCTCGGCGGTGCAGCTCATCCCGAGGTCCTTGGCCCCGAGGGGGCCAAGGAGCGTCGCTCATGCTTCTGGGTCAGAAACTGAACTCCGGCCCTCGACTCAGCCTCTCGTCCCGTGGTCCGATGAGGCCGTCCTACCAAACTACCCCAGTTCGGGCTTGGCCTAATCACCGAGACGTAATGCCGTCCAACTACGAGCTGCACGCCGGGATTTTCTGCTTGCCTCGGCATCTAGCGACAGGCCCCGCAGAAGCCCGGAGGCTCGGCTGATAAGCCGGCGCACTTCGCGCTCGAGCTTCGCCCGTGCTCTCGCGGTCATCCTGGTGCCTGCTGAGCTCGTCGGGTTGATCGTCTCTCCTTCGCGGAAGCGTTCGATCACTCGGGGGTCGATATAGGAGCGCCGGCAGACGGCCGGGGTGTTGCCGAGGCACTCGGCCACTCGCTTGACCGCCGTCCGGATCACGCGCTCCTCCCCCTTTCGAGGTCGGCGCGCCCTCCCGCGCCAGCTCTACCGCCGCGAGGACGGTCCCGTGCCAGGTGCGGAAGTCCTTCGCGGAGAACCCATCGCCCGCCTTTGCCCGGAGATAGGCGTTCACGTCCTCAGAACGGACATCGCGCCAGGCGCCGTCCTCGATTGAGACGTGCTCGCGCAGCACCGTGGCCACCCCATAACTCTCGTAGTCTCGGCGCACTCCTCACCGCCAATCCGAAAGAAGCCGAGGTCGAGCAGGCGCACGGCACAGGCCAGTGCCCGCTCACGCGGCATTCCCTCCTGCGTGAGGTCCTTCTTTACCGCGCGGCGCAGCTTCGGGAGGATCGCGGCGAACTCGCGCATCGACTCGAACTTGCGCTGCGCCGCCCTGAGCTGCCAGCGCTCGTGGTAGAGGTACTGCTTGCGTCCGGCTTCATCGAGCCCGGTCGCTTGGACGTGGCCATATGGATCGCCGCAGATCCAGACATCCCGCCAGGCCGGCGGGATTGCCAGCGTGCGAATCCTCTCGAGGGTGTCCTCGTCGCGGACGCGCCCGCCTTCAGGGTCGAGGTAGCTGAAACCCGCGCCGCTGTGGAGGAAAACGCAGGACGCTCGCTACAGAGCCAGCGAAGCGGCCTTCAGGTGCAGTGCTTCGAGCCGGCGCAGCTGACCCGTAGCCCGCTCAGCCAATGCGCCCAGCTCGAAGTCCGAGAGATCGTCAGCATGAGTGTGCTCGAGCGCCCGCCACAGCCGGCGCTTGCCCACGACGCCGATCTGCAGCAACTCCAGCTCATCAAGGCGGCTGAGCGGCGAGTAGCCCCACAGCCGCCCGTTCAGCTTCAACCGGCCCAACCGCTCGCCGAGCACCGCAGCAGCCGGCTTGAACTTGCTCTGGCCAGCCCCTAGTCGATCCATCACGGCTTTCAGCGTCTCACGGTCGGTTTCGACCTCGGCGCAGATCTCGACCAGCGCCGGTCCAAACTCCCGATCGCCTTCGTTGCTCGCCCGCAGCCGCCGCGCTAACTCGACCCCCACCGTCGCTCCTGCCAGGTGGTCGTTGAGGTAGATGGCGAGTCGCTCTCCCATACGAGGCAGGTGGTCAGCGAGGATTGAGCCGTCGCACGCTCTGCGCGCGGGGACGGCGACCTTGGATCGTGCGCAAAGCCTGGACGGTGCGGGCGAGAGAAGGAGCCGGCCGCGCACCTGGCGTCTCGGCTTCCACTTTCCTCTCCCGCAGCATGGCAGCGATCTACCCCGACAGAGGCTACGCCTAAACCTTGGCCAGCGAGGGCTGGCGGGCACTGCGCTCTTCGCGAACCTTCCCGGCAGCCCGACCGAACGGCGTCGCGCTCCCCGTCGGTCCATGGGCCTGCTCAGTTACGGGCCGACCGGGCTGGTTTTCGAGCACGTTTGGCTTTAGGCAGAGGTTTGCGCTGGGCCCTCGGCACCTCCTCGGTGACGACGGCGCCGGTCAGCGCCTTGATCTGGCCCTCGAGGAACCTCGCCATCCGTTCCTCCTCCCGGCGGATTCCTTTTGCGAGCTTCGCCGTCTCGCGATCTCCGACTTTCTCGGCCAAGGTCTCAATCGCCAGGTAGGTGGCGATCTCCTCGTGCTCGTTGAAGTACTCCGTCTTGGCGTTCTTCAACATCTTCTCCTGCTCGCCGCTGCCCCGAACCATGTGCAGCGGCCCCTTCGCTGCAGCCATCACCTTGCCGACAGCAGTCTGGGTCAGCTGCCCGCCCCCACCGAGTTTCTTGATTCGTCGCTCCAAGGCTTTGGCGTGGGCCTTCGTCTCCTTGAGATGGGCTTTGAGGCGATTCCTGTAAGGCGCCTTCGTGGTCATCGCGATATGTGCCTCGAGGCTGGTTTCCAGTTCCTTCTCCTTACCGAATGCCTCACTCAGGTATTGGACTAGCTTCGCGTCACGCTCATTCAAATCCGCCATCTGTGCTCCCTTGATTTGGTTCGCTCCGATCTACCCGACGCCCGAGATGGGAAACGAGCTAGGAGGTGTCCGAAGAGCGCAGCGTTCGCCGCCAGCAGTCCTCGGGCTCGACTTTCTTTCCCTTCATCGAGCCCAAGATGCGAATCGTCGCGGTTCACAGTGGCAGACAGCCGGCCTAGCGATGGACAAGAACCCCCGGCCCCCAGCCACCGAAGTTCGGGGCTCAGCCAGCCCTTCGCGATGGTTGAAATTCAGTTGACGAACTTCGACGAGGCAGCCTTGCAGATCGTCCCGGCGTCGATCTTCTTAACTTTGACGACCGCTTGCACGGGCTTTTTGGGACGTTTCGGGAGGCTCAACTTGAAGCCGCCTCGTTTAGTGGCTTTGGTTTTAGCGAGGGCTTTTTTCGAACCCTTCGCACGGAGAGACACAGCGCGCTTTTTCACACATTTCTTGTTCTTCGAAGAGACTTTGCCTAAGTAGGAAACCTTGCCTTTTTTGCTGACCTTGACCCGCAGGCTGACTTTGGCGCCGATGCGGACTGGCGGCGGAGGCGGAGGCGGAGGCCGCACGTAGGCGACCGCGGCTGCGACCGCGGCTGCGGCGTCGATGCGCCCGGCGCCGAAGGCGAGGTCGGGGCCGGGGGTGCCGAGGTCGCGAGCGGTGGCCTTGATCAGGCTCTCCACCTCGGCGGGGGTCAGGTCGGGCCGCACCGAGAGCATCAGCCCGGCGAGGCCGGCGACGATCGGCGCGGCCATCGAGGTCCCTTCCTTGAACGAGACGAGGACGGGGGGCTGGCCTGGACTCGTGAATTCCGCCCATTCTTCATCGATGGCAGAGGTGGTCGAAAGCACTTCTTTGCCCGGTGCCGAAACGTCGATCCAGGTGCCATTGGTGGAGGCACTGTTGATCAGGTCTTTGCTGTCGGTGGCGCCGACCCCGATCACGTTGGGGAAGGCGGACGGGTAGTTGATCAGGCCAGGGGATTCTTGCTGCTTGTTGCCGCCCGAGGCGACGACGACCTGGTTAGCTTGGACACTAGGGCTCTCCTCAAGTACTTACGTCGCTCGACAAACGGGCAAAAGAGCCTACGGCAAACCTCGCCGTCTGGCGAATGGTGCCTGTGAAGGAAGACGCCGGCTCGTAGGGGCAGCAACTGGAGCGACACACCATCGCCCCGGACCGAGCCGCCGCTTCTTACCGAGGGTCGAGGATCACGATCGGGATCTGCCGGCCCTTCGCATTGCGCCGGTAGAACTCGGAGCCGGGATACATCGCCACGAACTTCGACCAGAGGCGAACGCGCTCCTCGTCGGTGGCAACGCGAGCGCGGACCTCGCGGACCTCAGAGCCGATTTGAATCGTGGTGTCGGGGTTCGCCTTGAGGTTGTGGAACCACGCGGGGTTCGTTGGCTGGCCCGCTTTCGAGGCCATCACAACGATGGCATCGCCGTCTTCGAGGTACATCACCGGAGACGTCCGCTTCGCGCCACTCTTGGCACCCGTGTGATCGACCAGGACTATCCGGGCCTCGGGCCAGCCGGGAATATGTCCGCCGATCCTGCCGCCGGAGCGCCGATAGAGAGCCACATGGAACTTCGTCGAGCGGCGCCCGAGGTAGATGCCGCGCTTGTTGATGAACTGCGAGCTTGCGGCTGTGAGCTGTCCGAAAGAGGGCATGTCGCTCAAAGGAAGAGTCTTTGCAGTTCGACCATCTTCTCCTCGAGGCGGTTGACCACGAAGACCTCGACGCCATCCTCGGTCCTGATCCCAAGGCGGTCGCGCAATTCTCCAGCGAACATGTCGATGCCTTCACGGGAGGCACGACTGACGATCTCGACTCCCATTGCGGCGTCGAGCGGGCACTCCCAGCGCTTTTGACGAAACAGGGTGTCGACTCGGCTCGGCTGGTAGAAGACTCGACGGTCGGTCACGACCAGCTGGCCGCTCGACGAGGACGTCATGCCCCAGAGCACATACGAAGGGCCGTCGACGTGATTGGCCAGCGCCTTCCAGCGCAGCTCCTCGCCAGGCTCGAGCTTCGGGCGTGCGTTCAGGATGCCCATGTGGACTCGAGTTTGCCGCAAAGATCCCCAGCGATGCGGCGCTCGGCCTGAGAAACGCCTAGGAGTGCTGAGGCTGTTCCGCGAGGATGGGCGCGACATCGTTGGCCCAGTCCTGAAGGAAGGCCTCGGTAGCGGCCACATCGAGGGGGCGGGCAAAGAGGAAGCCCTGCCCGCTGTCGCAGTCCTCGTCTTTGAGCAGGGAGAGCTCGTGCTGTTCCTCGATGCCCTCGGCGAAGGTCTCGATCGAGAGGGCCTTGCCGAGCTGCACGAGGGAGCGGATCAGCGTCTCGCCCTCCTGGTTGCTTTTCAGGCCCGAGATGAACGAGCGGTCGATCTTCAGCGCGTCGACGGGAAACCGTTGCAGGTGTCCGAGGGATGAGTACCCGGTGCCGAAGTCATCGATCGCGATCCGCACGCCCAGCTGCTTGATCGCGGTAAGCCGCTGGGCGGTCTCCTCGGCGTTTCGCATAAGTGTCGTCTCGGTGACCTCGATCGTCAGCGCTTCAGGCTCGAGGCCGCTGTCCGAGAGCGCGCCTTCGATGTCGGCAGTGATCTGGTCGCTGTCGAGCTGTCGAGCGGAGACGTTGACGGCCATGCTGATCGGATAGCCGGCCTCTCGCCAGGTGGCACCCTGAGCACAGGCCTGATCCAGGACCCACTTGCCGACTTCTGCGATCAACCCCGTTTCCTCGAGCAGCGGGATGAAGGTGTCGGGTTGGAGAACGCCGCGCTCCGGGTGCTCCCAGCGGATCAAGGCCTCCACTCCGGTGGGGCTCATGTCGCTCAGGTTGATCGTGGGCTGATAGGCGAGGAAGAACTCGTCCTTCTCAAGGGCTTCGCGCAGGTCCATCTCGAGTTCCATGCGGTTCTGAACGGTCTCCTGCATGCCGGCCTCGTACACGGCATAGCGATTCTTGCCGTCCCACTTGGCTCGGTACATCGCGATATCGGCGTTGCGCAGGAGCTCCTCGGCCGAGGATCCCTCCGCCATCGCAATCCCGATGCTCGCTCTCGCGCTCACACGGGTCTTTTTGTCCGCGCCGAGATTGAAGGGGTGCGCGAGCGCGTCGAGCAGGCGTTCGGCGACCAGCTCAGGGCCCGCCGCCAGCGAGAGCTCCTCGGAGATCACTACGAACTCGTCGCCGCCGAGGCGGCCCAGTGCGTCGGTATCGCGGGTCACGCCGTCGAGGCGCGCGGCGACCGCCTGCAGCAGTTCGTCGCCGGTTCCGTGACCGAACGTGTCGTTGATGTCCTTGAAGTTGTCGAGGTCGATGAACAACGCCGCAGCCGGTGTTTGGCTACGGCGCGAGCGCGCCAGCATCTGCTCGGTACGGTCCAGGATCAAGGTGCGGTTGGGGAGGTCGGTCAGCGCGTCGTGGGTCGCCAGGAAGGCGAGCTCCTCTTCGCGCCGCGTCAGCTCCTCATCCGTCCGATGGCGCTCGGCCTCAAAGCACTCGCACATCCGCAACAGGCTGAACTCGAGACTGAGCTGCAGGATGTTCAAGGCACCGGAGAGCGCCTCGGGTGAGGTATTCAGCCTCGCGGCGCTCTCCTGCAGCACCTCGGCCATCGCGTTGCGCCACCAAAAGCAGCGCCAGGTCACCTCGTCCAGCGACGCCGCGCGGTGGACAGCAAGCTCGCCGAAGATCTCCCAGGTTTCCCGCCCGGCCTCGATCGCGACCTCCATGCTCTCCCCGGCGATCCACCGGGCAACCGCGATCGTGGAGCTCCTGCTGATCCGCTCGAAGCTGTCCTGAACCACGGCGTCGACGTCGTGGCCCGGCCCGGTCGTCCGCTCGACGGTCAGCTCGAGCACATCCTCGACTCGCGTCTTCAGCACCTCGCCGAGACGGTGAAGATCCTCTACGGGCTCTCCTGTGAGAGCGCTCGGGGGCGCAGGCACTCGTATCGCATCCCTCTCCCCGCTCAAACGTTTAGCCGCCATCGCGCTGCAATCGGCACCCAGCGCCAAATACTTGAGGGAGACGGGCAAGAATCGATCCATAATGTCCACCGTCCGAGGTCGGAGCAGCCCTCGACCTCGACCCCAGCCGAACCGACGCTTCCCTAGAGGCGAGTGTCCCTACTGCGCTGTGTCGCGATGCGGGCCGGATTTGAGCTCGCGGTTGACCAGCGCTTCCAGCTCAGCGGCAGGCATGGGATGGGCGAAGTGGTAGCCCTGGGCCAGCTCGCAGCCCAGCTCCGAGGCCAAGAGCGCCTGCTCCTCACTCTCCGCCCCCTCCGCGACGACATCCAGCCCCAGCGCCGTCGCCATGCCGACAATCGCTCTGACTATTACCTTGGCCTCCTGCTCGGTGCGCAACCCGCGGATGAAGGAGCCGTCGATCTTGATCGTGTCGATCGGGAGCTGACGGATGTGGTTGAGCGACGAGTACCCGGTACCGAAATCGTCGAGCAGTACGCGCACGCCGAGCGCGCGCAGCTTCGCCAGCGTGGCTGACGGAAGCGTCCCGCACGATACGGCGGCGCTCTCGGTCAACTCAAGTGCCAGGTCGCTCGGCGCGCACCCGGTTTCCACCAGGATCTGCTCGATCACCTCCGCCAGCTCGGGGATGGCGAGCTGCCGGGCCGAGAGGTTGACGGCGATCGGAGTCGGCGCTTTGGCACCGAGGTGCGCCCGCCAGCTGACCGCCTGCCGGCACGCTTCACGCAAGACCCACGCGCCTATCGGGATGATCTGGCCGCTCTCCTCGGCGATCGGGATGAACTCCCCCGGATCGATCAAACCATGCTCGGGATGATGCCAGCGCAGCAGCGCCTCGACCGCCCTGATCTTGCCGCTGTTGAGCGCGACGATCGGCTGAAAGTGCAGCTCCAGCTCATCTCGCTCTAGGGCACGACTCAGCGCCTGCTCGGTCTGCGCTCGACGGAGTGCTCGCTCTCGCATTTCATCGTCGCAGAGCTCATAGCGGCCTCTGCCTTGCTCCTTCGCCCGGTACATGGCGGAGTCGGCGTCCCGCATCAGGGCGTCGGCGTCCGCTTTGCCGCCGCCGATCGCCACTCCGATGCTCGCGTTCACGATGTGCTCGCTTCCACCCAGGGTGAAGGGGTCTCCGAAAACCCGCTGCAGGCGCTCCGCGAGCCTCACCGCCTCCTGCTCGCCGCTGAGTTCCTCGCAGAGGATGACGAACTCGTCACCGCCCAGGCGGGCAATCGTGTCGGCTGGTCGCAGCACGGACCGCAACCGCTCGGCGGCCTGCCCGAGCAACTCGTCGCCGACGCCATGGCCGAAGGTGTCGTTGACAGACTTGAAGCGATCGAGGTCGATGAAGCAGACGGCGATCGAGGTTTTGGCACGCCGCCGGCGCGTCAGGGCATGGCTGAGTCGATCCTGGAAGAGGACCCGGTTCGGCAGGCCGGTGAGAGCGTCGTGGGTAGCCTGGTGGGCGATTCGTTCCTGAGCGCGGGTGCGCTCGATGAGCCTGCCGAGCTGGGTCCCGATCTGGTTCATCAGGTGCAGCACTCCGGCATCGAGTTTCATCGCCCTGTAGGTAAAGAACTCCAACACTCCCTCTGCCTGCGAGCCGACCAGGATTGGAAGGGCGAAGGCGGCGCGGAGGCCCACCGCCCGAGCCACCGATGCGCGAGGGAAGTTCGAGTCCTCCGTCACGTCCTCGATCCAAGCGGGGCGTCCACTCTCCAGCACGCGGCCCGGTAGCCCCTTTCCAAGGGCGAGCGAGACAGCCTCGGTTGCGCGGCGGAAGGGTTGGATGCGGTCAGGGTCATCGACCTGCCAGATCGCCGTGGGTTCCACTTCCTCGCCGCTCGGGGCGCGCAGGTAAGCGTGACCGATCGGGAAGCCGGTGTGCTCACAGACTCGGCGGATCGTCAACTGCATCACGTCGTTCAGATTCGTCGCCTCGTTGGCAGCGGTGGCGATCCCCTCGAGCAGGGCGAGTTCCTGCTGGCGCTCGAACAGGGCCCGGGTGGCTCCCTCGGAGATCTGCTCTGCTTCCCGGCGCGCGCTCCGCTCACGCTCAAGGCGCCTGCGAAGGCGCTCCTCGCGATCGTTGAGTGCGGTGGTGGACGGCGTCATCGTCAAGTCACGCTGATCTCAAGGCGACACCGCTCATCCCCACGGTTCATGCAGGTGGGTTGGTTGATGGTCACCTCCTCCCCGAAGACGTCCCCGGCACCCAGCAGCAGGCCCTCGGCGAAAGCACACAGCTTCCTTGACGAGGAGTAGCCCATCACCAGGACGTCGTCGTAAGAAGTGTCGAAATCGAACACCGGGACGTCTGCGCCCGGGTACAGCTTGCGCACTTCGGGATGGATGATCTCGTTCAGTGTCAGGACAAAGGGCAGGGTCGAGTCGTGTGGAGCAAAGAAGTTCGGGTACTGCCGCTTGAAGAGCGGCGTCGCGTTGCGCCCGAACCAGCGCACGACATCTTCCGCTGGCAACTCGAGGCGCTCCGAGGCGGCAGCCACCAACCGCATCAGGTCCTCATCGGCGTAGTTGCCCAGTGAGGTGTAGGAGCCGTCCAGCGCAGCGTCGTCGAGCAGGTCGTCCCAAACGTCCTCGCCGTACTCCGCGGCGACAATCTCCTCCAGCAGGTTGAAGACGATTCCCTTCACAGTAAGCCTCCTGTTTGCCCGCTCTTTTATCGGCAGGACTTGAGGCTGCATTGAGACCTGCGATGAATGTACGAGTGCTTCCGATCCCCGAAGCGGGGGTTCATTCACCTAGCCAGCAAACGCTCTGGCTAGCTCATCCGCGATCGCCTGCCCGTCTTCGGGTGCGGAGATCGAGAGCAGCAGCTTGTCGCCATCCTCGGTCAGCGAGAGATCGAGGAACGCGCAGCACTCGGCCTCCGCGGCAACAATCTCTTCGAGCCTGTGTCGGGTGGCCGGATCGGCGCGGAAATGAAGCCGGTGACGATTCCCGTCGGCGTCACGAGAGATCAAGCCATCGGCGCCGACCTGGGCGATCATGGCAATCCGCTGCTCCAGCTCGCCCGCACCCAGTGAGCAGGCGATTGGCTTCGCGTCGGTCATCTTGCTCAAGATGGTCCCATATCGATGGTGGGTTACCCGCCGGAAAGTCGGAGCTCAGCCACCTTCCCCGAGCCGCTCGTGCAGGCGGCTCTTGGCCTCGGGCCATTCGGAGCTAAGCAACGAGTAGTGAACGCTGTCGCGCCAGCTGCCATCCCGACGGCGCAATCTCGTGGCGGTGGACGCCCTCTTTGACCGCCCCGAGCTTTTCGATCGCTCGCTGGGAGCGCTCGTTGAGGATGTCGGTGCGGAAGACGACGCGCTCGAGCTCCAGGATCTCGAAGGCGTGGGTCATCAGTAACAGCTTCGCCTCGGCGTTGTGGTCGGCTCCCCATAGGGAGCGGCTGAGCCACGTCGAGCCGATCTCCACGCTCGCGTTGTGGGCATCGAAGTCCCAGTAGGAGGTGGAGCCGACCACCCCGCCGTCCCCCGCGCTGAGGATCGCGAAGGGAAAGCGACGGTGGGCGTTTCTGTCCTCGAGGGCGGCGTCGATCCAGGCGCCCGCCTGGTCGAGGTCCGCCGGTCGCCCATACGGAAGCCAGGCGAAGACCTCATCGGCATCCGCGGCGGCCAGCAGGCCGGCGGCGTGGTCGGCACACAACGGCTCGGCCGCCACCAAATCGCCACTGAGCTCTACCGGCTCCATCGGGTGCACAGCACGATCCTGCCAGGAACGGAGGGTAGGGTGGCCGCATGAAGCGGGCTCTGCTGTTCGACCTCGATGAGACGCTGATGGTCGAGGAGCCGGCGGCGGTGGCCGCCTTCGCTGCAACGGCGGAGTTCGGGGCGGCGAACCGCCACCTCGATCCCAAAGCACTCGGCGAAGGTGCTCGCTTGCGAGCGCGAGAGCTGTGGTACGCAGCGCCTACCCATGAGTACTGCATGCGGGTTGGGATCAGCTCGTGGGAGGGCCTCTGGTGTCGGTTCGAAGGCGATGGAGCCGATGTGCGGGCGCTTCGCGAATGGTCTCCGACCTACCGGCGCGAAGCGTGGCGGCTCGCGCTTTCCGACCAGGGAGTCGACGACGCTCGGCTTGCGGAGGAGCTGGCTGAGCGGTTCGGGGTCGAGCGCCGTAGTCGGCACGAGGTGTTTCCCGATGTCGCGGGCGCCCTGGCCCAGCTGAAGGAGTCGCACTCACTGGCACTGGTCACCAATGGGGCGGCTTGCCTTCAGCGCGAGAAGCTCGCGGCCTCTGGCTTGAGCGGTTACTTCGAGGCTGTCGTCGTATCCGCCGACTTGGGTGTGGCCAAGCCGGATACCACCGTCTTCGAGCACGCGCTGCAGCAACTCGACGCCGACAACAGCCGGGCAGTGATGGTGGGCGACAGCATCCGCAAGGACGTGGACGGGGCCCTCGCAGCAGGGCTTGGAGCGGTATGGGTCAATCGCAACAGGCGCTCTGCTCCAGCGGATCGCGTGGACCTGGTGGAGATATCGACACTGAGCGACCTACCGAGCGCATTGGAAAGGCTCGGATAGTCGGTCAGCGGCGGTGCGTCGGCCCCTCCTCTGTCGAGTCGACTACTCCCGACACCAGGTAGGTGGCCGAGCCGACTTCGGCCCCCGATGGAAATGTGATGCCACTTGGGAAAGGCCCGGTGACGACTTGGCGCTCGCCCAGTAGCGTCGAGGTCTCGGGGTCGAAGATCAACTCGTGCTTGATCGCGCGCCTCTCGTCTGCGTAGGAGATCCCAATGCCGGTGCGGCCGGCTGGGTCTTGGACCTCGCCCAAAAATGATTAGGCAAGCGCGCTAAATATGTCAATGGGCACTCCCTCCCCGCATAAAGCAGCTTCGAATTGTGGAAATCACGCAGGCAGATCCCCGGATTACCCTGATGAATAGGGATCGGATGGTGCTGTCATAGGGCAATGAACATCCTGGTCATAGTCAACGACCAGCCCTACAGCAGCGAGCGCCCCTACAACGCCCTGCGCCTCGCTACCGAGCTGAGCGAGCGCGAGGGAATCGAGATGCGGATCTTCCTGTTCGGCGACGCGGTCATGTGCGCCATCGCGGGGCAGCACCTCCCCGCCGGGCACTACCACCGCCTCGATCACATGCTCAACCCGCTGGTCCACCGCGGCGAGGTTGCCTGCTGCGGAACCTGCATGGACGCGCGCGGCCTCGAGGAGGAAACCCTGATCGAGGGCGCTCGGCGCTCCAAGGTCGAGGAGCTGGCGGACTGGGCGCTGTGGGCTGAGAAAACGCTGACGTTCTGAGCTGCGTTTTAGCGACGGTCTGAACGGGCAGTCTGAAGATGTGGCTGACGAGCGTGACGAGATAGTCCTCCGCGAAGAGGAAGAAGCAGCGGCCGCGGAAGCTGGGCAGATCGGTGGCCGCAGCGGCATGGAGGGAATGGATGAGGCCGAGCGCGCCTCAGCCGAGCACGGCGGCGGCGAGGCGGAGGGCTTCGAGGAATCCGAAAAGCTCCTCAAAGAGCAAGCCAGCCACGGCGGCCCCGCCGTCGATCCGCTCCGTAACGCCCCAGCGACGGAGGAGGAGCAGGACCATGCCGTCTACGGGGAAGCCGACGAAGTCGACCCTCCCGAAGCGGACCGAGGAGCGTGACAGCAGGCGGGGGCACCCTCGTAGTGGTCGATGAGACAGTGGCGGGTGCGGAGCTCCGCCAGAGCCTGCTTGAGCATCTCGGCCCACAAGCAGGCGCCGTCTTCGTCGTCGCTCCGGCCCTGGTCGACTCGGGTTTGAAGCACACGCTGGGCGACGTCGACGGCGCGATCGCGCCTGCCGAAGAGCGGTTGCGCCGGACGCTCGAGGAACTTCGCGCCGCCGGCATCGACGCCACAGGAGAGGTCGGAGACTCTGAGCCGATCCAGGCAATCAGCGACGAGATCCAGAAGCTCCATCCAGATCGAGTGTTGGTTGTAGCTCATGGCAAGGAGGACAGCGCCTTCGCCGAGCGCGGGCTGCTCGAGCAGGCGCAGCGCGACTTCGACCTGCCGGTCACGGAGCTCGTCGTCGATCGCGCCAGCGCCCCGCACGTGCTCGACGTCAAGAAGACCGAGCCTGTCGCCGGCCGTCGCAAGGGCTGGCGGCCTTCCCGTAACTGGCCGCCGCTCTCACGCCGAGACGTCGGCGGCATCGTGGTGGCGATCGTCGGCACCCTCCTGCTCGGAGCGTTGGCGGCCGAGTGCGTCGCCGGATCGGGGCACCACGCCTTCGAGGAAGGAGGCCTTGGGGCCGCCTGCGTGGCACGCGTCCTAATCGCCCTTGGTATGGCGCTCATCAACCTCGCCCACGTCGTCGGCCTTTTCCTGTTCCAAGCGGTCGGCTACGAGGGGATGTGGAGCCGGTTCTTCGTCCGCCTCAGCCTCTACGGCACTCCGGCCGCGATCGCTGTCTCCCTCCTGCTCGGCCTTTCGATGTAGAGAAGCCCACGCACCGACTTCACGCGACCCATGCCTTCTTCAGGTGTCGTCTTTGTCTTCGCTCCCGGGCCAGCGCCCCGTCAAGCGAGCGAAGCCAGCGCGGACGCTGTGGTCGACGATGCCTTTCGTGGCGCGAAAGATCGCTCCCTCCAAAAGCAAAGCTGGAAGCAGCTTGGCGATGTGCGCGTCGCGATCAGCCGGGTCGGGCGGGTCCTCGTCGTCGAAGAGCGCCCAGAGCCGCTCGAAGCCCTTCTGGGCTATGAGCCCGGCCGCCAACCCCGCGACGATCCCTATCGGAGCGAAGACCAGCTTCATGACAGCTCCGAAAGGACCTGCCGCGCATCGGGTCGTTGCTCCTCGCTGGACAGTGTGTAGGCGATCGCAGCCACGTGGCTTACCTACCCAGGACTCGCCCACCCAATCTCTCTGCCATCGACGGCTCCCAACCGTTTGGAGCGGGGTCGGATTGGGGAAGTCGAGGATCACTTTGAAGTCCTCGAGCTCATGTCCTCGGCCAGCGCTTGAGCGTGCGTTGACCCACGATTGAAACGAGCCGGTTGGGGGTAGGCACTCGCGGCTGGGAAGAACTGCAAGTTACGACGATAGGAGGAAAGCGATGGCTGAGATCACGACTCTCGAGGAGAAGCTGGCCGAGGTGACCGGCTTGGCTCGCGCCGCGAAAGACGCAACCGAAAAGGTCGAGGGGTTGATCGACGACGAGAAGGTCGCGGAGAGCCTGCAGAAGATGCGCGAAGAGGCCGAGGAAACCGACCGCCGCTGCGGCGAGCTGATCGACGGCCGTGAGGGAAAGAAAACGGCGATCCTCGAAAAAGCTCAGGAAACCAAGAGCGAGGCGGCGGAGATGATGTCGACCTACCTCGGCGAGGACTCCGATGGCCTCGACGGCTTCGAGTTCATGACAATGGCCGAGGCCGGCGAGGTTGGCCACTGGGCCATCCTCGGCAAGCTGAACGAGAAAGCGGGCGAGGAGGAGATCGCCGCCCTCGTCGAGTGGGCGCTACCGATTCAGGAACGCCATCTGAGCGAGGTCAAAGAGTGCTCGCTGACGCTGGCTGCTGAAGAGGATCCTTATTCCTGAGGGGATCCTTATTCCTGAGGCGGGTAAGGGGCCGCTCAGGCTGGGCTTCAGCCCCATCGCCTGAGCGGTCGCCCCCTCGCCATCCGAGCTCGAAGCTCAGGGGAACGCTGATCCGGTCCTTCGCCAGGCACCTTGGGCAAGACTCCCACGCCGAGGCCGCTCGAATCGAGTAACCGCTTCCACAGCTGTCGCATCTGAACATCGTCGCCTCCCAAGTCTTGATTCGCCCACGCTCAACTAGAGGTCTCCATACCCCCCAGCGTTTGACTCCAAACTCGCGCCCGTTGGAGAAGTCGGCTCCATCGCCCGGTTGGTCCCGGATTTGAACTTGAGGCCCAGTGGGTAGACACCGACCGAGAAACGATCCGGTCGAAGGCACGCGAAAGGAGCGAGTGCAATGCCACCGCCTGGAGTCAAGAAAGGCAGCAAGCGAGCTCGCCAGTACGAGCACTCAAGGAGAGCCAGAAGGAACAGGGTCGCCGGTGCCCAGAGTTGATCCCGCGCGACGCGATCGCTAGGGCGAAGTAGGACCCGCCCGGGCTAGGCTCTATGCGTGCCGTCCAACCAACTCTCGGTCCGGCAGGCGGGCGCGGACGACGCCCCCAAGATCGCGCGCCTGCTGCACGACTTCAACACCGAGTTCTCGGACCCGACCCCGGGCGTAGGGCCCCTAACCGACCGGGCTCAACAGCTGCTGGCGAACGGGGAGATGACGGCTCTGCTCAGCGGCGAGCCGCCGGTCGGCCTCGCGGTGCTCCGGTTTCGGCCCTCGATCTGGAACAGCACGCTGGACGCGTACCTGGAGGAGCTCTACGTCGCGCCTTCGCAGCGTGGCCAGGGGATTGGCCGAGCGCTGATGGAAACGGCGATGGCAACCGCCCGGGAGGAGGGAGCGGCCTACATGGCCCTCTGCACCGGCGAGACCGACGCCGCGGCGAGGGCCCTCTATGCGAGCTGCGGCTTCGCCAATCGCGAAGGGGAGCCGGACGGACCGATCATGCTCTTCTACGAGCGTGACCTTGACTAGGTCGACACCGCAGCGGGTAAAGATAGGGCTGTGAGGCGCTGGGTCATCCTCGCTGCTCTGGCCATCGGAGCCATGCTGCCGAGCACCGCCTCCGCGGCGGTGCTCTTGCCGCTCGCCTCGCCGTCAGCTTGGCCCTCCACACCGATCCACGCGACGGCGCCGCCAGGCGACGCGCGCCTGTTCGTGGTCGAACGTGGTGGAGGGGTGCGGATCGTCGAAAACGGCGTGCTGAGGGACACACCGTTCCTCACCGTGCCCAACGTCGACACGGACGTGGAGCGGGGGCTGCTGTCGATTGCCTTCGATCCGGACTACGCCTCGAGCGGCCTGCTCTACGTCTTCACCGTGGCCAAAGAACCCGACGGACTCGGAGGAGCGGCAGGCGACTTGCGGATCGTCGAGTACCGACGCTCGCTGATCGATCCCAATCTCGCCGACCCTGCCTCGGCCCGCCTCGTGCTCGAGGTCCCCCACTCCGCCGGTAACCACAACGGAGGCCAGCTCGCCTTCGGGCCCGACGGCTTCCTCTACGTGACGATCGGCGACAACGCGGTCGCGGCGAACGCTCAGGACCTGGCCAACGACCTGGGCAAGGTGCTGCGCATCGACCCGAGCCCCCAAAGCGGGATTGGATTCGGCGTGCCGCCCTCCAACCCGTTCGTGGGGACGGTGGGCGCCCGCCCCGAGATATTCGCGCTGGGGTTGCGTAATCCGTATCGCGCCTCTTTCGCGCCGAATGGGAGCTTCGTCGTTGCCGACGTTGGGCAAGGCACCTGGGAGGAGATCAACGCCGGTGACCTCGCCGGTGCGAATCTTGGCTGGCCGATCTGTGAGGGCGACTGCTCACCGTCCCAGCCCGGACTCACCGATCCCGTCTTCCAGTACGCGAACGCCTCGAGCCCGCTGGAAACGACTGGGTGCGCGATCGTCGGCGGGCACGTCGTCCGCGACCAGACCCTGTCCGGCCTGACCGGCCGCTACCTCTACGGCGACTTCTGCCGATCCGACCTGCGAACGATCAACCTCTCCATCGCGGGCGGGGACCCACGCCCAGCCGGCCTCTCGCTGCCAGAAGGCGCTGCCTTGCTCGGCTTCGGCGAAGACTCTGGCTGCCGCCTCTACGTCTTGACCAACGAGAACGCCTATCGCGTGGCCGCGGACGCGACTACGGCGCCCTCTGGCGGGCCATCGACATGCAGCCCAGCGATTCCGATCAGTGGGCCGCCATCGAAACGACTGCGGCTGCGGGTCAGGGCTCCTCGGCGCCAGAAGCTGCGTGGATACATCAAGGTCACCGCGACCTGTTCGGAACCATGCTCGCTGCGTGCCGGCGGCGCGCTGCTCTTCTTCAATCGAGGAGCGAAAGCCGGCTCGGCGAGGTTGGCCCCCGCCTCCCGATCGGCACGGGCCGGCTCGCGGGCCAACTTCCGACTTGTCGTCTTGAAGGTGAAGGTGCGAAAGAGAGCCAAGCGGGCGTTGAAGCACGGGCGCCAGGTGGCAGCCAGGGTGGTGGTGAGCGCCACCGACGATTCCGGAAACAAAGCCCGCAAAAGAGCCCGCGTAAAACTGACGCGGTGATCGGCAAGGGAGGGTTTGGCCCTCCCCGCTAAGCCTCGGAGTAGGCCGGCTCCCGCTCGTCGGCCCGCTTCGGTTCGGGCGCCTCAGCTTCGCCCTCCGGCGCCGGCTCCACTTCGCGCAGGACGATGATCGCGACCACCAGGGCAACCGCGACGAGTGCGGCACCTATTAGGTAAGCGAGGTGGAAGCCGGAGTTGAGGGCGGCCTCGTGCGACACGCTGCCGCTCAGGCTGTCGGTCCGCTCGGTGGCCAGCGTTGCCAGGACGGCGAGCCCGATCGCGCCGCCCACCTGAGCCGTCGTATTGACCAGCCCCGAGGCGAGTCCGGCGTCCTGCGGCGTCGCCCCCGACATCGCCAGCGTCATCAGCGATGGGAAGGCGGTGCCGATCCCGACACCGACGAGGAGCATCGGGGGCAGGACGTCGGTGATGTAGTTGCCGTTGACCGGTGTCCGGGCGAAGAGCAGCAGGCCGATGCCGATCAGGACGAGTCCCGGGAGCAGCGTCCGGCGTGGGCCGAAGCGCATGATCAGTTTTTCCGAGAAGCCGAGCGACAGCGTTCCCATCACGATCGTCGCCGGCAGGAAGGCGAGGCCGACGCCGAGCGCGTCGTAGCCGAGGACCTCCTGCAGATAGAGGGCTCCGAGGAAGAACATCGAGAACATCCCGGCGACGAGCAGAGCCTGCGCCGCGTTGGCGCCGGAGACGTTCCGGGAGCGAAAGAGGCGCAGCGGCATCAGCGGGTTGGCGATCCGCGCCTGGCGGGCGATGAAAGCCGTGCCCAAGGCGACCGAGATGGCGCCGAGCACGAGCGTTTGGGTCGCCCCCCAGCCGACCTCGCTTACCTCGAGGATGTTGTAGGTGCCGAGCATCAGCGCGCCGGTGATCAGCAGCGCGCCCGGGACGTCGGCCCCCTCGCTGATCCCAATTCCCTCGTGGGGCTCGACCAAGCGCCGGGTCAGCAGCGCGGTGGCGATCCCGACCGGCAGGTTGATGAAGAAGATCCAGTGCCAGCTGATCGCCTCCGTGAGGATGCCGCCCGCCAGCAGCCCGATCGAGCCGCCCGCGGAAGCGACGAAGCCGTAGACGCCGATCGCTTTCGCTTGGTCGGCGGGCGCCGGGAACATCGTCACGATCATCCCCAGGACCACGGCAGAGGTGAGCGCGCCGCCGATCCCCTGGATGAAGCGCGCGCCGATCAGCATCTCCTGGCTCTGGGAGAGAGCGCAAAGCAGCGAGGCGCTGACGAAGACGACCAAGCCGGCGAGGAAGACCCGGCGCTGGCCGATCAGGTCGCCGAAGCGGCCGGCGAGAAGCAGCAGCCCGCCGAAGGGGATCAGGTAGGCATTCACCACCCAGGCGAGGTTGCTCTGCGAGAAGCCGAGGTCGTCCCGGATCGAGGGCAGCGCGACGTTCACGATCGTGATGTCGAGGACGATCATCAACACCCCCGCGCAGAGGACATAGAGGGCAAGCCAGCGCTTGGAATCGTCTGTGTCTGCGGTCATCTGTCCTCGATTTCTTCCATCGGCTTTCGGCACCGTAGCAGATAGTTCAAAAAAACAACTACCCACTTGTAAAATTGCACTAACCGACTAGACTGGTCCAATGGCGACTAAGCGCACATACGGCGACGCTTGCCGCTTCGCCCATGCGCTCGACCTGGTCGGCGAACGGTGGGCACTGCTCATCATCCGGGAACTGCTGCTTGGCCCTAAGCGCTTCACCGACCTGCGCGACGGGCTGCCAAACGCCAGCACCAACATCCTTGCAGAGCGCCTGCGAGAGCTCACCGAGGGAGGTGTCGTGCGACGACGCAAGCTGCCGGGGCGCGGTTCGCCGACGGTCTACGAGCTGACCGAGTGGGGCCTAGAGCTGGAGCCGATAGTGACCCGGCTCGGTGCCTGGGGCGCCCGATCCCCGTTCCCCCCAGACACACAGGAGATTGGCCCCGACTCGATCGTCCTCGCTCTGCGCTCGCTGTTTGATCCCGATGCCGCCGGCGACCTGCGCGCGAGCTACGAGCTGCGTCTAGGAGAGGACCGCTTCCGCGTCGACGTCTCCGAAGGGAAGGTGGAGCTCTCCCGGGACGGCGATGGGAAGCCCGACGGGGCGATCGAGACCGACCCTGGCACGCTGGCCGCCGTGCTGACCGGCCAGCTTCCCCTCGATGACGCCCTCCAGAGCGGTGCGGTAGCGATCGAGGGCAGCAAGAGGTCGATGGGGCGCTTCCTGCGCCTCTTCCCGATGCCCGAGCCCTGCGCGCTCAGCGATCCAAGCCCTGAGCTGGTCGCGGCTAAAGTCTGACCAGGTTCTCGGCGGCGATCCCGCGGGTCACCCCGCGGAAGTCGACGACGAGCGGCGCGGCGGAGACGACCTTCTCGTAGTCGACCTCGGCGTGGGCGGTGACGATCGCCGCGAGGTCGACATCGGGCAGCGCCTCCGCGAGGTCCACGGAAGACAGCCCAAACTCGGGAAGCTCGGGGACGAAGGGGTCGTGGTAGGAGACCTCGACGCCGAGCTCGCGCAGGAGGCCGATGATCCTCAGCGCGGGTGACTCGCGAATGTCCCCCATGCCGGCCTTGTAGCTGGCCCCGAGGACCAGGACCTTCGAGCCGCTGGAGGCCTTGCCCGCTTCGTTGAGCGAGCGGGCGATGCGATCGACGCAGTAGGCGGGCTGGGCCCGGTTGACTTTGCCGGCCAGCTCGATGAACTCGGGGTAGAAGTCGTGCTCCTTGGCCTTGAACGCGAGGTAGAAGGGGTCGACGGGGAGGCAGTGCCCTCCCATGCCCGGCCCGGGGTCGAAGCGCATGAAGCCGAACGGCTTCGTCGACGCCGCCTCGATCACCTCCCAGACATCGATCCCCAGCCGGTCGCAGAGCTGCGCCATCTCGTTGACCAGAGCGATGTTGACCGAGCGGAAGATGTTCTCGAGCAGCTTCGCGAGCTCGGCCGCCTCCGGCGTGGAGAGGACGATCACCTCGTCGCAGATCAGCGTGTACAGCTCGCGGGCGCGCTCGGCGCTGGCCTCGTTGACCCCGCCGACCAGCTTCGGGGTGGTGCGAATCGTGTAGTCGGTCCGCCCGGGGTCGATCCGCTCCGGTGAGAAGGCAAGGTGGAAGTCCCCGCCCGCCGACATTCCAGACTCCTCGAGGATCGGCTGCAGGCGCTCGCGCGTCGTGCCGGGGTAGGTGGTCGACTCCAGGACCACGAGCTGGCCGGGCCGCAGGACCTTGGACAGGCTCCGTGTCGCCTCGAGCAGATAGGTGAGGTCGGGCTCGCGCGAGCTGGTGAGGGGGGTGGGGACGCAGATCACGATCGACTCGCAAGACTCGAGATCGGCGGGGCTCGAGGTGGCGGAGAGCCGCTCGGTCAGTGGAGCCAAGACGGCGTCCGGGACGTCCTCGATGTAGCTGCGGCCCTCGTTCAGCGCCTCGACCTTGCGGGCGTCGGTGTCCAAGCCGACCACCTCACTCCCCGCTTCGGCGAAGGCCACGGCAAGCGGCAGGCCCACGTAGCCGAGGCCGATGATCCCGATCTTCATCGTCGGAGTGTAGGCGTCGCTCGGCGGCGGAACGGGGTGTGGAGCGGACCTGGGAGATCGGCTGCGCGGAGCGCTGGACGGGCGTTGGACAGCCCTTGAGCCCTGCCCTACGCTGAAGAGGATGGAGTCACCATCGGCATCGAATCCACAACGTCTTCCTGATCGACGTCGTGGCCTGCCGAAAGTGACAGCGGAGTGGTCGGAGCGGGAAAGGCTGCTTGACGCGATGATCAGGGTCGCCGCGGCGAAAGGCTACGAGGCGACCACCGTGACCGACGTGGTCGAGGCCGCCGACGTCTCACTGGAGTCCTTCGAGGAGATGTTCGACGGCAAGGGCTCCTGCTTCCTGGAAGCCTACGACCGGGTGGTCGACATCCTGGTGGGGCGCGTCTGGGACGCCTTCGAGGACGCGAAAAGCAAGCCATGGCCGGAGCGGATCACGGCGGGGCTTCGGGCGATGGTTGAGCTGCTCTCCGCCGAGTCGGACATCGTGCGGATGGGAATGGTCGAGGTGAGCGCCGCCGGCGAGGCGGCGCGCGAGCGCTACCGCGCAGCCTTGGCCCGCTTCACGCCCCTGCTCGAGGAGGGGCGAAAGCACTCCCCCCAGGGAGAGAGCCTGCCCGCCGACACCGCGCGCTTCGCGATCGGAGGCGCCGCCGCGATGATCTTCGACGAGGTCCGGGCGGGGCGCGGGCCTGAGCTCGAGCGCATACTGCCCGGCCTCGTCTTCGCGGTCCTGATGCCCTACCTCGGCCCGGAAGGCGCCGAAGCGGAGATGCGCCGGGGCAGCTAGACGCCCTCGCCGTGGCGGCCCTCGCCCGCGGCGAAGCGCGCGGCGCCGCGAACGGCGACCTCGAGCACCTCGTTCCCGAGCTGGGCCTCCAAAGCGAGGCCCTCGGCGAGTGGCTTCCCGAAGCCCTCGATCGCGCCGCGGCGGTCGGCGAGCATCGTCTCCTGCGGGAAGGAGGCGATCCGCTCGGCCAGCTCAAGCGCTCGCTCCAGGTGCTTGCCCGGATCGACGACCTCGTTGACCAGCCCAATCCGGTGGGCCTCCTCGGCCTCGACCGGGCGGCCGGTGAGGATCAGCTCGAGCGCCCTGCCCATGCCGACGACCCGAGGCAGTCGCTGGGTCCCGCCGTCGAGCAGCGGCACGCCCCAGCGGCGCTCGAAGAGGCCGAAGGTCGACTTGGGGGTGGCGATCCGCATGTCGCACCAGAGGGCAAGCTCCACTCCGCCCGCCAAGCACCAGCCGTCTACCGCGGCGATCGCCGGCTTCGACGGGGTGAGGCGAGTCGGGCCCATCGGCCCGTCCGGGCTAAAGACATCGAGGTTCATCGCTTTGAGGTCGGCGCCGGCGCAGAAAGCCTCCCCGCCCGCACCGGTGAGAACCAGAACGCGGGCATCTTCGTCTGCCTCAAAGTCGCGCAGGCCCTGGCGGAACAGCTCGGCGGTGGCAGCGTCGACCGCGTTGCGGCGCTCGGGCCGGTCGATCGTCAGCACCGAGGCGGCGCCGACGCGTTCGTAGCGAAGCTCCTCGCTCATCGCAGATCGGGCGCATCCTCGCACAGCCAAGCCGAGAGGCCCGGCGGGGGGAGTGGACTGGCTATCCGGCAGCGGGACTCACGGGGGTCCGCTGGCGGCGCCCGCTCCCAAACAGCGCCCCGCACGCACGGCCGGAGGAGGGTCGGCACTCCAAGGCCGACCGCAACGCTAGGCACGCCGTCGGACGAGACGAAGGGACGAAGTGCAGGAACGAAAACACGACCGGGGATAGCGCTTGTAGCCGACCTCGCGCGTAGCCTTCGCGCGTAGAAGCTATTCACGCTACCTTCGAAACGGTGTCCCGCTTGGCTTCCGCAGGGCCTGTCTCTCCCAGTCGCAGTGCGAACATAACTCCCTCCGAATGCCGGTGTCTAGGGGGCGGCGAGCATCGTTCCCGCAAACTCCGAAGAAAAGGGCCTCGCGGCACCTGGAAATTGCCTGTGGACAACTGGACCTTCAACTTCATCGTCTCGCTCACCTTCATGCTGCTGATCGAAGCGCTCGGGAGAGAAGGCGCCTTCTGGTTCTACGGCGCGATCGGCATCGTCACCTCGTCTTCTGCTGGAAGCTGGCCCCGGAGACCAAGGGCAAGCGCCTCGAGGACATCCAGGCCCACTTCCAGGCATGGGTGGACCGGCGGCGCTAACCCGTCGGAAGCGGGTGTGGGTGGGATTGACCACCCATATCGTGGGTCAACTCCGCACACGTCCGAGCGAGTGGGCCAGCGCCGCGCTAGGTGACCCCGCGACCGCCCAATGGCGGCCGATCCAGCGCGGCCAGGGCCGGGCCGGTAGGGGACCGATCAGTGGATGGGAGAGACAGGGCCCTCGTGTCCGCGGGCGGCTACCCTGCGCGGATGCGCATCGACGAGATCCTCGCCGCAAAGCAACCCGTCTTCTCGGTCGAGCTCTTCCCGCCCAAGACCGAGGAGGCGACCGAGCAGCTGTTCGCGACCGCCCGTTCGCTGCGCGAGCTGGAGCCCGACTTCGTCTCGGTGACCTACGGCGCCGGGGGGTCGACCCGCGACGGGACGGTCGAGATCACCCGGGCGCTGAAGGAGGAGATCGGCTTCGAGACGATGGCGCACCTGAGCTGCGTCGGCGAGACGAGGGATGGGCTGGCCGACACCCTCGACCGGATCGAGGCGGCGGGAATCGAAAACGTCTTCGCGTTGCGCGGCGACCCGCCGCGGGGCGAGAAGGACTTCGTCCAGCCCGAGGGGGGGCTGGGGAGCGCCGCTGAGCTGGCCGCCTTCATCGGCTCCCGCTGGGACTTCGCGATCGGCGGTGCCTGCTTCCCGGAGGTGCATCCCGAGGCTCCCGACCTAGACACCGACCTCAACTACCTGAAGACGAAGGTCGAATCCGGCGCCTCGTTCCTGATCACCCAGCTCTTCTTCGACAACCAGGTCTACTTCGACTTCGTCGCGGCGGCGCGCGAGCGGGGGATCGACGTGCCGATCCTCGCCGGCGTAATTCCGGTTGCCAGCTTTGCGCAGACGAAGCGGATCTGCGAGCTCTGCGACGCCTCGATCCCGCTGCGACTGGAAGAGGCCTTCCGGGCCGTGGACGGCGATGAGCAGGCCGAGTTTGAGCTCGGGGTCGCCTACGCCGCCCAGCAGTGCGCCGAGCTGCTCGTCGCGGGAGCGCCCGGCATCCACTTCTACGCGCTGAACCGCGCCCCCGCGACACGGGCAGTGCTCGGCGCCCTCCAGGCCTCCCGCCCATGGGAGCGAACCCGTGGCGCGCAAGCACCCCTGGGCACAGCCTAAGAACCCCGTCTAACTAGACTGGGTGGCCGATGGGCGAGCTGAGCTACCAGGGACACAAGATCAGATACGACGAGTACGGGGAGGGGGACCGAGCCCTCGTCCTCGTCCACGGCCTGCTGATGAACCGGCGCATGTACGAGCCGCTGGCGCCGTGGCTGGCCAAGCGCGGCAACCGGGTGATCTGCGTCGACCTGCTCGGCCACGGAGATTCCGACCAGCCGGACGATCTGCGCCTCTACTCGATGCCGCTGTTCGCCCGGCAGATCGCCGCGCTGCTTGACCACCTCGAGATCGAGAGCACCGTCGTCGGGGGCACGTCGCTCGGGGCAAACGTCGGCCTCGAGCTGGCCGTCCACGCCCCCGAGCGGGTCGAGGGCCTGTTCATCGAGATGCCGGTCCTCGACAACGCGCTGGCGGCGGTCGCCGCGATCTTCTCCCCGATCCTGCTCGGCCTGCGCGTCGGGCGTCCCGCCTTCGAGCTCACCTCACGCCTCACCTCAGCTCTCCCCCGCACCCACCACTTGGTCGACATTGGGCTCGACTGGGTGAGGCGGCGACCTCGCCCCTCGGTTGCCGTGCTCGAGGGCCTGCTGCTGGGAGAGACCGCACCGCATCGCGAGGAGCGACAGGGCATTGCCAAGCCGACGCTGATCGTCGGGCACCAGCGCGACCCGCTGCATCCGTTCAGCGACTCCGGCATGCTGGCCGAAGAGCTGCCCCAGGCGCGGCTGGTCGAAGCGACCTCGATCCTCGAGTGGAGGATCACGCCAAAGCGGCTGACCGGCGAGCTGGCGCTGTTCCTCGATGAAGTCTGGGCCCAATCAGGGCACAATCCCCACCCAAGTAAGAGGGCGAACGGCAATGGGCGGCGTCCAAGCGCCGCCGTAGGAGGATAAGACGGCGTGGCCAACAAACGGGAAGAAGAGAGAGAACGTCTCCGCCAAGCGCGGGAAGAACGCGAGTCGTCGCAGGAGCAGGGCCAGCGACGGGTCGTGGCGGTCTACGCCGTCGCCGGTGTCATTGGGGCGCTGGTTCTCGGCGGACTCTTCGTGGGGGTGATCCTGCCTGCACTCACCGGCGCTGAGGACAACAGTGGGGGGGCGCACATCGCTCAGTCGACGGGCTCCACCAACGGGATCGAGCCTGACGAACGAGAGGGAACCGACCCACCGCCGGTCAAGGAGAAGAACCTCACGAAGGCCGCAAAAAAAGCCGGCTGCACCCTGCGGCTCGAACTCAGGGACGAGGGGAATACCCACATCCCTCCGACCGCTCCGACTCCCGACTACGGGACCAACCCGCCGACCTCGGGCAACCACGTCGACGTGCCGTACCAGCAGGCGGACGGCGCCTACAGCGAGATGCCCGGCGAAATCTTCATCGTCCACAGCCTCGAGCACGGCCGGATGGAGATCCAGTACAGCTCCGACCTGTCCGAGTCGGACCAGCTTGAGCTGAAGGGGCTCTACGACACGATGCCCGGAGGGACGCTGCTCTTCCCCAATGACAACATGGACTACGCGGTGGCGGCGGCGACCTGGACCAACCTGCTCGGCTGCCGGGAGTACAAAGGCGCCGCGACCCTTGACGCGATCCGCGCCTTCGGGATGCAGACCTGGGGCCGGTTCGGCGGCGAGCAGGTGGGGGCAGAGGGCGCGACGCCGGTCGAGCCCTCGAGCTAGAGACTGTCTTTCGGCCCTTACGGCGGCGGCCGGCAAGGTCGTCGCCACGCCAGGCCGACCGACCGTCAGCTAGGCCGGCGCCCGGTAGGCGGGGAAGAAGCCGTCCGGCGCGCCGTCTGGCGAGAGGCGCGCGTAGGCCTCCGCGTCGCAGACGATCTCCGACGTGCTCCACTGCTCCTCGCGGTTGGCGAAGCCGCGCTTGAACTCCTCAAGCCGGTCCCCGCGTGTGATGCCGCCGCCGAGGTTGAGCGGCAGGCCCTGCTCTGAGGCGAACTCGATCAAGCCCGCAACCACGTTCTTCATCGGCGAGTCGCGCAGGTATGCGTCGGCGCTGCCGCTCAGGTAGTAGTGGAGGAAGCCGTCGCTGCTGACCGCGATCGAAGCCGCGGCGACCTCGCCGCCAGGAGCATGGGCGAGGGCGAGCCAGGCGCGGTCCGATTCGAGCAGCCGGTCGAAGTAAGCGGCATCGAAAAAGTAGCGCTCGGCGGCGCCGGTGCGGCGCATCGTCTCCTCGTAGGCGGTGAGGAAACCGGCGCGATCGTCCGCGGTGGCCTCACCGCCGGGCAGGAGCCGCAGCTCGTAGCCCGCGCGGCGGTTCTTGTTGACCTGGTTGCGATCGCTCCCCCGGCTCTTCAGCGGCAGCGCCGGGTCGGCGATCTGAACGACGTTGCGGCTGCTGGCGCCAGCGAGCGGTGGGGAGCCGAGCGTGTGGCGGATGAAGACGCTGACGAGCCCCGCGGGTCCGAAGTCAACGGAGGTGGGGTCAAGCGCCGTTTGGTGATTTGAACCCCCTATAGGGGGCACAACTCCCCGAACGACGATCCCTGGGTAGCCATAAGGAGAGATCGCGTCGCGGAGGTCCGTCCCCGGGATCTCGCGGACGAGCAGCGGGGCCAGCAGCTCGACTCCACCCCCCTCGATGCGGAGGGTGTGGGTGACACCCTCGGCGGCGAGGAAGGGGCGCGAGCGGAAGAACTCCTCGCTCGTCGCCGCCGCGCCGGCGTCCTCGATCAGCTCCGCGACTGCGCTCACGCCAGAAGGTCCACGGCGGCGGCGCGGAACTCGTCGGGCAGCACGCCCCAGATCTCACAGTCGTCGACGCCATCGGGCCGGTTCAGGTGGGCGCGCATCGTCCCCTCGTACTTCCAGCCGAGCCCGGCCACGGTCTTCTTCGCCACCTCGTTGCGGGCCGGGATGCGCCCGTAGACACGGTGGGCGCCGAACTCGTCGAAGGCCTTGGCGAGCGTCAGCGCCTCGGCGCGGCGACCGACCCCCCTGCCCCGCACATCGTCCCCGATCAACGCCCCCAGCTCGGGAGCCGTCTGCCGGAAGAGCCCGTAGAGCGCGGTGAAGCCGACCGGTTCGTCGAACCCCTGGACCATGACCGCGTACTTGCGATCCTCGCCGGAGTCATCCGCGGCACGGCGCACCCAGCTTTCGGCGTCCTCGAGCGAGAAGCTCTCACGCTGCTCCATCAGCGTCTGCGTCGCCTCGGGGTTGTTGAACCAGCGATACACAGCGGTGGCGTCACCCAGGTGAAAGGGGCGGAGGCTGACCATCAGACCTCGATCGCCTGCGGCTTGCCCGCCTCGAGCCAGCGGACCCGATCGTCAATTCCCGCCTCCTTGAAGGCGCCCTCAATGTCGGCGCGGCCCTGGCGGAAGTGCTTCCAGCCCTCGTAGTGGATCGGGACCAGGGTAGACAGCTCGAACTCGCGGGCGACGCGGATCGCCTCGGCGGCGTTCATCGTGTAGCGGGCCGAGCCGGTGACCGGGAAACGCACCCCGCCCAGGTGGACGAGCGCCGAGCCCAGATCGAAGCGCCTGCCCACCTCGGCCACGCCGCTGAAGTAGACGGTGTCGCCGGTGATCCAGAACGGGCCGTCCCGCTGCCCCTCCCACTCCAAGACGAAGCCGATCACTTCGCCGACGATCGGCTTGCTCAGCGGCGGGCCGTGGCGGCAGGGAGTCGCGGTGACACGCAGCTCGCCGCCGTCCGGCGTCTGCAGCACGGTCGTGCTCCACGGCGCCAGGCCCTCGGCGCCCAAGGACCCGAGCCGGCGGGCGCCGGCGGGCGTCGTGATCACCCTGCCCACGGAGGGAAGCATCGCCCTGCCGGCGGGATCGAGGTTGTCGTCGTGGTGGTCGTGGCTGAGCAGGACCGCGTCGATCTCGCCGAGGTCATCGGGGCCCAGCGCCGCGGCCTGGAGCTTGCGGGACATCGCGCCCCAGCCGAAGTGGTAGCGCTTGCCCGGCTGGTCGAAGGTGGGGTCGGTCAGCAGCCGCAGGCCAGCCACCTCGAGCAGCGCAGTTGGGCCTCCCACATAGGTGATCGCGAGCGTCGACATGGTCCTCCGGTTCAGAACCCTAGAGGCTTGACCTGGATCTTTAGTCGGGAGCGAGGCCGTGACCGGTGAGCAGCAGCCAGGTCGTCTTGGCGAGGATCCGCACATCCAGGCCGAGGCTGCGGCGTTCCACGTACTCGATGTCGAGCTCGATCCGCTCCTCCCAGGGGATGCCGGCGCGCCCCTGGACCTGCGCCCAGCCGGTCAGTCCAGGGCGCACCTCGTGGCGGCGTTTCTGGCGCGAGGAGTAGTCCTTGACCTGGGCCGGGATCGTTGGGCGTGGGCCGACGATCGCCATCTCGCCGCGCAGGACGTTGATCAGGTTGGGGATCTCATCGAGCGAGGTGCGGCGCAGGAAGCGCCCTGCTCGCGTCACGCGCGGGTCGTCGCGGGTGACGACGGTCCCGACCCCGACCGGGTCGGAGCCCTGCACCATCGTGCGCAGCTTCAGCATCTCGAACTCGCGGCCGTCCTTGCCGACGCGGCGCTGCCGGTAGAAGATCGGGCCTGTGCTGCCGAGCCTGATCGCGATGGCGGCGATGGCCAGAACGGGCGAGAAGACCACCAGTGCGATCGCGGCGATTGGGATGTCGAGCGCTCGCGGCATCGCTACCTGGTTCCCTCCGCCTTCTCCCAGGCCCCGGGGGAGCCGCGGCGGAGGCGATCCCAGAGGCCGGCGGCGATCGAGGCGGTCGTCATCACGTAGTAACGGGCGATGCGAAACGGGGCGAGGGGCAACCAGCGGCCGAGCAGGGCGGCGGCTATGAGCGCCAGCTGAGCGATCAACATCACCGCGTAGACCCAGCCGCAGCAGAGGAGGGCGACGTTTGCCCCCAGCGCGATCGCGTGCAGGAACGGGGTCGCGTAACGGAGCGCGCGGTGGGAGAGGAGCTCGAATGCGTAGAGCGGCGAGTAGCCGCGGGGGGCCAGCATGCCCTCCCCGAAGACGATGTCCCAGAGCCCGGCCATCATCCGCCGTTTGCGGCCGAACTCGCCCTCCAGCGTCGGCACCATCTTCTCCTCCGCTTGGGCCCAGGGGACGTAGAGCGAGCGCAGTCGCCGCTTGGCGAACAGGAAGGGGAAGGAGAGGTCGTGGCTGCCCGAGGGGCTGAGGGGAATGTAGGCGTCGCGGCGCACCGCGTAGATCGCACCGTTGCCGGCGGTGATCCCCGCCAGCCCCGACTCCATCTCGCGGACCGCCATCTCGTAGCGCCAGTAGGGCCCCTCCAGGTTGTCGCCGCCGGCGTCGAGAAAGCGAACCTGGCCGCAGGCGTAGCCGACCGCGGGGTCGGCGAAAGGCTCGATCAGGTGCCGCAGCGCGTCCGGCGCCCAGGTGCTGTTGGCATCTGAGAAGGCGACGATCTCGCCCGTGGCGTTCTCGACCCCCGCGTTCTGGGCGGCGATCTTGCCGCCACGCGGCAGCTCCAGGACGAGGTCGGCGCCGGCGGCGCGCGCCCGCTCCACGGTGGCGTCGGCCGACCCGTCGGAGGCGACGATCACCTGCAGCAGCTCGCGTGGGTAGTCGAGCGCCAGCGCGTTGGCGACCTTGTCGGCGATCACCTCCTCCTCGTCATATGCCGCGATCACCAGCGAGACCTTCGGCAACTCCTCCCAGGAGCCGGGGCTCAGGGGCGGGCGACGGCGCAGGGCGATGAGCGCGCGCAGGACAAGCGGGTAGCCCGCGTGCGTGTAGAGGATCAGCGCGACCGCGCCCCAGAAGAGGATCGCGACGGCGATCATCCGCGCGCCTCCAGCAGCTCGCGATAGAGCCCTGCTGTCTGCCGGGCGACCTCGTCCCAGGAGTACGGCCCGGCCGCTGCCCGCTCCGCGGCGGCCGCCAGCTCGGCGCGGGCCGTCTCGTCGCCGGTCAGCTCGCCAAGCGCGGCGGCCAGGGCGGCTGGGTCCTCGGGCGGCACAAGCCGCGCGATCCCCTGCTCGGCCAGCTCGGGGAAGCCGCCGACCGCGCTCACCACCATCGGCTTGCCGAAGGCGAGGCCGGTGTAGAGCACGCCCGAGTGCTCGGCGTCGCGGTAGGGCAGGACGACCACGTCGGCACGACGGAAGATCGGCGGGACCTCGGCGTCCTCGACGAAGCGGGTCAGAAAGCGGACGCGCCCAGGAGCCTCGGCCGCCGCTCGCCGCAGCGGCTCGACGTCCATTCGCGGGTTGCCGACGATCCACAGCTCCGCGCCCTCGATCCGGCGGAACGCCTCGAGCAGCGTGTCGAGTCCCTTGTAGGGGCGCAGCAGGCCGAAGAAGAGGATCACCGGCCCCTCCGCCCCCTCGAGCTCGGTCGGCAACGGCTTCTCGTCGGGGAGCCGGGTGAGGTAATCGAAGGCGCCGTGGGGGATGACGCGGACGCGGCTCGGGTCGAGGCCGACCTCCTCGCGCAGCCGGGTCGCTCCCTGCTCGGAATGGGCGATGACCGCGTCCATACGGCCGAAGACCCGACGAGCCGTCGCCACCAGGGCGCGGCACGGGCCCGGGGGCAGGATGTAGTGGGCGGTCATCACCCGGGGGCGCAGGGAGGGAAGGAGCGCGGCGTCGAGGCCGGGGACGGTGAGCCACTGGTAGTGGATGAGGTCCGCGTCCGCGTCGCGGCGAAAGCGGAGCATGTCGAGCAGGTGCTCGGCGAGCTTGGCCGGCCGGCGAGCGGGGGCGTCGAGGCCGCGGGCGGCGCTGCGCCGGTAGAAGCGCTCGCTCACCGCGTATCCCTCGGCCGCCGGCACGGGGCCGTAGAGGAAGCGGCTGGTGAGCAGCTCGACCTCGGTGCCCGCACGCGATAGCGCCGCGGCCAGGGCCCGGTCGTAAGGGGGCGTGAAGGCCGAGGGATCGACGAGTTGAACTTTGGGGTGAGCTCTAGTTGCACTCATTGCAAGTCGGGGCGGATTATCGTCACCCCCTTGGCACCGGCGCTCTCCTACTGCATCGTGAACACGAATGGCCGCGAGCACCTGCTCGCCTGCCTCGACGCGATCGAGCGCACCCATCCCGATGGCATCGAGCGCGAGATCCTCGTCCTCGACAACGCTTCCAGCGACGGATCCGCCGATGCGGTCCGGGCGCGGGGCGGCGACATCCGCCTGATCGTCCTGGAGCAACCGGCAGGCAAGGCAGCGAACGACTCGACGCTGCTGCGCGAGGCGACGGGTCGCTACTGCCTGCTCCTCAACGAGGACTCCGAGCTGCAACCGGGGGCGACCGCGGCGCTGGGCGAGGCGCTCGATGCCGATCCTCGCGCCGGGGCGGCGGGAGCGCAGCTGCTCGACTCCGGCGGTCAGCCGGTCCCCTGCGCCTGGCGCTTCCCGGGAGTCGGCACGGCGCTGGTCGGGGCGACGTTCATGCACCGCCTCTTCACCGTGCAGAGCAAGGGCGAGGGGACGCGCCAAGTCGACTGGGCACAGTCGAGCGCCCTGCTGGTGCGGCGAGAGGCGGCGGCGGCGGTCGGCTACCTCGACCCGGACTTCTTCGTCTACTACGACGAGTGCGACTTCTGCAAGCGGCTCGCGGAGGCGGGCTGGCACACCCTCTTCGTCCCCACCGCGAGGGCGATCCACCACGACCAGCTCTCCACCGACCTCTCCGCCGGCCTCCCCCGCATCGTCGAGTTCCATCGCAACCGCGACCTCTACATGCGCAAGCACCACTCCCGACCGGCCGCCCTCGCCGTCCGGCTGCTCACCGCCTGGTCCTACGCCCTCCGCGCCCTCGGCGCCACCTTCCTCCCCAACCACCCCGCCGGTATCTACTGGGCCCACGCCCGCCAAGCCCTCTTCCCCAGCCAGGGGAGCGGGCTGCGTGAGCGCACCGCCGCCTAGGAAGCTCAGGCCGGTGGAACGGGGCAGATACGCCCCGAGCGCGCCAAGCTAAAGGCTCGCTTCGGCGTCGGGTCGTAGATCTCGATCTGTAGGTCCGGTTGGTCGTCGAAAACCATGTAGGCGCTGGTCTCCTCTGCGGAGCCCAGGACTTCATACCCAGCCTCCGGCCACAGCATTGAGTCCCTCTCTGTCGTGTTCGCTGCGTCTCGCAGCGCCTGTTGGGCATCTACAACCGGATAGGTACCAATCGTCAGGTATTCGGCTCGCGGATCGTCTGCTTCGGCGTCGCCGGTGAGGTAACGGACATAGGCGTTGCCATCTGTCGGTGGAGTCAGTTCGAGCTCGGTGTTCGGGATGGGTCCCGCCCAGTAGACCGGATAGTTAGCGGCGTCGGCGAGTTTGAATAAGCCCTTGGGCGGCACGCTAGAGCAGGTCGCTGGCGAGATCCTCTCGCTGTCTCCTCCGCCATGCGGCGTGCTCTCGGTGGGCTCCGCGTCGTCCTTTCCCAGCGCGACAACCGCCGCGGCAATGCCTCCAGCAACGACAAGCCCGATGAGGGCTGTGATGAGGATCGCTTTCCTCGATCCCTCGCTCTGACGAGTGGGCGGTAACTCGACGCGAGTGCCGCAGTTGCGACAGAAGCCCGCCGTCGTCGCGAGGGCTTGGCCGCACTTCAGGCAATTCCGGGTGTGCTTTGGAGAGGTGTTCACTTGCCAAATGCTCCGCAAAACACGAATCACAGCGGTCGCGCCCCACTCTATCCCCAGCGCCGTCGGCTGCCTGTGCAAATCACGCTCTCGCGGGCGCGTGACCACCGTCGGCGGGCTCCTTCATGGCCGTGCATCCTCATCCATCAGGCCCACCTCGTAGGCCTCGGGTATCTGGCCGTCGACCTCGACGGGCTGGTTACGAAGGGAGCGCAGGCGCTGGGCCAGCTCACGCGGGCGGCGCAGGAGCGAAAGCCAGCGACGCTCCTCGGCGGTGAAGAAGCCGCCGAGGAGAAGAAGTGCCGGGTAGAGGAGCCAGAGGGTGATGCGGCCTGCCAGGCCGACCGCGCCGGATGTCGGCAGCAGCAGCTCGCCGAGTCCGACCAGGGCGGCGGACACGACCACGACCCGGGCGAGGCGGCCCCATTCGTAAGGGACTGGGAAGAGGCGCTGGGTGAACACATACATCAGCGCGACCACGATCAAGTAGGAGGCGAGGAGGGCGATCCCGGCGCCGACGATCCCCATCGAGGGGACGAGGATCAGGTTGAGCGCGACGTTGGCGACCAGCGCCGCGATCGTCGCCGGGAAGTTGAACTCGGTGCGTCCGGTGCGGCCGAGGATCACCAGGAGCACCATGTAGAGCGCGTAGAGGGTGACGGCGGTGGAGATCAAGCCGATCGCTTCGTAGGACTCGAAGAACTTCGGGGCGGCGAAGATCCGGACCATCCAGCGCGAGAAGAGCCACATGCCGACGACGACGAAGGCACAGCCGGCGAGGAACCAGGTGACGACCGCGGCGTAGGCGCGACGGGCCTCGTCGTCGTCGCGGATCGAGTAGGCGAGCGGCGGCCAGGCGAGCTGGAAGCCGCGGACCAGGATGTTGACCCCCTGGGCGAACTTGACGGCCAGCGAGTAGAGGCCCGCCTCGGCGAGGCCGACGCTGCGGGCGATGATGATCCGGTCGACGAAGTTGAGCCCGTAAAGCGAGAGCTCCGCCGGCATCGTCGGCAGTCCGAAGCGCAGCATCCGGCGCAGCAGGCCGCGGTCCACAAGCAGCGATATCCGCCGCCGGTGGACGACGATCAGCCCGAGGACGAAGGCACCGCCGGTGGCGTAGCTGCCGATCAGCAGGCCGCGAGCGCCCTCACCCTCGCCGATGACGAGCACGATTGTCAGGGCGATCGCCGCAAGCGTGCTGGCGATCGTCACGATGAAGTACGCGCGAGCGCGCTCCTCGAGCCTGAAAAGGGTGAGCAGGTACTCGTACAGGGTCAGCACCCACAGCCCCCCGATCGCGATCCGCGTGAGGTCGGTGGCGGGCTTGCCGAGCAGCGCTTCGGAGATCGGCTGCGCGAAGGGGAAGGCGACCAGCGCCGCCACGGTCGCGAACCAGAACAGCGCCGCGAAGGAGGTGGCGACGACCCGAGCGGGATCCTCCCCCGCCTTGTAGTAGAAGCGCAGGATCGCCTCGATCACGCCGAGGCGGACGACGATGCTGGCCGCGACGACAGACGCGAAGAGGACCTCCGCCGCACCGTAGTCGGCTGGGGTCAGGTAACGCGTGTAGAGCGGCAGCAGCGCTACCGCGATCAGCTTCGAGAGGATGCTTGCCGCGGTGTAGGCGGCGCCGGTCGTCGCTAGGCGGCGCAGATATCCCGACACGAACCGACCTTACGTTCCGTCACGGACCGTTGGCATTGCCGCCAACGAAGCTCCAACGGCCAGCAGCGTCCAAGTGATCGGGTCCTCGTAAAACCCCGCATAGGCCATCGTGTGCACCAGCAGGGCGACAAAGGCCGCGAGAACAGCCGCCCTTCCGACGGGTGGCGTGGAGGATGGGTCGTCGCCCGCAGCCCGTGAGGACGACGAGACATCCTCCGCGACAGGACCCGTCGGCGGGGACCGCAGCTTGGATGCCATTGTCAGTAGTGCTGTTACAAGCAGAGCTGTGTAAGCGACAAGGCCGATGAGGCCCTGCTCGGCAGCGACGGTGACCGGCTCGGTGTGGGAAACGGAGACCGGCGCTTTCTTCGTTGCCACGTGTTCGCGGTAGGCCGTTGGGAAGGAGCCCGCGCCGTACCCCCAGAGCGGGCGCTGTGCGAACAGGTCGACGCCGCCGCTGGCGAGATTGGCCCTGCCGCTGGTGTCGGCGTTGAACTTGGAGAAGTCGATCGAGCCGCTCGCAAGCGCGAGGAAGAGAGCCGCGATCACTGCGCCGGCGCCGAGGGTCAGGGTCCAGCGAAGGCTCCAGCGCAGCGCCGCCAGCACGGCAAGGCCAGCAAGTAGGGCAGCGAAGCTCGACTGGGAGAAGGTCGGCACCAGCCCGATCCAGAGCACCACGACGAGCGCCGAGAGGATCGCCAGGGTGCGGCGTTCCCTGGCCCAAAGCAGCGCCGCCATCGCGATCACGATCGCCAGCGCCAGGTAGCGACCGTAGATGTTTGGGTCCCAGAAGACCGAGTTGACCCGGAAGTAGGTGTGGAACTCGTTCGAGCGGATCACCTGGTCGTTCCAGAACAGGCTCCGGGTCACGTACTCGATCGATCCCACCACGACAAACGCCACGGCCTCGACAGCGACAACCACCAGCGCGAGAGTCAACAAGCGCCGGTCCCACTTCACATCTCTCAGCAGCACGTAGACCAAAGAGAAGGGCACGAAGAAGAAGCAGACGCTCTGCAAGCTCTTCGAGAAGTCCGGCGAGTAGAGCGTCTGCAGTGCGTAGAGAACGACGACCGCGGCGAGGATGCGTGGGAGCCATGTCAGGGGGCTCCTGCCGACGGGTCCTGTCGCGGGGGATGTCTCGTCGTCCTCGCGGGCTGCGGGCGACGAGCCCTCCCCCACACCACCCGTCGAAGACCGCTGACTGACCCCCCTCCATTCTCGAAGCGCATTCGCGAGCACCCCACCCCCGATGACGAGATAAAGCGGGACGAGGAGATTCGCCGTGTCGCCTCCGGCCTCTAGGGGGATGCGGAAGGGGAGGGTGGCGACGATTGCCAATGGGAGGGCGATTGGCCAGCGGCGGAAGGCGAGGGCAAGCGCTGTGACCACTGCGATCGCGGCAAGGCCCAGGGCGATCAGGCGAGTGGGGTCGTCGCGTAGGTCGGTGATCTCCGGTGAGTGCCACTGGTCGCCGGCGATGAGAACGGGGCTGAGGACCAGGGCAGTCAGCATCGTCGCCGAGCGGGCCCGCCCCGCGGGGAGCAGGATCGCTGCGGCCGCTGAGGCGGCAGCAACGACGACACCCGCACCGGCGAGGAGGTCGCTCAACGCTTGGCTCCGACCCTGCCGCGTGGCGGGCAGTCTGGGGTGGGCTCCCGAGGCGCGCGGTGCAGTTTCATCACCCCACCGGGGACCAGGGTCCTCTCCTGGCCGAGCAGCTTCACCCGCAGCTTGTACCGACCCGGGGGAGCGCTGCCATCGATGCGGTCGCGGCCATCCCAGTAGAAGGTGAAGAAGCGGTAGCGCTTGAGGAACTCGTCGCGGACGAGGGTGACGACGAGTTTGCCTCCCGGCTTGACGATCTGGATGTCGGCGTTGTCCGAACGTGTGACCCGGAAGCGGACGCGGATGCGGTCGAAACGGCAGTCGCGGTTCGGCGTGAAAGCCCGGCTGGCGGGCTTCCCGAAGGTGACCTTGTCGAGGACCAGCGGGTTCCGCTTCAGCCGCTGCGAGTAGGCAAAGGCCGCGACGGTGGCGACAACGAGTAGCGCGAAGACGACCGCGCCGACGCTAAGGGGCCGACGAGGCATTGTCCTCGCCGACAATGACCGAGACCTTCGCGCCCCCGGAAGCCGCGGCAATTTCCGAGGTCATCAGTTCAACCTGTGAGATCTCCAACGCCTTTGCAACCCGGCGCGCCTCCGGCGCGCTGCCGCGCTTGAACATCACGATGCTCTCTTCGAACGCCGAGTCGCTGTTGTCCACCTTGCCCAGGTCGAAGCCCTTGCGCTCGACCTGGTCGCCATAGGTGGCTGCCAAACCAGCCTCCGCAGTTCCGTTCAGTACCGCAACCTCGATTTCGCTGGTGCTGGCGGCTCCGGAGCCGTTCTTGCCGCCCTCGTCCCCGCCGAACCCGTGGAGCGCCGCGTAGGCCACCCCACCACCGACGACCAGAGCGACGGCGAAGAGCGCGACCAGGTACCGCGGCGCGCCCAAGCTGCCGCCGCCGGAGAAGCGTTCGCGCATGCGCTCCCCCCAAGGCACTTCCGGCAGCCCGGCCTCGCGCCTCTGGCGGCGTTCCTCGCGAAGGTTTGCCGCTTGGCGCTCGGCCTCCCGTGCCTCCTCGAGCCTCTTCAGCTCTTCGGCCCGCTGCGACGCGGCCACCGACGTCGACTCCTTCTTGTCGGCGTCGCGCTCCGGAGCCGAGCCGGCCCATTCGCGCAAGCGGCGAATATCCCGCGCTTGAGTAAACGCGAGCAGGGCAAGCAGGGCGAGGCCAAAGAACGCGACCAGCCCGGCAAAAGCGCCGATTTTCGTGATCAACTCCACGGGAAGTGGCTGCGAGAGGCTATCCGTCGTGGCCGACTGTCGCCGTGTCGCCGCCCTGCGCGGTGATCAACTCGACGACTCGCTGCGACAGGTTGACCTCGTCGCCGGCCATGATCATGTGCTCCAGCGAGTTGAGCGTGGCCTCAACCCAATCTGGGTCGAGGGGGGTCTCTCGCACGGCCCGGGTGATCCGCCTAGCCGCGGTCGGCTGCTGCTTCTCGCCCGACCCAACCAGCTCCTCGTGCAGCTTCTCACCGGGGCGCGGGTTGGTGAACTCGATCGCGATGTCGGCTTCCGGCTCATATCCCGCCAGACGGATCATGTTGTGGGCGAGGTCGACGATCTTCACCGGATCGCCCATGTCGAGGACGAAGACTTCGCCTTTCCCGGTGCCGATGTCCCCTGCCCTGATCACCAGCTGCACCGCCTCCGGAATCGTCATGAAGTAACGGGTCATCTCCGGGTGGGTGACCGTGACCGGCCCGCCCCGCTCGATCTGGCTGCGGAAGATCGGCACGACGCTCCCCGAGGAGGCGAGCACGTTGCCGAAGCGGACGCTGGCGAAGCGCGTGCCGGGGTACTTGTGCGCGGCCGCCTCGACGATCCACTCGGCCATCGCCTTCGAGGCGCCCATCACCGTCTGCGGGTTGACGGCCTTGTCGGTCGAGATGAGGACGAAGCGGTCGACGCTGGAGGCCGCCGCGGTCTCCGCCGTGATCCGGGTCGCGATCGCGTTGTTTCGGACCGCCTCCAGCGGGTTCGACTCCATCAGTGGGACATGCTTGTAGGCGGCGGCGTGGAACACCACGCTGGGTTTGAAGCGCTGCATCACCTCCAGCATCCGGTGTGGCTCCTTGCAGTCGGCAAGGACCGACTCGACGGTGCTGAAATGGCGCTCGTCGACCATCTCGCGGTCGATCTGGAAGAGGTTGGCCTCGGAGTGGTCGAGCATCACCAGCAGCCGCGGGCCGACCCGCGCGATCTGCCTGCAGAGCTCCGAGCCGATCGAGCCTCCAGCGCCGGTGACAAGCACGATCTGGTCGCGCAGGTAGGCACCGACCCGGTCCAGCTCGACCACGACGGGGTCGCGCCCCAGCACGTCCTCAACCTGTACCTCGCGCAGCTGTTTGTTGAGCTGCACGCCGCCTCGCAGCAGCTCGAACACGGTCGGCAGCGTGCGGACGCGGATCTCCCGCTCGCGGCACGCGGCGACGACCTTGCCGCGCAGGGTCCCCGGCGCCGAGGGGATCGCGATCACCACCTCGTCGGGCTCGGTCTCGTCGAGGATCGTCGCGATCTCCTTGGTCGAGCCGAGCACCTTCAGGCCCCCCGACATGCGCATCCCGCGCTTGCGGGGGTCGTCGTCGACGAAGCCGATCGCGGTGGCTCCAAGGTTGGGGTTGAGCTGCAGCTCGCGGACGACCATCTGGCCGCCCGAGCCGGCGCCCACCACCAGCACCTCGTGCTTGGGGATGCGATTGCCGCGCGAGGGGCGCTCGACGATGAGGCGAACCGCAAGCCTGGCGCCGGTGATCAGCAGCAACGTCAAGATGAAGTCCATCACCGCGACCGAGCGGGGGAGATCGTGGTCGAAGGGTTGGGCGACCGTGAAGAGCACGACGAGGATCCCGCTGGCGACCGCGACCGCGCGGACGATCGTCACGAAGTCGCCACCGCTCACGTAGCGCCACCACTTCTGGTAAAGGCCGAACGCCGCGAAGACGGCGACCTTGCCGAGCACGACGAAGCCGACGGCCTGTATGAAAAGGACGTCGTAGCGGTGCGGCATTCCGCGCGGTTCGTCCAGGAAGCGGAGCTGGAACGCAAGGTAGAAAGCCAGCGCCACCAGCAGCGCGTCGGCCATCACCTGGAGGACCCGATTGCGGTAGACAGGGTGGTTCAACCGGTGCATGAGGCGGGTCGAGTTTAGTTGGTAAGTGCTTTCCTGCCTACAATCCCCGCTTCTCGCATGCTCACAATCGCCAGCGTCACAGACTTCTTCCTCGACCCCATCGTCAACTGGGGGACCGACTTCATCAACGCGACCGGCCTGCCGGCCGTGTTCACCCTGATGGCGCTGGAGTCCGCCTGCCTGCCGGTCCCGAGCGAGGCGATCATGCTCTTCGCCGGCTCGAGCGTCGCCGAGGGGGAGCTGACGCTGTTCGGGATCGTCGCTGCCGGGGTGCTCGGCAACCTGGTCGGCTCCTGGGTCGCCTACGCGGTCGGCTACTACGCACGCCTCGACCTGCTCGAGAAGAACCGCCTGATCCACCTGCCGCCCAAATACCTGAAATGGGCAGACGACTGGTTCGAGCGCTACGGCGACGCGACGGTCTTCTTCACCCGGATGCTGCCGATCATCCGGACCTTCATCTCGCTGCCTGCCGGAATCGCGAAAATGCCCTTCTGGCGTTTCACGGTGCTGACCCTGCTCGGCTGCATCCCCTGGGTCCTGATGCTGGGCATCATCGGCGAACAGGTGGGTGAGAACTGGGAGGAATGGCGGGACCACCTGCATTACCTCGACTACGCCGTGGTGGTGGCCGTTCTCGGCGGCGCCGTCTACCTGTTGATCCGACGGCGGAGAGGCGGCGGGCCCCCCGCCGAGTCGGGAGAGGTGGGCGAGGAAGCAAGCGTCGAGGCGGCGGGCTCGGGCGGCGCTTGAGCGCTGCCGCCGACGTCACGATCCCGACCCGGCGGGCGCTTGCGCTGGGGGTCGTCCAGGGACCGGCGGAGTTGCTGCCGGTCTCCAGCTCTGCCCACATCGTCCTGATCCCCTGGCTGGCAGGCTGGAAATGGGAGCAGCTCGACCCCGAGGTCCGCAAGAGCTTCGAGGTTGCCCTCCACGCCGGCGCGGCGGCGGCGCTGTTGATCGGCCAGCGCCAGACGATCGCCGATGAGATGCGCTCCTTCGACGGACGGCGCGCCCTTGTCCTCGGGCTCTCCTTCCTGCCGGCGGCGGTGGTCGGGTACACACTCGAGCGACCGATCGAGCGGCGGCTGGGCGGGCCGAAGGCGACGGCGATCGGGTTGCTGGCCGGTGCCGCGGCGATGCTGATCGCCGACACCCGCCCGCAGCGGCGCGGGAGAGGCGAGGCGACCGGCGCCGACGGCCTGGCGTTGGGGGTCGCACAGGCGGCAGCGTTGGCACCGGGCGTCTCGCGCAACGGGGTGACCCTGGCGGCGGCTCGCTGGCGGAGCTTCTCACGCGACCAGGCGAACCTGCTGTCGCGCACGATCGCCCTGCCGATCATCGTCGGCGCAACGGTGCTGAAGGGCGAGCGGCTGAGGCGCAGGGGAGCATCGCCGTCCTTGAAGCGCTCGATGGCATTGGGCGCGGCGGCCTCATTCGCTTCGACCCTCGCCTCGCAGCGGCTGATCAGGCTCGTCGAGCGCGACCGCGCTCTCTGGCCCTACGCGGCCTACCGTGGCGCTCTTGCCGCCGCGGTTCTCATCAAGCTGTCAAAGGGCGATCGGGGTTGAGAGAATCGGAAAAGTGAGCGACGAGAACGCCTACGCAGAGGTCGGGGTCGACCAGGGCGCCGCAGACTCAGCGGTTGCCGGGCTGGTCCAGGCCCTGGGCGCGATCAAACTGGGCCGGCAATCGCTGCAGGTGCCTCTGCCGGGCCACTACGCGAGCGTGATCCGCATCGACGAGCGGATCGGGATCGCCCTGTCCACCGACGGGGTCGGAACCAAGCTGCTGATCGCCGAGGAGCTCGAGCGCTGGGACACGGTCGGAATCGACTGCGTGGCGATGAACGTCAACGACGTGATCTGCGTCGGCGCTGAGCCACTGGCGATGCTCGACTACATCGCCGTGCCGACCGCCGACCCCGAGGTCTGTGAGCAGATCGGCGTGGGGCTCGCCCGCGGCGCGGAACTGGCCGGGGTCGAGATCCCCGGCGGTGAGCTCGCCCAGCTCGGCAGCCTGGTCAGCAGCGTCGACCTCTCCGGCGCCTGCTTCGGCACCGTCGCCCTCGACTCGATCGTCGACGGCGCCGCGGTGCAGCCCGGCGACCCGGTGATCGGCCTGCCCTCCTCCGGGATCCACTCCAACGGCTACACCCTGGCCCGCTCCGCCCTGCGCGGGCTGCCGCTCGACGAAGACCCCGAGGGACGCCTCGGGCGAGCGCTTGGCGAGGAGCTGCTCGAGCCGACCGAGATCTACGTCAAGCCGGTGGTCGAGCTCCTGAGCTCAGAGACCGAGGTCCGCGGCCTTGCCCACCTGACCTCGGGCGGGCTCGGCAACCTGCTGCGGCTCGCCGCCGAGGTCGGGTACGCGATCGACGACCCCCTGCCGGTCCCCCCCATCTTCGAGCTGATTGGCGAGCGCGGGAGCGTCTCCGACGAGGAGATGCACGACGTCTTCAACATGGGCTGCGGCTTTTGCTGCGTGGTGGCGGCAAGCGACGAGGATGCGGCCCTCGAGCTGCTGCGTCGCCACTACCCGGAGGCAAAGCGCATCGGCGAAGCAGTTGCGGGGGCTCCTGCAATTCGTCGAGCGCCCGCGGACTCAGCGGCGTAACTCCGTCAACCGGCGTACCTTTCACCTGGGACCAACCGCCCAGGTGGAGGCACGGCTGGAGCGAGGACGAACCAGAAAACCACCCGTGCCCGCCAATATGCACAGCTAGATGGAAACCCGCTCTTCAAGCTCGATGATCGGCACCGTACTGTCGGGGCGCTACCGGCTGGAGGCGAAGC